>NZ_CP073105.1:1556222-1867466 GCF_018138085.1 Stutzerimonas stutzeri
CGGGTGCTCGATGCGGTGAAGTGGGACGACAACGTCCGCCAAGCTTTCTTCGCCAGCGGCGGACGAGAATTGCCGAAAGTCGATCGCGCCTATTACGAAGGCCGTCCGCTGGCCTTCGATTCCAGCGCGAAGAAGGAAGAATTCCAGAACATCGAGCGTGATATCACTCGCCAGCTGGGGCAGTTCAATCCGGTCGGGCAGATCATGCGGCGTATGTGCAAGGAATACCGCATGGTGATTCGCATGCTCGAAGCGCGCGGCACCGCCGACTTTGGGTTGATTTCCCAGGAGCTCTACGGCGCGGCGTCCGATGCCTTCCATGCGGGCGATCCGACGCTCGCCGATCTCGGGCTGATGCTCTCCGACTACCTGAACAACATTGCCGACCGCGGCGACCTGAAGGACGAAGCCAAAACGCTCAACGCACCGCAGGCGGTGGACATGCTGCAGCGCCGGCTGGATCTGGTGTTCGGTGAAGGCGAGGGTGTGATTCGTGTCTTCGAGTCCGACGGCATCCTCGCCGACGCCGCGGCCGGCGCCGACTACATCAAAATCCGCAGCGACGCGATGTTCAACGAACGCGACGTGCGTGCGCTGGAAGTCCATGAAGGGCTGGTGCACGTCGGCACCACGCTCAATGGCCAGAACCAGCCGATCTGCACCTTCCTGGCCAAGGGCCCGCCATCCTCGACCGTGACCCAGGAAGGCCTGGCGATCCTCATGGAAGTGATCGCCTTCGCCTCCTACCCGACGCGCTTGCGTAAGCTCACCAACCGCACCCGCGCCATCCACATGGCCGAAGAAGGCGCGGACTTCCTCGATGTCTTCGCCTTCTTCCGCGACGAGGGCTATGGCGAGGACGAGTGCTACAGCAACGCCAGCCGGGTCTTCCGCGGCTCGCTGCCCGGTGGGCTGCCCTTCACCAAGGACCTGTCCTACCTGAAGGGCTTCATCATGGTCTACAACTACATCCAGCTGGCCGTACGCAAGGGCAAGCTGGAGCAGATCCCGCTGCTGTTCTGCGGCAAGACCACGCTGGAGGACATGCGTACCCTGCGCCAGCTGGTCGAGGAGGGCATGGTGGTGCCGCCCAAGTACCTGCCGCAGCAATTCCAGGACCTCAACGCGCTGTCGGCCTGGATGTGCTTCTCGAACTTCCTGAACCACCTGAGCCTGGATCGGATCGAGGCCGACTACGCCAACATCATCTGATTGATGTGCATAAAAAAGCCGGAGCATTTCGCTCCGGCTTTTTTGTTTCAGTGCTCGTGCCTCAGAACAGTGTGCGCGGCAGGCAGGTGGCGATCTCGGGGAACACCATGATGATGCCCATGCCGATGATGTTGACGATCACGAAGGGGATCACCGACCAGTAGATGTCCTTCATGGTGATGCCGGGCGGGACGATGCCTTTCAGATAGAACAGGTTGAACCCGAACGGCGGTGTCATGTAGCCGATCTCCATGTTGATCACGAATAGCACGCCGAACCAGATCGGATCGAAACCGAGCGAGGCGATGATCGGCAGGAACACCGGCAGGGTGATCAGCATGATGCCGACCGGATCGAGCAACATGCCCATGACGAACACGATGGCCATCATGAAGATGACGATGGCCCAGCGCCCACCTGGCAGGTCCATCATCAGCCCTTCGATCAACGATTGCGCGCCCATGCCCTGGTAGGCCGAGCTGAATGCGTGGGCGGCGAACAGGATCCAGGCGATCATGCCGGTCAGCTTGAAGGTGCGGATGGCGGCTTCCTGCAGGATCGGCCAGTTCAGCTTGCGGTACACCGCCGCGGAGATCAGCGCGCCGAACACGCCCATGGCGGCAGCCTCGGTGGGGGTGGTCAGGCCGCCAATGATCGAGCCGAGCACCATCACCACGATGCCGATGGGTAGCAGCACGGCACGCACCGCCCGCAGTTTTTCACCCCAGGTGCCGCGCTCTTCCTTCGGCAACGCAGGCGCCAGATGGGGCTGCAGGTAGGAGCGGACCAACACGTAGGTGACCGTCAGCGCCACCAGCAACAGGCCAGGCAAGACGCCGGCGGCAAACATCTTGCCCACCGACTGGCCGCTGATCATGGCGTAGAGAATCATCATGATGCTCGGCGGGATCAGGATGCCCCAGCCGCCGCCGGTATTGATGCAACCGAGCACCATGCGTTTGTCGTAGCCGCGTTCGAGCATGGCCGGCAACGCGATGGTGCCCATCGCCACCACCGCGGCACCGCTGATGCCGACCATGGCGCCGAATACCGCACAGATGCCCAGCGTGCCGATCGCCAGCCCGCCGCGCATACCACCGCACCACAGGTGCATCATGCGGTAGAGGTCGCGCGCGACTCCCGTGCGTTCAAGCAACATCGCCATGAACACGAACAAGGGGATGGCCACCAGGGTGAAGCTTTCCATGGTGCCCCACATCTGCGAGGCGACCATGTAGAAGGCATCGACGCCCCAGGTGAAATAGAGAAACAGCACCGAGACGCCGCCCAGCACGAAGGCCAGGGGCAGTCCGAGCACGAGAAAGAAGACCAGTGTCAGAAAGAACAGCAGCGTGGTGACTTCGATGCTCATCGGGCATCCTCCGCGTGCTTGGCGTCGTGGGTGGGCTCGCGGCCCAGCGCGATGAGAATGTCCTGTAGCAGCTTGGCGATGCCCTGCAGCAGCAGTAACAGCGTGCCGAGCGGAATCATCGCCTTGATCGGCCAGATCGGCGGATTCCAGGCCGAATAGGAGGTTTCCATTCCTTGAACCGACTCCCAGGCCATGGAACTGCCGAAGTACAGCAGCGCAGCCATAAATAGAAAAAACATGCTCGAGGTGAAGATGTCCACCCATGCCCGCGTGCGTGGACTGAAGGTCGAATACAACAGGTCGACATTGACGTGGTCGCGATGCGCCATGACGTAGCCACCCGACAGCACCACGTAGGCACCGAACAACATCTGGCCGAGTTCGTTGGTCCAGGACGTTGGGCTCGAGAACAGGTAGCGCATGAAGACTTCGAGCAGCAGCAGCACGAAGATCAGGAAAATCAGGTAGGCCACCCAGCGCCCGATGAATTCATTGAGCCGGGTGATGCCGTTGATGTAGGCATGAATCACACGCATGACGAGCCCCACGAGCAAGGATTGAGCGGATCAACTGCTCGGCGCGGTCGATCGCGCCGAGCAGGCTAGGGGCGTCAGAGGTAACCGAGTTCGCCAAGGAAGGACTTGACTTTCTTCAGGGCCTCGGCGGCCTTGTCGCTGCGCTGACCTTCTTCTTCCCAGGTCTTCTGCGCGACCTCGCGCAGGCGCTTCTGCACGTCGTCCGGCAGCGTATTGACCTGTACGCCTTGTTCGGCCATGACCTTACGCAGCGTGACTTGCTCCTGGTAAAGGTATTCGTTGGTGCGATACCAGAACTGTTCGTCGAGGACCTGTTTGACGATTTCCTGGTCGCGCTCGGAGAGTTTCTCCAGTGCCTTCTGGTTGATGATGAACACATCGGTGCCGGCGATATTCAGCGCGGGCCTGACGTGGTACTTGGCCACTTCATAGAAGCTCATGCTCGCCGCGCCTTGCACAGCGCCCCAGTGCGCGCCGTCGACCACGCCAGTGTCTAGGGCCGGATAGAGCTCTCCACCCGGCAGGTAAGTAGTCGAGGCGCCGGCCTCATCGAGAAATTTCTGCAGGGCGCCGGACGAGCGGATCTTCAGCTTGGTGAAGTCTTCCCAACTGTTGACCGGTTTTTTCACCACCATCTCGGTGGGGTAGACCTTGTCTGTCGACCAGTACACGCCGTATTGCGCGGCCTCGTCGCGAAGCATGTCCTCGAAGCCCATGTGCTTGTGGAAGTAAGCCGCCTCCCAGACGTTCTGAAAGGCGAACGGCAGACCCGAGGCGATACCGGCCAGGGTCATCTTGTCTTGTGCATAGCCGGGGGAGATCGTGCCCATTTGAATGATGCCGCGGCTGACCGCGTTGAAGGTTTCCTGCGGCTTGAACAGCGCGCCTGACTCGAACAGTTGCAACTCCAGGCGGCCTTCGGTGCGCTGCTCGATCTGGTTTTTCAGACGCACGAGGCTGTCTTTGTATGAGCTGCTGGCGCTCGGCCAGTGCGATTGCACGCGCCATTTCGTGACGTCGGCAGCAGTCGCCATCTGTGGCAGCACTGCAGAAACCGCCAGGGCGACGAGGCTGACTGGAACGAGCAGCTTCTTGAGCATGAATTTCATATCGCGTCCTCTTCTTGTAATTGTCTGGCTGAAGCCTTTTATACCGCGCTTGCATTGCTCTGTTTCGCAGAGCAAAACTGTTTTCTGCAAAGCTGCCTGAAAACTACCATAGCGGACGCTATTTTCAACCACTAGCAGAAGGCTATCGCGCCGTCATGGATGTTTCGCGGTGTGTCGGATCGCGCGATGGGCCTAAGGGCTCGCATGCCGACATTGATCTTAGACGGTTCTGTTTGTGGGTCGTCATAATTCTGCCTGATGGAACTTAATTCCGAATTGACGCATCGTTTCGGCCATGCCAGCTTCAAAAGAAGTGGACTCAGCACAATAACAACCGAGAGGACAGGCCATGCGTCTTCACGCCGGAAACGCCACGATCGAAGCGCGCGCCCGGGCGGCAACTACCGCGGGCCCGAGGGTCGCGCAATGACCGACTCGCAGCAGCAGCGCCTTACAGATGAGCATCAACCCGGCCCATTGCCCATCAGTGGGGGCAAGGACTTGCCAGGTTTTCACCAGGTCCTTGGTTATCGCCAGGTGGCCTGGAGTGAGGACGAAGCGGTGATCGAGCTGGAGGTGCAGCCCTGTCACCTCAACATGGCTGGCGTGCTCCATGGCGGAGTGATCACGGCGTTACTCGACGTGGTGCTGGCCGAGGCGGGAACCTATTGCCCCTATCCGGGACGGGTGCGCAAAGCCGTCACGCTGGTGCTCAACACCACGTTCACCGGCCAATGCTCGGGTGGCGTGATCCGCGCCATCGGCCGACGACGCGCCGGCGGTAGCCGAATCTTCAACAGCTCCGGAGAGATACGCGACAGCCAGGACCGCCTGCTGGCAATCGGTGAAGCGACCTTTCGCCTGCGCTCCGGCAGCGAAGATCCTCAGGGCGTGCCTGTGGATTTCCCGATGCAGCACAACAAGAAGGAAAACGGGGATGTATGAACTGACCGGCAAGGCACTGGAACTCCAGCAGCAACTCACGGCGTTCATGGACGAGCATATCTACCCGAACGAACACATCTTTCACGAGCAGATCGCCACCGCCAGCAATCGCTGGGCGCCGCCGCCGATCCTCGAAGCGCTCAAGGCCAAGGCGCGGGCGCAGGGTCTGTGGAACCTGTTTTTGCCGGAAAGCGAACACGGCGCCGGACTGACCAATTTCGAATACGCGCACCTCTGCGAAATCATGGGCCGCTCCCATGTCGCGGCCGAAGTCTTCAACTGCTCCGCGCCGGACACCGGCAACATGGAGGTGCTGGCCCGCTACGGCACGCCAGAGCAACAGGAACAGTGGCTCAAGCCGTTGCTCGCCGGTGAGATTCGTTCCTGCTTCTCCATGACCGAGCCCGACGTGGCCTCTTCGGACGCCACCAACATCGCCTGCGAGATCCGCCGCGAAGGCGACGAATATGTGATCAACGGGCAGAAGTGGTGGTCGTCGGGTGCAATGACCACCACCTGCAAGATCGCCATCGTCATGGGCAAGACCGATCCCTCCACCGAGCGGCACCGGCAACAGTCGATGATCCTCGTGCCGCTCGATACGCCGGGTGTCGAGATCGTCCGTGCGCTCAACGTGTTCGGCTACGACCACGCGCCCCATGGGCATGCCGAAATTCACTACAACAACGTCCGCGTGCCGGCCAGCAACATGCTGCTGGGTGAAGGCCGCGGCTTCGAGATTGCCCAGGGCCGTCTTGGCCCCGGCCGTATTCACCACTGCATGCGCACCATCGGGGTGGCCGAGCGCGCGCTGCAGGCCATGTGCGAGCGCGTCCATGAGCGGTTGGCGTTCGGCAAGCCGCTGGCCGACTTCGACTCGATCCGCAAGGACATCGCCCGTTCGCGCATCGAGATCGAGCAGACCCGCCTGCTGACACTCAAGGCGGCGCGCATGATGGATACCGTCGGCAACACGGTGGCGCGCCAGGAGATCGCCATGATCAAGGCTGCCGCACCGAGCATGGCGCTGCGCGTGCTGGACCGGGCCATCCAGGTCCATGGCGCCAAGGGCGTTTCCCAGGACAGTTTCCTCGCGGCTGCCTGGGCCCACCAAAGAACGCTGCGGCTCGCCGACGGCCCGGACGAAGTACACCTGGACACCATCGCCAAGCTGGAGCTGAAGAACTACGCCAGCACGCGCTGAGCCTCCAACAAAACCAACAAAAGGATGCCGTCCGATGACCAATCCATTATTCGACCTGTCCGGCAAGGTGGCGCTGATCACCGGTTCGACCCGCGGTATCGGTCGCTCCATTGCCGAAGAGATGGCCCGCTGCGGCGCGAAAGTCGTCATTTCCAGCCGCAAGGCCGATGCTTGCGAGGCGGTTGCCGCCGAGCTGAAAGCCGCCGGCTTAGAGGCCATTGCGGTGCCCTGTCATGTCGGGCGCAAGGAGGACCTGCAGCGGCTGGTCGATACCACCCTGCAGACCTGGGGGCGCATCGACGTGCTGGTCTGCAATGCCGCTACCAACCCGGTCTACGGGCCGACCAGCGAGCTGACCGACGACGCCTGGGACAAGATCATGGACACCAACGTCAAGGGCACCTTCTGGCTATCGAACATGGTGCTACCGCAGATGGCCGAGCGCGGCGAGGGCGCGGTGATCATGCTCTCCAGCATCGCCGGGCTGCGCGGCAACACCGTGATCGGTACCTATGGCGTATCCAAGGCCGCCGAAGCGGCGCTGGCGCGCAATCTGGCAGCGGAGTGGGGGCCCAAGGGCATCCGCGTCAACGCCATCGCGCCGGGACTGGTGCGTACCGATTTCGCCAAGGCGCTGCTCGACGATCCGGAGCGGGTTCGCCGCGCCGCCGAGAAAACCCCGCTGCGCCGTATCGGTGAGCCGGTGGATATCGCCGGTCTGGCGGTGTTCCTGGCTGCGCCAGCCAGCGCCTATATCACCGGACAGGTGATCGTCGCCGATGGCGGCGAAACCGCGTGCTGAGGGTTCGCCGATGAACGAACCCGAGCTGATCGACGTGCTTCCCGCGCATCGATTCGATGAGGCGGCGCTGGCTCGATATCTGCGCCAGCACCTGCCGCAGATGGGCGACGACGTTGTGATCCGCCAGTTCCAGGGCGGCCAGTCCAACCCCACCTATCTGCTGGAAAGCGCCGGACGTCGTTACGTATTGCGCAAGAAGCCGCCGGGCAAGGTGCTGCCCTCGGCGCATATGGTCGAGCGCGAATACAAGGTGATCCGCGCGCTGTCTGAGCACACCCGGGTGCCGGTGCCGCATGTGCATCTGCTGTGCGAAGACGAAAGCATCATCGGCACTGTGTTCTATGTGATGGACCACGTCGAAGGACGAATCTTTAGCCATCCGGCCCTGGACGAATTACCTGTCGCCGAACGCCAGCCGATCCACCTAGCCGCCATCGATACGCTGGCCGAGCTGCACAAGGTCGATGTCGAGGCTGTGGGGCTTGCCGATTTCGGCAAGGCGCAAGGCTATTTCGCTCGCCAGGTGAAGCGCTGGTCCGGCCAGTACGAGGCCTCGCGCACCGACGACATGCCGGCGATGGAGCGGCTGATGCAGTGGTTGCCGGAGCAGGTGCCACAGCGCGACGAATGCGCCATCGCCCACGGCGACTACCGCCTCGGCAACCTGATCTTCGCGCCGGGGGAGGCGAGGGTCGCGGCGATTCTCGACTGGGAGCTGTCCACCCTCGGCCATCCGCTGGCGGACCTGGCCTACTTCTGCCTGCCGTATCACCTGCCGGCCGGTGTCGACGGTCTGCGTGGCCTGGTGGGTATCGATCTGCAGGCGCAGGGCATTCCGTCCGAACAAGAAGTGTTGGCGCGCTATTGCCAGCAGAGTGGGCGCGATGCCATCAGCGACTGGCATGTTTTCGTGGCGTTTTCGTTGTTCCGTCTCGCCGCGATTCTGCAGGGTGTCTATGCACGAGCGCTGCAGGGCAACGCCAGCAATGCCGATGCGCTACAGGTCGGCCAACGCGCCGGCTTGCTCGCCGAGGCCGGCTGGCGCATCGCCCAGACTGGCGGTAAGGGAGAACCAATATGAGCGCACCCTTGCTGCGCCGCGTCCTGCTGACCAACGATGACGGCATCGCTGCTCCGGGGCTTGCCCTTCTAGAGCGAATCGCCGCGCAACTGGCCGAGGAGGTCTGGGTGGTGGCACCCGAGCACGACCAGAGCGGCACTGGCCAAGGCATTTCGGTGCATTCGCCGCTGCGGGCATATCGCCACGGTGAGCGGCGCTTCGCCATTTCCGGGACGCCGTCGGATTGCGTGATGTTCGCCATGGCCGAGTGGTTGCAGGCGTCGCCCCCCGACCTGGTGCTGTCGGGCATCAACAGCGGCGCCAATATCGGCGACTCGGTGCCTTATTCCGGAACCCTCGGGGCGGTGCTCAGCGCCGACCTGCTCGGGCTGCCCGCCATCGGTCTGAGCCAGGCCTTTCTCGACCGTACGCATATCGATTGGTCCTGTGTCGAAACCTTCGCTGAAACCACGATCCGCACGCTCTGGGCGCGTCGGGAGAAGGGTGGTTGCTGCTGGAATCTGAACTTCCCGGCCTGCCCGGCCGATGCCGTCAGCCATCTGCGCATGACGCGGCAATCACGCGGCTCGATTGTCCGGCCGCGCTTGCAGGCCGGCCATGACGGTCGCGGTCTGCCGTACTGGTGGCTCGGCTTCGAGCACTCATCGACGCACATCGTCGATCCGGAATTCGATGTCACCGCGTTGCGCGAAAAACGCATTGCCATCACACCCTTGCGCGACACCCGGGGCTGGCTCGAGTGGGGTGAAGAGCGGGCCATGGCCGAACTGGCCTCTACTATGGATTCAGGAGTTCTGTAATGTTCACTCGTCATCACGCCGTCTGGCCCGAGGACCTGCCCAAACACCTGACGGTGCCGGAGACCAGCCTGTTCGCCAACCTCGAGATCGCCGCCCGGCGCTTCCCGGACAAGGCGGCCATCGTCTATTACGACACCCTGATCAACTACACCGAGCTGCTGCGCGAGGTCGAAGCGTTGGCCGGTTATCTGCAGCACCTGGGCGTCGCCAAGGGCGATCGGGTGCTGCTCTACATGCAGAATTCACCGCAGTTCACCATCGCTTACTACGCCATCCTGCGTGCCGACGCGGTAGTGGTGCCGGTCAACCCGATGAACCACAGCGCCGAGCTTGAGCACTACCTGCACGATACTGGCGCGAGCGTCTGCATCTGCGGCCAGGAACTGACCAGCTTCATCTCGCCACTGGTGAGCACCGCGCAGTTGCGCCATGTGATCGTCGCGGCTTACTCGGAGTATGTTCGCCAGCCCACCGACCTGGCGCTACCGGCCGAGGTCCAGGCGCCTGTCGCCGTGCCGGCGTTTCCAGGCGGCATCGCCTGGCGCGAAGCCATCGCGGCCGGCCACGAGCCCGGTCCGCATACCGCCGGCCCGGACGACCTCTGCGTGTTCCCCTACAGCTCCGGCACTACCGGCGCGCCGAAAGGCTGCATGCATACCCATCGCTCGGCGATGGCGACCATCATCCACCGCGTGGTCTGGACCAACAGCACCAGTGAATCGGTGATCCTCGCGACGCTGCCGTATTTCCACGTGACCGGCATGCAGGGCGCCATGAGCGGGCCGATCTACAACGGTGGCACCGCCGTGATCATGACCCGCTGGGACCGCAAGGTCGCAGCGCAGCTGATCGAGCGGCACAAGGTCACCGGCTGGGTGAATATCGCCACGATGGCCATCGACTTTCTCTCCGATCCGGATCTGGAACGCTACAACCTGTCCAGCCTGGTCAGTGTCGGCGGCGGTGGCGCCGCGATGCCCAAAGCGGTCGAGGAGAAGCTGCATCGGCTGACCGGCCTGCGCTACATCGAGGGCTACGGGCTTTCCGAAACCATCGCCGCCACCCACATCAACCCGGTGCCGCGACCCAAGGCGCAATGCCTCGGGATTCCGGTGTTCGACGTCGACAGCCGTGTCATCGACCTGAATACCGGGCTGGAGTTAGGCCCCAACGAAGTGGGCGAAATCATCAGCCGCGGGCCGCAGCTGTTTCAGGGCTACTGGAACCGCCCGGAAGAGACCGAGCGCGCCTTCATCGAACTGGACGGTCACCGATTTTTCCGCACCGGCGACATGGGCTACTACGATGAAGAGGGCTATTTCTTCCTCGTCGATCGGGTCAAGCGGATGATCAATGCGTCCGGCTTCAAAGTCTGGCCCTCGGAAGTGGAAAGCCTGATGTACCGCCACCCGGCGATCCAGGAGTGCTGCGTGATTTCGCGCCCCGATCCCAAACGCGGCGAGACGGTCAAGGCCTGCGTGGTGCTGCGTGATGGTCAGGCCGGGCAGGTCAGCGAGCAGGACATCATCGACTGGTGCAAGGCCGAGATGGCGGCCTACAAGGCGCCGGTCTACGTGGAGTTCGTCGCCTCGTTGCCGCGTTCCTCAACCGGCAAGCTGATGTGGCGCGCCCTGCAGGAAGAAGAAAACCGCAAACACGCCGTCAGTGCCGAACAGGCCTGACGGTCGCGAAGCCATTGCAAGGCCCCGCGCCGGCTGGCGCCTTCGAAAACGGAGCAGATGCTATGCAAGATTCAACCGCTACGAACCGGGAAGCCGAATGGCAGGTGCGCAAGGACCTGGCAGCGGCCTATCGCCTGGTTGCGCATTTCGGCTGGGATGATTTGGTGTTCACCCATCTGTCCGCCCGCGTGCCAGGGCCTGAACATCATTTTCTGATCAACCCATACGGGCTGTTGTTTCAGGAGATCACCGCCTCGTCGCTGGTGAAAGTCGACCAGGAAGGGCAGATCGTCCAGAGCGGCAGCCTGCATCGGGTGAACCCGGCTGGCTTCACCATTCACAGTGCCGTGCATATGGGCCGTGAAGACGCCGGCGCGGTCATGCACCTGCATGCGGCCGATGGCGTGGCGGTATCTGCACACCGCGACGGCCTGTTGCCGCTGAGCCAGACGGCAATGCTCTGCCTCGATCACCTCTGCTATCACGAGTACGAAGGCGTCGCGCTGGACCTCAGTGAACGCGAGCGGCTGATTCGCGATCTCGGGGACAAGCGAATGATGATGCTGCGCAACCACGGCATCCTGACGGCGGGCGGCACCGTCGCCGAAGCCTTCACTTACCTCTATTTCCTAATGAAGGCCTGCGAAATCCAGGTGCGCGCTCAGGCTTGCGGCCCGACCCACATGCCGTCAGCAGCTGCGATCGAGACGACCCGTCAGCAGTCGGCCGAACTGGGCAGCGCCGCCAAGCTGACCTGGCCAGCCCTGTTGCGCCTGTTGGAGGCCAACGGCCACGTCTACGCCATTTAGCGCTAGGCTGGCACGCTCGCCTGTCTGTCGGCAGGCAACTTTTTTAACCGAGCAGAAACAGAGTGCCCATGAAAATCCTCTTCGTCGCCGCCGACCCCAAGCCCGAGCGCTGGACCGATCTGATCCAGCAGCACCTGCCGGAGGCGCAGATTCAGGTCTGGCACCCGGACATGCCGAGCGGCAGTGCCGACTACGCCATCGTCTGGCATCCGCCGGCTGCGTTGTTCGACAAGGAGCCGCAACTCAAGGCGGTGTTCAACCTCGGCGCCGGCGTGGATGCGTTGGTGCGGATACCGAACCTGCCGCGCGATATCCCGATCGTTCGCTTGGAAGACGCGGGCATGGCGGTGCAGATGGCCGAGTACGTCGCCTATCACGTCATCGGCATCAGCCGCGACATGGACGCCTACCGCGAGCAGCAGGCCGCCGGCCAGTGGAAGCTGCGCCGTCCGATCGCACGCAGCGAATGGCCGGTTGGCGTGCTCGGGTTGGGGCAGATCGGGCAGCGCGTTGCCCGTACGCTCGCTGCGCTGGAATACCCCGTCTGCGGCTGGGCGCGCTCTACCTACGCCATCGAAGGCGTGCGCAGCTTCGCCGGCGAGACGGAACTCGACCGCTTCCTGGGCGAGACCCGGGTGCTGGTCAACACGCTGCCACTGACCGACAGCACGCGGGACCTGATCGACTACGGGCTGCTGTCGCGGCTCAGGCCCGATGCGGTGGTGATCAATGTCGGACGCGGTGAGCATCTGGTGGACCAAGACCTCAGTCGCGCCATCGACGAGGGCAAGGTAGCCCGCGCCGTGCTCGACGTGTTCCGCGAAGAGCCGCTGCCTACCGAGCATCCGTTCTGGCGGATGCCGCAGGTGACCATCACGCCTCACGTGTCGGCCCGCACCCTGCGCGAAGCCACCGTTGCCCAGATCGCGGAAAAGATCGTCTCGTTGGAAAAGGGCCAATCCATCAGCGGCATCATCGATATTCAGCGCGGCTACTGAGTCCCTGTAGAAGCTGCTCCGAACGATCGGTCGCGTCCACACGCCAAAAGCTTCGCCCCGGGGCAGCCCTCCCACAAAAATCAGTGAGATGCGCTCACGCCCTTTGGGAGGCGCGACCCGCGGCGAATGCAGGCCGCAGGCCCGCCCAAACGCTCAAGGCTCATGTCGTGCTGTAGACCGGCCCATGGTCGGTTCGCGTTCGAAAGCCAAAAGCCCCGTCCGGGGTGGGGCCCCAAAAAAAAGCAGTGAGATGCGCGCACGCCCTGTGGGAGGCGCGACCCGCGGCGAATGCAGGCTGCAGGCCTGCCAAGCGCTCAAGGCTCATGTCGCGCTGAAGAACGGCCATGGTCGCTTCGCATTCGAAAGCCAAAAACTTCGCCGCGGGGTCGGGGCTCCCACGGCTAAGCGACCAATCGCACTCGGCCTTTGTGGGAGCCGCGCCCCGCGGCGAATTCAGGCCGCAGGCCTGCCCAGCGAGGACCAACGCTTCATCCCGGAGCGGCTTCCGCCTTCAACAATCGTCCCGTTTGGCTGGTGGTCACCAGGTGCAGAAAACATGTAGCGGCTCTGTAAGAACTGGCGCTACTTGCTGCAGGCCATACGCCGAGGCCCATACCAAGCTGCGCAACTTATTGCGCAGCTTGGTTTTTTACCGCGAACCAGACCATAAAACCGCTCTATTCAATTGCACCCGCCAGGCGGTTTGTCGCAAGGTTGAGCGGCGAGGCAAATGCTCACCCTCTCGGGTTGAAGGAACACTACAAAGCGCAGGCAATGAACGCCGGCGTTACCAAGGAAAAGGACTTTAGGTGAGTGGCGATGACGAGCAACGTTAACCATTGGAGCTATCCCTTTGCCGGCGACGCAGGCAATCCGTTAGCAAACCTGACCAGCCTGGCCAAGGCCAGGGGCGGCTACTACCCGATGGGCGCCAACGGCCTGTGGCATGGCGGCGTGCACTTCGACCAAGGCACCGCCGGTACCTTCGATCAGTCCAGCGTGCGTTGCATCGCCGATGGCGAGGTGATCGCCTACCGCATCGACGAGCAATATCCAATAAGCGAGTACATCGGCGAGATTCCGCTGATCAAGCGCGCGCTTTTTTCCACCGGGTTCGTGTTGGTCAGGCATCGGCTGGCGCTCCCGCCATTGCACCCTACGCCTGGATCGGACGCGTCAGAGCCGGCCTTGACCTTCTATAGCCTCTATATGCATCTGCAGGACTGGGCCGGATACCAAGCCCAAGCGAGCCTGCCACGCCCTGACTTCTGGGGCGAAGGGACCTATTGCGTCGAAACACAGGGCTCGGACCTCAATGTCCGTGCAGAGCCCAGCCAGAGTGCCAGCATATTGGCCGCTTTACCCAAGGGAACACGGGTCAGGGTTGGCGCCAGCAACGGTCAGTTTCGCAAGTTGCTGAGCATTGTCAGCGGCGCGGCGCGGCCTGCTCTGGCGCCTGCCGATGGTGAAGGGGCCTTGCCGGGTTACCTGGCCTTCAAGTTCCTCAAGGCACAAAGCGAACCCAAAGCCAAAGGCAGCGTCGTGGTACTGGACCAGCCCGTGCCGATCAAGGCCGGCGACCTTATCGGCCACCTCGGCCGCTATCAGAACCACGACGAAGCCATGCCCCAGCCGCTGCTGCATCTGGAGGTATTCAGTTGCGAGGATGTGCCTGCATTCGTTGCCCAGAGCAGGGCTTATGCGTCTCGCCTGCCGGAGACGCAGAAAACCCTGCTGAAGATCTACAAAGGCGCCAGCAAATTGATTCCGCATCGCGAGGGCATCGATGCCGACAATCCCCCCAGGCTCAGCGACGAGGGTGTGATGGTCGGCGTCGACCTCATGCTGCCGCAGAGCCTGCTCGACAGCCTGCCGGCAGACGCCAAGCTGATGGTGCCGGCCAGCACTGGCGGCATGTCATGCAGCCCCGAAACCCGCTGGTGGCGTCTCGATAACCTGCTGGTCGACAAGGACGGCCAGCCGATCAGCGGCTGGTTGGCCGAACAGGAAATGATCACCACTCGCCACAGCCCTTGGGAGTGGGAGGGCTACGACTTCATCGAAGACCGCGAACGCCCGGCCGGTGCCCTGGCGTATCACCTCGAAGCCCTGCGCCGGCTGACCGACAGCGAACGTGCCAGCTACAAGGGCATGATCGACCAATCCGACAAGGGCCCGGTCAAGCAACGCCTATATGCCATCCTCGACGGTAACGGCGACCAAAAAATCACCCCAGAGGAAATCAGCACTGCTCTGGGCAAGCCTTGGCACGCCCAATCGATAGCACAGCTGATCACCAAACATGAGAGCGAATGGTTCTGGAACCCGGACAAGTGGGACGAGCTGGACGAACTAATGGAACACAGCCCCGCCGACCCAAACCCGGACTGGGCCGAAGAGAAAAAGCGAATCGAGAAACTGTCGTGGTGGAAGGAGTTGGGCGGGAAGCATGGAATAAATGCGGATGGGGTGGTTTGGCATTTTCAGCCATTAAATCTAATCGCACAGCACTCAACTTCAATGAAAATGCTGGTCTCTAGAGAGCAACTTTCTCTAGTCATGGGATCTGCATCGAGCGATTTAATTGAGAAATACCTTGTTCCAATCAATGAAGCAATGAAAATATTTGGAATTACCACGCCACTTAGGATTGCTCATTTTTTAGCACAAATAGCCCATGAAACTGGCGAGTTGAAATTTTCAGAAGAAATTAGCTCTGGCGCACAGTATGAAGGCAGGAGGAGTTTAGGCAACACTCAACCCGGAGATGGCGAGAGGTTCAAAGGTAGGGGGCTTCTTCAATTGACAGGGAGAAGTAACTACGAACATTGCGAGGTCTTCTTAAGAAGTATTCCAAAATATGCTGCACTTGATATAACCTCATCAACGGCGAGCGCTTCGCAGGTGGCTACAGATCCGTACCTGGCCGCTCTTGTGTCAGGATATTATTGGAGTAAGCTAAAACCGAGATTAAACAGTGCTGCAGATAGTAATGACCTGTTTTGGGTCTCAGTGTATGTTAACGGTTGGGCGGTACAGAAGATACCTTACTATCCAGATCGTGAAAGAGAGCCTAACAACATGGCTCACCGCGCAAAAATGACAGCTCGCGCAATTAAAGTTATAGAGGAACAGCAATGAAATTACATGCGGCCATGTTTTGCATGCTAATAGCAGCTAGTCATGCTGGCTTGGCAGAAGAAGTCTCGATAAGCGAAATAATATACTACAACGGAACCATCGCAAGCCAAGAAATCGCCATGAGTCTTGAGTTCATCGGCAGTAATGTTGCTGGCAGGTATATTTATAAAAAATATAAAAAACCTATAGATGTAACAGGGGAGTATAAAGGAAGAAGTCTTAATCTTGTCGAGCTTCATGATGGAGTTGCAGTTGCGAGTATTCATGCCGTAAAAAAAGATGCAGCATTTGAAGGTGTTTGGCAAGATAAGAAAACATATCCTTTTCATGTCAGGTCTACATCGAAGTCATACAAGGATTTAATAAAAACTATAGCTCCAAGTGAGAAAGGCATGACCATTTATTTCCAAAATGGATTAAATCAAGAGATCGATGCGGGTACGCTCACCGATTCTCTTTCAATTACATTCGAAGACTTTACGTTTGACGGCTATCCCGATATTAGGATTCTAGAATTAGAGGGTGGCGGGAACAGTTCGTATATTTACTATGAGTATGATTCAGGCACGCTTAGGTACATTAAGTCGGCACCGGAAATCAACGGCCTTGTAAATCCTCTAGTCATTCATGGTAAGAAGCTACTTGCTGGATTCATAAAGGATGGATGTTGCAGTTATTCGGTAATCACGATAGATGAGCATCAGATACGCCGGGCTGAGTATAATTACGTGCAGGGTGCGGGAAAAGAAATAATTACCGATAAATTATCCAGGAGAGTGATAGAGAGGCCTATCAGTAAGGAGAAATTTGAAGTCGACTACTTCTCATTCGTTCAGAAAGGAAGCCTTCAATAGACTAGAAGTACAGCAAACCGCTCGGGGTGGACGTCGTTGTCATGCACCGGGTCGACTTCACAGCTATCAGCATGATCTCAGCCGGGCCAAGACTTCTACTAGCAACGCAACGGCTTTCGCCGGCGGCTCAAGCGCCTGGAGGCCGAGCGCAGCAAGACCCAACCCGATGCTGGATAAGGCCACTGACTGCCTTACCCACCAAGGCGTGCCAATACGTCGGGTATTCCCTTCAAACGACCGTGCCGTGCTCCGCTAGGTATCGATCCCGCAGCTCGCGCTTGAGCACCTTGCCGATGGCGCTGCGCGGCAGCTCGTCTGTCAGTTCTAGACTGGCCAGGCGCTGGGTCTTGCCCACCTGGCTGTTGAACCACTCCAGCAGCGCCTCGGGCGAAACCGTCGTGCCGGGAGCGAGCACGATGAAGGCCACCGGTGTTTCGCCCCAGCGCGTCGATGGGACGCCGACCACAGCCACATCGGCGATGGCCGGGTGTTGTCGGAGGATGCCTTCCAGGTCGCTCGGATAGAGGTTGAAGCCACCGGAAATGATCATGTCCTTCTTGCGGTCGAGCAGGGTGAGAAAGCCCTCGGCATCGAAGCGGCCGACGTCTCCGGTGCGAATGAAGCGCTTGCCGCTGGGGTCGAACCATTCGGCTTCGGCGGTTTTCTCCGGTTTGTTCAGATAGCCGGTCATCATGGCCGGGGAGTGCCCGACGATCTCGCCGATCGCACCTTCGGGCAGTTCGTTGCCCTCGTCGTCGATGACGCGGATGTCGTGCCCCTCGGCGGGCTTGCCGACCGTATGCAGTTTGTCGGGGTGTTCGTGGGCGGCCAGGATGCAGGTTCCGCCGCCTTCGGTCATGCCATAGGTATCGATCAGGCCGCCTGGCCAGCGCGCCAGCACATCGGCTTTGAGCGCCGCGCTGAAAGGCGCGCTGGTACAGAACTTATAACGAAAGTGGCTGAGGTCGTACTGGTCGAAGTCTTCGCGCGCCATGATTCGCTGGTACTGCACCGGCACCAGCATGGTATGGGTGACGCCGTGCTGCTGGGCCAGGCGCAGGTACTCGCCGGCTTCGAACTTGCCCATCAGCACCACGGTGCTGCCCAGGGCCAGCGTCGGCAGGAAGGCAACCAATGTGGTGTTGGAGTACAGCGGCGTGGAGATCAGCGTAGTGGCGTCGTTATAACCGTAGGCGGCGCTGCGACGCACGTGGGCCCAGCGCATGGCATGGGACTGCACGATGCCCTTGGGTTCACCCGTGGTGCCTGAGGAATAGATGATGTTGAACGCCCAGTCCGGCTGGATCGCCACCGGTGCAGCCGCTGCGTCTCCGATCCACTCCGATAGTGTGCTCGCGCCGGCCTGGTCTAGGCTCAGGAACGGGCAGGGCAGCCGCGCCATCACCGATGACAAATGCTGGGCCGCCGGCGCATCGAGGAACATCAAGCGGGGCGAAGCGTCGTCCAGCATGGTCAGCAGGCTTTCGGCGCTGGCTGAAGGCGCCAGGGGAGCGACCGCTACGCCAGCGCGTAGGGCGCCGAGAAACACCACGGCGTATTCGATGGAGTTGAATGCGCAGATTGCGACGCTACTCCCAGGTGCGATGCCGTCGCGCTGCAAAGCGGCGGCGACACGGTTCATCCGCTCGTTCAATTGGGCGAAGCTCAGGTGGCGCGCATCCTGAATCAGGGCGGGGTGATCCGGGCGCTGCGTCGCCCAGTGCTCGATGAGCTCGGGCACCGTGGCGAAAGGCCGGTCGAGGCTGATGGTATCGGCGGAAATATCCATGGCTGGCTCGTCCTGTAGTTTGATTTATCGCGATGCCGTGCGGCGCAATCGCACCGAAATGACACAACCATCGGTGCTAATCACGCGCCGGTGAAGTGTTATTCGCGTCGTCGATGCCGGGCGATCAATCAAACAGCCTGGCTGGCAGGCTGCCAGCTGCTCCGGGACCCGGCCGTCCCCAGCGGTGCTGTCAGTGCCTTGGATGGGGCGGCGTGCCCTTCGCCTGCGGGGCTCGTTTTTTGCGACAATGCGGCCTCTTTGATCAGGCGAGTCCGTCATGTCCGAACGCAATCCCATTCCGCTGATCCTGACCGCCATCGGCAGTGTCATAGGCACCGTAGCGGTGCTCTCCTACTATGGCTACGTGCACGTCGCCAAGCCTGAAGATGCGCTGTTACTGGCCGACTACACCATGCTCAAGACCATTCCAGGCGAGGATTATCGTGTTTCGCTGACCCCGGCGCCGCAGGTTGCCCAGTGCATCGATGGTGTGCTGGTGCTGTTCGACACCGAGCAGAAGGGGTTGACGGGCGTGCTGGTCGACAGCCACAAGCGGGCCATACGCTGCGTGGATCAATCCGCGCCGGCTGCCACGCAGCCACCGGCCAAGCCTTGAGACCAAGGCCCGTCTAGGGCAGCTTCGGTCCTGATAAAAAAGCCCGCCATGATCAGCTCTGATCATGGCGGGCCTTTTCGCTACGGCTGAAAGGCCGTCGCTACTCCATCGACGAGCGCGGCGCCACGCGCTTGTTGTCGTTGGAGATGGTTACTTCGACGCGGCGATTCATGGCGCGGCTGGCCGGCGTGTCGTTGCTGGCCACCGGATACTCCTCGCCATAACCGACCGTCTGGATACGCTGCGCATCCACACCCGCGCGGGTCAGGGCACGCATGACCGATTGGGCCCGGCGCTCGGACAGCTGCTGATTGTAGGACGCCGAACCGGTGCTATCGGTGTAGCCCTCGACTACCACCTTGCGCTCCGGGTTGTCGTTCAGGAACTCGGCGAGTTTCTGTACACCGCGCATGCCGGCCGGCTTGAGCTCAGCCTTGTTGAGATCGAACAGCACATCACCGAAGGTGACCAGCGTGCCGCGTTCGGTCTGTTTGGCTTGGAGGTCTTGCTGCAGCTTGCGGATCTCGTCCTGCTGGCGCTTGAGTTGCTGCTCGCGGGATTCGAGCCTGGCCTCGGCGCGCTTGGCTGACGCCTTCTCGATCTCCTGCTCGGCTGTACGCAGCGCGATGGTCTGCTCGGCGAGCTCGATGCGACGTTTGGCCAGATAGGAAAGCTGATCGACCTTCTCTTCATCCGCGTCGTTCAGGTAGGCCTGGTTGGCCTTCTCCAGCATCTTGCCGGCGTCTTCGGTTTCCAGTGCCGCCAGCTGGTTAGAGCGGGGATCGGCCTGCAGCTGGGAATATTGCCCGCGCGCCTGCTCGAGATTCTGGTTGGGTTGGGAAGAGCAGGCTGCCAGCCCGATAGTCATGGCCAGCACGGTAGGGAGTGTCAGTAATTTATTCATAACCAATCATCCTGTGTTGAAAGCATCGAGAATTGAACGTGGTGATCACTGGAGGCCGCGCATGCTTTCTTCGCGCAGTTCCTGGATCCCCTTGTTGGCGTCCTCTACTGCCTTCTGCGCCTTGGCGGCCTGAGCCTTGCGCTCGGCGACGCGTGCGTCCCACTCGGCTTGTTCGGCCAGCTTGCGGGCCTCGTCGTAGTTCTCCTTCTGCATGGCCAGCTCGGCCTGCTTCCATTTTTCCCGGGCGGCGCGCATTTCGACCGCCGCGTATTCGGTACCGCCTGCGCTGACCGCGCTACGTACTGCCGATTCGGTGACGGCAAACTGTTCGTTCGGTGGATTGCCGGCACAACCCACCAGCAGCAGACCTCCCAGCGCAACGGCCGTCAGCTTCGGTAACTGAAATCGCGATAGTGGGCGCTCGATGGTGTTCGTTTTCATAGCCAGTCTCCAGTGGAAGATCGGGAACAGTGCCCGTAAGCCGCGTGCCTAGCCCTCGATAGGGAGCTGACAATCAGAACGGGCATGTTTTTGTGAGGGCATCGGGCCGCAATCGTTCCAGCGGAAGGACAAACGAAGCGTGTGGAGATGGCTGTTTAGAGCTGTCGGCCGCGTGAAACAGGCCGTTTTGGGGCGGCCTCGCCGAGGGGTACGACCGTGCCGAGGAGCGACTCAGCCGTACCATGCGGGGGTCATGGCTGTGTGGATTGCTCCGCCAGGAGACGTTCCAGATGCTTGCGTGATAGCGCGAGGAAACGCGGCGTGGGACCGATGTCCTCATAGATCGGGTCGCCTTGCTCATCGGTGGCGATCACCTTGGTGCCCTTCTGGTAGGGGAGGCTGGTCTCGATGCCCTCCAGCGCGGCGCCGACCAGTTCGCCGAGCAACTCCTCGGTGCTGCGCTTGGGATACATCTCCGCCAGCGCGGCCAGCCGTGCGGCGCTTTCGACGTCCAGTGGAATGGTGTATCGAGTGGCGCTCATGCGCCCGGTGGCGCTGCTTTCCCATTCACGGACCAGTTCTGAAATCTTCATCGAGCTCCTTCCTTAGCCCGCCGTAGCGGACGGTAGTGGCGAGTATGCGAGCGACCGTCGAACAGACTTGCCGCGCTATGTCTTGTCTTCAACGAACGCGCTGGGCACTCTGTTTGGAGGGTTCTTACAGCGTAGCCGTTCAGCATCGGTTGCATATCCACTGCGCGCCGTTGGTGGCGCGTCCGGGAGGCAGGACATGGCGAAGATCGACGCGCGTCTGCGCGAAAACGTACATCTGCTCGGGGAACTGCTGGGCAACACCATCCGCGAGCAACACGGTGAAGCCTTTCTCGACAAGATCGAGCGCATCCGCAAGGGCGCAAAGGGCGCTCGTCGTGGGTCGGCCGATGGTGCCAGGTTGCTCCAGGAAACCCTCGATGGGCTGGCTGACGACGAACTGCTGCCGATGACGCGTGCCTTCAACCAGTTCCTCAACCTGGCCAATATCGCCGAGCAGTATCACCAGATACGCCGACGCCGCCCCGGCGAGCCGGCGCCGTCCGAAACCGGTGTACTGGGTGGATTGCTCGAACGTCTCAAGGGCGAGGGCTTCGGCCAGGAATTCCTCGCCCGACAAGTGGGGCGACTGGACATCGAGCTGGTGTTGACCGCACATCCGACCGAAGTATCGCGGCGCACGCTGATCCAGAAGTACGACGCCATCGCCGCGCAACTGGCGGCGCGTGACCACACCGACCTTGGCGCGGCGGAACTGGCGCGGATCGAACTGCAGCTGCAGCGGTTGATCGCCGAGGCCTGGCACACCGAGGAAATTCGTCGTAATCGCCCGACACCGGTGGAGGAGGCCAAGTGGGGCTTCGCGGTGATCGAGAATTCGCTTTGGCAGGCGCTGCCAAACGTGCTGCGCCAGGCCGACCAGGCGCTCCGTCTCAGCACCGGTCTGCGCTTGCCGCTGGACGCGGCACCGATTCGCTTCGCCTCGTGGATGGGTGGCGATCGTGACGGCAACCCCAACGTCACGGCAAAGGTGTCCCGCGAAGTCCTGTTGCTGGCGCGCTGGGTGGCGGCTGATCTGTTTCTGCGCGATGTCGAAGGGCTGATCACCGCGCTGTCGATGCAGACCGCCAGCGACGATCTGTTACGCTACACCGGCGAGTCGGCCGAACCCTACCGGACCCTGCTCAAGGGGCTACGGGAGCGTCTCCAGGCGACGCGTGACTGGGCCAGCGCGGCGGTCGAACGCGACCAGCCGGCGCCGCCTGCGGTGCTGCAGGACAACCGTGAGCTGCGTGAGCCGCTGGAGCTCTGCTACCGCTCCCTGCATGCGTGCGGGATGGGTGTGATCGCCGATGGCGCCTTGCTCGACAGCCTGCGCCGGGTCGCCGCATTCGGTCTGTTTCTCGTGCGCCTCGACATTCGCCAGGATTCCACCCGGCACGTTGCGGCGATGGAGGAAATCACCGACTACCTGGGCATTGGCCACTACGAGCAGTGGGACGAGCAGCAGCGCCTCAAGTTCCTGCAGCGCGAGCTAAGCAATCGCCGTCCCTTGCTGCCGCCGCATTTCCAGCCTTCGGACGATACCGCCGAAGTCCTGGCAACCTGTCGCGTGGTGGCGCAGGCACCGGAGGCGTCGCTCGGCTCCTACGTGATCTCCATGGCCAGAGGCGCCTCGGACGTGCTGGCGGTACAGCTGCTGCTGAAGGAAGCAGGCCTGCAACGGCCGATGCGCGTCGTGCCGCTGTTCGAGACATTGGACGATCTGAACAACGCCGGCCCCACCATTGATCGACTGCTCGGATTGCCCGGCTATCGGCAACGTCTGCATGGACCGCAGGAAGTGATGATCGGCTATTCGGATTCGGCCAAGGACGCCGGCACCACCGCTGCAGCCTGGGCGCAATACCGAGCGCAGGAAAGCCTCGTCGACATCTGCCGTGCGCATCAGGTCGAACTGCTGCTGTTCCATGGCCGTGGCGGCACGGTAGGACGAGGCGGTGGGCCAGCTCATGCGGCGATCCTGTCGCAGCCACCGGGGTCGGTGGCGGGGCGTTTCCGGACTACCGAGCAGGGCGAGATGATTCGCTTCAAGTTCGGCCTGCCAGACATTGCCGAACAGAACCTCAGCCTGTATCTGGCGGCGGTGCTGGAGGCGACCTTGCTGCCCCCGCCGATGCCCGAGCCGCAGTGGCGCGAAACCATGGAGCGGTTGGCCGAGGAGGGCGTGAAGGCATACCGCAGCGTGGTACGCGACGATCCGCAATTCGTCGAGTACTTCCGCCAGGCCACGCCTGAAGGCGAACTCGGGCGCTTGCCGCTGGGCAGCCGGCCGGCGAAGCGCCGAGCGGGAGGCATCGAAAGCTTGCGCGCCATTCCGTGGATCTTCGCCTGGACCCAGACACGCCTGATGTTGCCCGCCTGGCTGGGCTGGGAGCAGGCACTACAGGCGTCGCTGATGAGAGGTGAGGCCGATCGGTTGAAGGAGATGCGCGAGCGCTGGCCGTTTTTCACCACGCGTATCGACATGCTCGAGATGGTGCTGGCCAAGGCCGACGCGGACATCGCCAAGCGCTACGACGAGCGTTTGGTGAGCGCCGAACTGCAGCCACTGGGATGCGATTTGCGTGACCGATTGTCGCAGGCTGTCAAGGCCGTGCTTGGCCTGACCGGGCAGTCCGAGCTGTTGGCGCACAGTCCGGACACCCTTGAGGCGTTCAGCCTGCGCAACACCTATCTCGATCCCCTGCATCTTATGCAGACCGAGTTGTTGGCTCGCTCGCGGCAGCAGTCGAATCCAGCCGAAAGCCCTCTGGAGCAGGCCCTGCTGGTCAGCGTCGCGGGTATTGCGGCCGGGCTGCGCAACACCGGCTAAGTGTGCAAAACGGGCCGATGGCATGTGCCGAGATTACGTCGCCGCCGCTGGTGGGCGACGTTTTCCCGCCTCGTGGGTTGCTACGCAATGCCCGCGTCGGCGGCCAAGGAGCCGGCTTGTCTGCTTTATGTGCGCTGTGTATCGTGTTCAACCTTTTGTCGCATGGCGGCAAACCAGATTTTTTGATTCGCCAGCGGTGAGGGGTTGCAGACCAACGATCCTGGCGACATCCCTTTGCAAACCTTGAGGACTCACTCCATGCGCGTAATTCTGCTGGGAGCGCCCGGTGCCGGGAAAGGCACACAGGCTCGCTTCATCACCGAGAAGTTCGCCATTCCGCAAATCTCCACGGGCGACATGTTGCGTGCAGCGGTCAAGGCCGGCTCGCCACTGGGCCTTCAGGTCAAGGACGTCATGGACAGCGGTGGCCTGGTCTCCGATGAAATCATCATCGCGCTGATCCAGGAGCGTCTGCAGCAGCCCGATTGCGCCAACGGTTTCCTCTTTGATGGCTTCCCGCGCACCATTCCCCAGGCCGAAGCCCTGCGTGATGCTGGCGTTCACCTGGACCATGTTCTGGAAATCGCGGTAGACGACGAGGAAATCGTTGGTCGCCTGTCGGGCCGTCGCGTACATCCTGCCTCCGGCCGTGTTTACCACACCGAGCACAACCCGCCGAAGGTCGCCGGCGTCGACGACCTGACCGGTGAAGAGCTGATTCAGCGCAAGGACGATCTGGAAGAAACCGTTCGTCATCGCCTCAGCGTCTACCATTCGCAGACCAAGCCGCTGGTAGCCTTCTACCAGAACCTCGAAGCGACGGAAGGCACGCCCAAGTGCAGCCGCGTCGAAGGCGTCGGCTCGGTGGAAGAGATCACGGCGAAGGTGATGGCTGCACTCAGCTAAACCCTTACTGCGCTGACAAACAACGGCCCGCCTAGCGGGCCGTTGTCGTTTCAGGTCGGGGCGGTCGAGGCAGATAAGCAAGGGTCGTTCTTGGAGCAGCATTCCTTCTCGGGTGCGCTAGCGTTGGTCGCCTGGTCTATACCAGGTTGGCTTATTCCTCAATAAGGAACGCAGGAGTGCGTATGAGAACGATGCAGACGTGGGTCGTCGGGCTGGCCATGAGCGTCGCGGCCCTGGGCGCTAGCGCCGCTACCGAGCTTAGGCACTGGCCCAGCGAGGCGGCGGCGCAGATCGATAACATGATCGCCGCCAACGCCAACAAGGGCGCCTATGCGGTATTCGACATGGACAACACCAGTTATCAGTTCGATATCGAAGAGGCCTTGCTGCCTTACCTGGAAATGAAGGGCGTGCTAACCCGTGAGACCATGGACCCGTCGCTCAAACTGATTCCGTTCAAGGACAGCGACGGTTTCAAGGAGAGCCTCAACAGCTATTACTATCGCCTGTGCGAGATCGACGACCTGGTTTGCTATCCCTGGGTCGCGCAAATCTTTTCCGGCCTCACGTTGCGCGAGCTGAAGGGCTATGTCGACGAGGTCATGGCCTACGACAAGCCGGTGCCCATCAGCTACTACGATGGCGACAAGGTGGTGCAAGGCAGCGTCACGCCGCCGAAGCTCTTCGCTGGCATGCAGGAGTTGTATAACCGGCTGCAGGAAAACGGCATCGAGGTCTATGTAATGACTGCTGCCAGCGAAGAGATCGTGCGCATGATCGCCAGTGATCCCAAGTACGGCTACAACGTCAAGCCGGAGAACGTCATAGGCGTGAACATGCTGCTCAAGGATCCCAAAAGCGGTGACCTCACCAGCTCGCGCCTACAAATCAAAGCGGGCAGCTACGATCCGGCCGCCAACCTCGACCTGCAAGTGACGCCGTTTCTGATGAATCCCATGACCTGGTACGAAGGTAAGCTGGCGACGATTCACGGCTGGATCGACCAGTGGAAGATGCCAGTACTGGTGGCGGGTGACACGCCGCTGTCCGATGGCTACATGCTGTTCAACGCCACCGACATGGGAAAGGGTGGGTTGCGCATCTGGGTCGATCGCAAAGCCAAGTACACCCAGCAAATCAAGGACTGGCAAGTCAGCGCGGCCAAACGCCAGGCGGAGCTGGGCCAGGCGGTGACCGCCGATAAGAACTGGATCGTGGTCAAACCCGACCAGATTCATTGATCGGTCGCTGAGCGCTGCGGCGTTGGGCGGCCGTTCCGAGGAAGCGGCCTCGCGCGGGCCGCTTCCCGGTTGCTGACGCTGTTCCTGGCGACCCATCGTTGGGCGGGTCGCAGCGCTGGCAAAAAAAGACCTAAACCGTTTTAATGCCCGCCCACTCGGCAACCTTCATAACTCACCATGACCACTCTGCTGGCGCTGGATACCGCGACCGAAGCCTGCTCCGTTGCACTGCTGCATGACGGCAAGGTAATCAGCCACTACGAAGTGATTCCGCGGCTGCATGCGCAACGGTTGCTGCCGATGATTCAGACCCTGCTGGCCGAGGCGGGTATCACCCTGTCTGCGGTCGATGCGCTGGCCTTCGGCCGCGGGCCTGGTGCTTTCACCGGGGTGCGTATCGCCGTCGGCGTGGTGCAGGGCCTGGGGTTCGCGCTGCAGCGTCCGGTGTTGCCTGTTTCTACGCTTGCCACCATCGCCCAGCGCGCGCACCGCGAACATGGGGCCGAGCAGGTCGCAGCAGCCGTCGATGCACGGATGGATGAGGTCTACTGGGGCTGCTATCGGCTGAATCGAGGCGAGATGCAGCTTGCGGGCACCGAAGCCGTGCTGCCGCCGGAGCAGGTGAGCCTGCCGCGCGGGGAGGGTGGTCAATGGTTCGGCGCAGGCACCGGTTGGGGTTACGGTGCGAGGCTCGCGGTGCAGCCCGCCGCGATGGATGCAGGCCTGCTGCCGCATGCCGAGGATCTGCTGACATTGGCTGGCTTCGCCTGGAAACGCGGTGATGCGGTGGAGGCCGATCAGGCCCAGCCGATCTACCTGCGCGACAATGTCGCGACACCGAAGCCAGCGCGGTGACAGGCGGCATTGCCAATTGGCGAGCGGCTCGCTAGAGTCGGCTCCACTTCGACAGGTGAATGATGCGTCTCAACGGTCTCGCCCCTTCTGCCTACCCCATCGAACGTGCACCCCAGCGGGGCGGCGCGCCGGTACCCTATCGCGAGAGCGAACGGGCGGCAGAGCAGGCGCGCGAAGCGATCGTCACCCCGGTCAGCCAGACCGAATTCACCTATGAACACCTCTCCCGACCCACGCGGAACGACTCCGCCGATGACGCGTCGGTTATTTCCGGCGACTTCATGCCGGCGCGCTTCGAAGCCATGATGGAGCGGCCGCTTACCAGCCGTGCATCTCAGGCGTTGCAGAGTTATGGCAGCACCGCCAGCTTCACGGCCGACCTCGATGCCCACGAAGTGCTCGGTCTGGATCTGTATGCCTGAGGCATCGTGAACCGCGTTTGAATCTTCCCTATTTTCTCGGCTGTCCCTCCTGGAACGATGCTGCCTGGCGCGGTTCGCTGTATTCGCCCGGATTGCCGGCGAGCGATTTCCTTGCGCGTTATTGCTCGGTGTTCAACAGCGTTGAGGGCAACACCACCCTTTATGCCTGGCCATCGGCGCAGAAGGTCGAACGCTGGGCGGCAGTGATGCCGGAAGGGTTTCGCTTCTGCGCCAAGCTGCCACGCGAGATCAGCCAGGCACCGGATCTGCGTGACGCAACGGATCTGGTCCTGTCATTCCGCGCGCTGCTTGCACCGCTGGGGCAGCGGGTCAGCCCGTTCTGGTTGCAGCTCCCGGCGACCTTCGGCCCGGCTCGCCTCGGCGAACTGCTGCAGCTGATCGAGACGCTGGACCGGCCATTGGCGGTGGAAGTGCGTCACCCGGCGTTTTTCGCCAGAGGCGAGGAGGAGCGCGCGCTGAACCGCTTGTTGCACGAACGGGGCGTCGAGCGCATCTGCATGGACACCCGCGCGCTGTTCAGCTGCCGGACGCATGATCCCGCCGTGCTCCATGCGCAAAGCAAGAAGCCGCGACTGCCGGTGCGTCCGGCGGCGTTCAGCGAGTCTCCGCAGCTGCGCTTCGTCGGGCATCCCGAGCTTGCGGCGAACGACCGCTTTCTCGGGCCGTGGCTGGACAAGGTGGCGGGCTGGATCGAGGCGGGGAAACGGCCCCATGTCTATCTGCATACGCCCGACAACCGGCTCGCGCCGGACCTGGCCATGCGTTTTCATGAGCAGCTCGGCGAACGATTGCCCGGCCTGCCGCCGTTGGCCGTGGCGCCGATGCAGAGCGAATCGCAGCTGTCATTGCTGGACGCAGAGCGCTGCTCGTGATGCACCGTTAGCCGGCATCGCTGCAACCTTGGCGTGTCGGTGTTGCCAAAATCGGCATGACTTTCGGCCGCTTCTTCCTGTTGCTACTGCTCGCGTTGGGTGGATTCGTCTACGCGGTATGGCGCGGCCACGTCGACGTCCCGCCGAAATGGAACCCCTGGGC
Source organism: Stutzerimonas stutzeri (assembly GCF_018138085.1). Taxonomy (NCBI): domain Bacteria; kingdom Pseudomonadati; phylum Pseudomonadota; class Gammaproteobacteria; order Pseudomonadales; family Pseudomonadaceae; genus Stutzerimonas; species Stutzerimonas stutzeri. Next base: position 1,584,424 of record NZ_CP073105.1, read on the forward strand.
GCCGCTGGATATCCGCGAGGCGCCGAATCTGCTGACGTCCTTCAAACTGCGGCGTTTGCAGGAGGATCGTGGGCTGTGCGAACAGGCGCTGGCTACCTCGGACTTGAAGTACGTAGTCGTGCCGGACAGCACGCCGCAGCCCGGCTGTCCGGTCGAAAACGCCGTGCGCGTGACCGGTTCTGCGGTGCGCTTCAATGGCCCATTCCTGGCGACCTGTCCGCTGGCCGCGGCCTATGCCTTGTTCGAACGACACGGCCTGCAGCCTGCCGCGCAAGAGCTGTTCGGCCAGCCGGTGGTGCGCGTCGACCACTTCGGCAGCTTCGCCTGCCGCAATATCGCGCGCAGTAACCGGCGCAGCCAACACGCTTCGGCCAATGCGCTGGATCTGGCCGGGTTCAGACTGCGGGACGGCACGCGCATCACCGTCGCGCGCGACTGGCCGGGCGATGGCGACAAAGCGCGCTTCCTCCGCGAGGTCAAGGCAGCTGCCTGCGATGCCTTCAAGATCACTCTGAGCCCCGAATACAACGCCGCCCACCACGATCACTTCCATGTCGACATGGGTGGCTTCGGCATGTGCCGCTGAGGCAAGCCTGCCGTGCCTCTGGCAGAATGCGGCGTTTTCCGCCACGAGCTCCGTATGACTACCTCTCTCCCGTTGGTCCGTGCCGAAGCCCTTGCTCCCCAGTTCGCCGAACAGACCGCTGCCTGGGCGTCGCGGCTGGGCTTGCCGCAGCAAGCGGAGGAGGCCGAGTTCGCGTTGCAACTGGGCGAGAACGGGCTTCAGCTGCAGTGGCTCGGACCACAGGCACCTGGGCCGGTACGGGTGGATTTCGTCGAAGGCGGAGCGGCGCATCGGCGCCAGTTCGGCGGTGGCAGCGGACAGATGATCGCCAAGGCGGTTGGTATCCAGTCCGGCGTCCGTCCACGCGTGCTGGACGCCACGGCCGGGCTTGGCCGCGATGCCTTCGTCCTGGCGACACTGGGTTGCGACCTGGTGTTGTTCGAGCGCCAACCGCTGATTGCCGCGTTGTTGGAAGACGGCCTTGCGCGCGGGCGTGAAGACGCCGAAGTGCGGCCTATCGTCGAACGCATGCGTTTACAGCAGGGCAATGCCATCGAGCTGATGGCGCGATGGCAGGGCGAACCGCCACAGGTGATCTATCTCGATCCAATGTTTCCACACCGCGAAAAGAGCGCATTGGTGAAAAAGGAGATGCGCTTGTTCCGCCCCTTCGTTGGCGACGACCTGGACGCTGGTGCCTTGCTCGAGCAGGCACTGGCGCTGGCCAGCCACCGCGTGGTGGTAAAACGGCCCCGCAAGGCGCCGGCCATCGACGGCCCCAAGCCGGGTTATAGCCTGGAAGGCAAGTCCAGCCGCTACGACATCTACCCGAAGAAAAAGCTGTCCGTCGAGATTTGACGGCTGGCGAAGACGAATCGAATCTGCTGGCGTTCGATCCGACGTGCCGTTGCCCTTGCTTAATCTCGCCAACAATGGCATTCCTAGCTCAGGCCGTTTGTGGTCTGAACGGTGGTTACCTAGATCGCGTAGAAGGAAGAGCATATGCAGATCCAAGTACATAGCGATAACCACATCGAAGGAAGCGCCCGTCTCGTAGACTGGGTCAGCAGCAATGTTTCCGACAAGCTCGACCGGTTCGACGACGAAGTCACCCGCGTCGTGGTGCATCTGAGCGACGAGAACGGCATCAAGGCCGGCGCCCACGACAAGCGATGCCAGATCGAGGCCCGCCCCAAGGGGCAGCAGCCCGTCTCCGTTACGCACAAGGCAGCATCCCTGGAATTGGCCGTGGAGGGAGCCATCGACAAGCTCAACAACGCCCTCAAGCATCAGTTCGGCAAGTTGCGCAGCAAGCGTGCAACCGCGCCGACGCCTGTCGAAGGCGAGACGCTCGAAGTCGAAGGCAGAGATGCCTTGCTGGAGGAAGATTTCCTCGCTGACGAGCAATTGCGCGCCTTCTGAACTCCTTACGAATGGGCCTGCCTTGCAGGCCCAACCTCTCCAGGGCGTCTCCGGATGCCTGTGCCGCCTAGGCGGACCATCACCGGCACGAACGTGCTCCCCGATTCGCCATTGCGCTGACCGACCACCGGACCTTTGCCTGGCTGCTCGTTGTGCTATACCCCATTGGAGGTACTACGCGAGGTGCGCCGCTGCCGGTGCGCTTGGCTCGTAGCGAACTGCGAAGAGAAGGGGGGCAATTAGCCGCATGGGTGCGCGTCGAAGCCACCCAGGGCTGTCAGTAGAGAGAGGTGACACCATGACCATGATGCAATGTGAATACCGCGATCACGTCATTACTGCCGAAGTAATGGAGCATCCCGGCACGCCGACGCCCTGGGCTGGCGGTTGCCGAATCAGCAATCCTCAAGGGCAGGTTACTCGGCGAATGGCGCTTCCGGTCGGGCACGCGTTCATGGCGGAGCTCGAGCAGGCGCAGCGAGCTTCTATTGCCCACGGCAAGTGGCTCGTCGACCAATGCCTCGATCAGGGCCGTCAATTGTTCGACAAGGCCGCCTGAGCCCTCTTTGGCGGGTCGCGCTCCGGCGAGGCCCGCTTCTTTTCTTCTGGCGGGTCACCGTCGGCCAGGGCGTTTCGTTGAACTGTTGGTCCTCCGACAGCCTCTACTGATGGCATCGCCCGCACCCGACGGGCGCTCGATCGACGAGGACGAGGAGCCGTTCGATGGAACTTCCAAACAAAGACATGACTACATTGTTCGAGCAGCTGGGTCTGCCCTCGGACCCGGCCAGCATCGATGACTTCATCGCCAGCCATGCGCCGCTGCCGAACCACGTCAAGCTAGCCGAAGCGCCTTTCTGGAGCGATGCCCAGCGTGCCTTCCTGCGTGATGAGTGGATAGAGGATGCCGAGTGGGCGCCCATTGTCGACGAACTCAACGTCCGCCTCCACGAAGAGCAGAACCAGCCCTGACGGCCCCTGGGCGTACAGACCGGTAGTGACTGGTGCAGGCTATCGGTCCGATAGTCTCTGTCTACAGAACCCCTGCCGGTCAGTGGCGCCTAAAGAACTCCCGCCCAGACAGTTCCAGGAGCCCTCATGACTGAAGAGCGAAACACACTCACGACCCGGCAGGGCCACCCTGTCAGCGACAACCAGAGTCTACGCAGCGTCGGAGAGCGTGGTCCGGCGACGCTCGAGAACTACCAGTTCATCGAAAAAATCAGCCACTTCGACCGCGAGCGGATTCCCGAGCGCGTGGTGCACGCGCGCGGCACTGCCGCCCATGGCTGGTTCGAGCCGTACGGCAAGATAGGTGACGAACCTGCGAGCAAGTACACCCGGGCGAAGGTACTGACCAACACCGGTGTGCGCACTCCGGTCTTCCTGCGCTTTTCCACGGTGATCGGCGGCAAGGAGTCGCCAGAAACCGCACGCGACCCGCGCGGCTTCGCCATCAAGTTCTATACCGAGGACGGCAACTGGGACCTGGTGGGCAACAACCTCAAGGTTTTTTTCATCCGCGATGCGATCAAGTTTCCCGACATGATTCACGCGTTCAAGCCGGACCCGGTTTCCAACCGTCAGGAAGCCTGGCGCTTCTACGATTTCGTCCAGCACCACCCCGAAGCGCTGCATATGGTCACCTGGGTCAAGAGCCCGTGGGGCATCCCGGCCGACTATCGGCACATGCAGGGTTCCAGCGTGAATACCTACAAGCTGGTCAACGACAAGGGCGAAGCGGTGCTGTGCAAGTTCTCCTTCGAGCCCAAGCTCGGCGTGAAGAACCTCACCTCGGAGCAGGCTGCTGAAATCCAGGCCAAGGACGTCGGCCACGCCACTCGCGACCTCTATGACGCGATCGAGCGTGGCGAGTATCCGGAATGGGAGATGGCCGTGCAGATCATGTCCGACGATCCGCACCACGAGCTCGATTTCGACCCGTTGGACGACACCAAACGTTGGCCAGAAGACCAGTTCCCGCTGTTGCCGGTGGGCCGGCTGGTGCTCGATCGCAACCCCTCGAACTTCTTTGCCGAAACCGAGCAGGCGGCCTTCGGGACCGGCGTGCTGGTCGATGGTATCGACTTCTCCGACGACAAGATGTTGCAGGGCAGGACGCTTTCCTACTCCGACACCCAACGTTATCGCGTCGGTGCCAACTACCTGCAGTTGCCGATCAATGCGTCGAAAAAGCCGGCTGCGACCAACCAGCGCGACGGTGCCATGGCGCACTTCGTCGACGGTGGCGGAGAAAATCCGCATGTCAACTACGAGCCCAGCTCGATGGGTGGCCTGAAAGAAGCACCGAAGCCGGCCTACGAGTACCACCAGTTCGTTGAAGGGCATCTCGGCCGCTACCAGACCACTCGGGCGGAAGCCGACTACCGGCAGACGGGTGAACGCTATCGCAGCTTCGAGGACTGGGAGCGTGACGATCTGATCGCCAACGTCACCGCTGACCTGAAGGACTGCCCCGAGGACATCTGCCTGCGGATGATCTGGCACTTCTGGCATTGCGATCCCGATTACGGTCAGCGACTGGCGGACGGCGTAGGTGTCGATATCGAGAAAGCCAAGGCGCTGCCACCGCTGGAGGGCCGCGCGGCGCCGGGCGAGAACCTGGCGGGCCCGACGTACAGCAGCGGCAAACCCGAAGGTCGCGACAAGCACGACGAGGCCTGAGGGCGTACTGCCACGCCGCGGCGGGATCCCGTGGCGCGGCGGTTTCGCTCGGTCGCACCTGCGCGGACTGATTAGTGACTGGCAGTCACAGCATGGATTGAAAATCCATGCTGTGACGTCGGTTGGCCGCGGCATGGCATAGGCCTGAGGCGATCGAGTCTCTAGAATCCGCTTTATTTTGCGCGCCGGCCGCGCCCTCCAGAGAAGGACCCCCATGACTTCGGAACCCACCGCTTCCCACGTCGACATCGACGCACGCTACGCCAGCGCCAAGGCCCTTGCGCTCGAGGCCGCCGAGATGGGCATGACGTTCTACCGCAAGCGCGAGTCGCTGACCGTCGAGCACAAGGGTGACGACCTGCAGGACGTGGTCAGCATCGCCGATAAACAGATCGAGGCCTTTATCCGCGAACGGCTGAGCCAGCGCTTTCCCGAGGACGGCTTTCTCGGCGAGGAGAGCGGCTCTGCCGATCTGAGCGCGCGTTGCGTCTGGGTCATCGACCCGATCGATGGCACCGCCTGCTTCGTCAATGGGCTGCACAACTGGTGCGTATCCATCGGCCTGCTGATCGACGGCGAGCCGCATCTGGGCGCCATTGCCGACCCGAACCATGACGAGCTGTTCCACGGTTGTCTGGGCAAGGGGGCGTTCGTCAACGACACGCCGTTGCGCGTCAGCAGCGCGACGCACGTGGGGCAGGGCGTGACTGCCACCGGCACCTTCCATCCTCGGGGCAAGGAGCATTTCATTCCGTTCATGGAAAAGCTGCTGGCCGAAGGCGGGATGTTCTTCCGTAACGGCTCCGGCGCGTTGATGACCGCCTACGTGGCGGCCGGGCGGCTGCTCGGCTACTACGAAACCGAGCTGAAGAGCTGGGACTGCATGGCCGGGTTGGTGTTGATCAAGGAAGCAGGTGGCCGGGTCAATGACTTCTTCCGCAACGACGGCTTGCTCAAGGGCAACCCTTATCTGGTCGCCTGCCCGGGTGTATATCCGCAGCTGGCGGAGATGATCGGGACGTCGCTGGACGACTGAGCGGTGTTGATGGTTGGCAGCTGATCGCCCAGGTGGCGGCTCGCTGGTGTGCCTGAATGGTATGGACAGGTAGCGCGAGGCGTCTTCGGCGTGACGCCAGTAAGTCGGGCTCACCGAGCCGTGCGTGGTGCGCTTTGCAGCAGGCAGCTTTCGATCCGACGTTGCGCGGATTTCGGAAATCACCAGGCGTCTTGATCGCGAGCAGGCTCGCTCCTACGGGCATACGGTGATTCTGTAGGAGCCAGCGTGCTGGCGAACTGCGCCAGCCGGGTAAAAGGCACCCGGCTAAGCCAGGCTACTTATCAGGTCCGCAGTTCGGGCGGAACGGTGCCGCCATGCTCGGCGAGCTTGTGCATGACGGTGCGATGCAGCCAGATGTTCATCTGGGCCGAGTCGGCCAGCTTGTCCTGCGGACAACCCAGTTCGGTGGCCAGTTCCTTGCGTGACTCCAAGCTGCTGTCGAGGCCCAGCAATTTGAGCAGATCGACGATGGAGGTGCGCCAGTTCAGCTTCTCCGGATGGTTTGCGGCCATGGCGTCCAGCTTCGCGGGTACATCGACGGCAGCGGTCGTCGGGCCAGCTTCGTTGCTTGGCGCAGCGCCGGGCGGCGTCGTGGTCGCATTATGCGCGGCGGTCGGGCGCTCCGAATCGATGACCGTGTCCGTCGCATGCTGGTTCGGGGTGTTGTTCGGGTCGACCGGCTTGTGCGCCTCGTTGCTGACGCCACCTAGGCCCAGCTTGTCTTTGATCTTGTCGAACAGGCTCATTTCGTGATCCTCGGTTGATGGGGTCCTTGTTGGACCCTCGCTGCGCTCGGCTCATTCCGTCCCGCAGGTCGGAACCTGGCGCGTCGGGGGACCGTCCGTCTGGCTGCGCTCTGGCTGCGCTCTGGCCAGCGTGCCTCGGCGAGCGGCTGCTCGCTAAAGCCCGGTCTGGCTCCGTTCGGTTCGACAGGGCGGCGATGCCAGCTGACAGGCGAAGGGTGCAACCCACGCGGGTGATCTATCAGCCGTTGGCCGTGTGCAGCACCACGTTCTGTTTCGCTTGATCGGGCAGGGCGACGCCGGCGGCGCGTAACGCCGCGACTAGCGCCTTGCGCACTTCCGAGGCGGTGAAGACGAAGTCCGAACGCCTCGAGTCGCACCAGAACTCGACATCGAACACCAGCTCGGTCGAGCCCAGCTCGCGCAGGGTTACCGATGCGGAGGGGGTGTCCAATACGCCCGGGGTGTGCTGTGCAGCCCGGCACATGATCGGGACGACGGTGTCGATATCCACTTCGTAGCCGAGCGCGCAGACGACCTTGCCGCGCCGGATGGGCGCGGCGGTATTGTTGGTTACGCGCGAAGTGAAGGTCTCGGCGTTCGGGACCAGTACGCGGCGACCGTCATAGGTGCGGATCTGGGTGGCGCGCAGCTCGATGCGCTCCACGCTGCCTTCGGTCTCACCGATGATGATCTGATCGCCCAGTTCGAAGGGCCGCAAGGTAAGAATCAGCAGCCCGCTGACGAAGTTGGAGAGGATATCCTTCAGCGCGAAGCCCAGCGCGAGGCTGGTCAGGCCCAGGCCGGTGGCGAGTGTGCCGGGCTCAACCCCGAAGGCGCTCGCCGCGACGATAAGACCGAGTAACCAGACGGTGTAGTAGCTGACCTGGCGGACCAGGTTTTCCACGGTGCGGTCGTCGCCCAGGCGATTGAAGAGGGTCCGTACCAGCGCCCGCACGCCCACTGCCAGGCCCCAGAATAGCAGCAGCACCAGCAGCGCGGCGAGCACTCGGGGGATGACCTGCGTCGCCGACTCGAGCAGGCGGGCAAAGGCGGTCTCGACGCCTGCCTGAATTGACGTGACGAAGCGCCCACGTTCGGAGTCGCGACGGTCTGCCGCCGTCGTCAGGGCCCGATCGATAGATGCCGCCCACTGCCTCGCCAGGACGTCGACCGTAACGCCGTTGGCTTCGGCATCCATCGGCGTCACCTCGAGCAAAGTGCGGCCGGCTACGCTGAGCTGACGGTTTTCGCCGTGTTCGCCGACCTTCTCGATGCGTGAGCGGGTAATGCCCTGAGGCGTTTCCAGCACGGCGGCCAGCTGGCGTTCGATCTGCCGCGCCCTGGGCTTGGCGTCCAGTTCGGCATTGGCACCGATGCGAAACAGCGCGCGGCCATCGAGGCGCACCGTAGCAACGCTTTCCTGCGCGACCGAAGCAGGCGCCACCAGCGCTTGGCACACGATCATCAATAGCGTCAGCCAGAGAGCGCGAAAACGTGGTGAGTCGATCAGGTATTCAGACATGGACGGCTGCGGTCCCAAGGTGCTGCCCGGTGGGGGAAACAGACAGGCCGCCGGGAAAAACGGCGGCCTGTCGATGAAGCGAGTTCCTGAGCCGATGCTTGTGCAATCGGCTAGCGGAGCCTGGCCCTAGAACACCAGCATGAACAAACCGATCACCACCAACAGACCGATCAGAAAAATGATGCCGATTGTGCTGCCCAGAAACTTCAGCATGAGGATGACTCCTTTTGCAGTGGGTACATCATTTCCGACTGGGGAGGCTTCTGATCGTTCATAAATGCGGCCGGACGGCGCCGGTGCAGTCGGCGAGGCGTCAGAGGTGCTTGTGGATCAGTTGCAGGCCGGCAACGAGCATCCCGACGCGGGCGATGCGGTAGAACCAGGCATGATCAATGCGTTTGTGCAGCCAGAGCCCGGCCCAGACGCCGAAGGGGACGATGGGCGCGAGGGTCAGGCTGAGCAGCAGATTTTCCCGGCTGAACTGGCCCAGCGCCGCATAGGGAATCAGCTTGATCGCGTTGGTCATCAGGAAGAACAGATTGATGGTCGCGACATAGCGCAACTTGTCCAACTGCTGCGGCAGCAAGTGCATCATGATCGGCGGCCCGCCGGCGTGGGCCACGAAGCTGGTGAAGCCTGCGATCGACGACAGCATGACGCCACGCCCGCGCTGCAAAGGTCGAGGCTTGTCGTTGCGGTTGACGAGCCCGAGTAGCACGAACCCCACCGCGATCGCGCCCATCAGCAAGCCGATGAGGCGCTCATCGAGCATGCCGAAGGTCAGCGTACCCAGCGCGATGCCGATCAATGCGCCCGGCATCATGACCTTCAGGTTCGCCTTGTCCCAGTGACCGATATAGGCCTTGAGGCCGACCACATCGGCGAGACAGAGGATCGGCAGCATCACGGCCGCCGCCTGCTTCGGCGAGATGGCCAGCGCTAGCAACGGCACGGCGATGCCGCCGAGGGCACCACCGAAGCCGCCCTTGGACAGTCCGGTGAGGAAGATCGCGGGCAGCGCGAACAGCAGAAAATCGGCAAGGGTCATGACGGGTGGTGGCGCTCGACTGGAAATGGATTGCAAATGAGTCGTTTCGGCGACCGATCAATCATCGCATCTTTACCGGCCGATCAGCTTGTTGCGACGGAGCAAGGGGCGTTCGGGGAATGTATCGGATGATGAGCTGCGTGCATGGTTCAGGATAGGCCACGCCTGTATGTGGTCGCATGAAATGGCGGGTGTGCGACACCGGCCTGTCTGTCTGTTCAAATTCAGGTGCCGTATGGACGTACCCAACCTAGCCTTTTGCTCAATGACCGACGGAACGCCGTTGCGCCGACTTATGGTCGGTTCGACGCTGTTGGCGGCGGTATTCGCCAATGGCGCGAGCGCTGACGAGGTGGGCGAACTGGTGAGTTTGGTCAATGAGTTCCGCGCCTCTGGCGAAGGCTGCGGCGGTGGCAAGGCAGAACAGGTCGGCCCTCTTGCACCTGCCGCTGCACTGGCGTCGATCCCGGCCGGTGCTGGCGCGCAGATACAGCAGGCGGTGCGGGAGTCGGGTTACCAGGCGGCCAGCCTCCAGGCCATGGCAGTGTCCGGGCCCAGCGATGCCAGCACTGTGATGCGGGTGTTCAGGCAACGTTACTGCAGCGCATTGTTGAGCGAGGATTTCGCCGAAATCGGCGTCTCGCACGACGGCAATACCTGGCAGGTGATTCTGGCAAAACCGCTGCTGTCCGACGATCTTGGCGACTGGCAGCAGGCCGGCAAGGCGGTTCTCGAACAGATCAACCGAGCGCGTGCCGAGGCGCGTCGCTGTGGCAATCAGCGGTTCGACGCCGCGCCTCCGCTGACCTGGAACCAGCGCCTGGGCGAAACCGCGCTGGCCCACAGCCAGGACATGGCCAAGAGGGTTTACTTCAGTCACCAGGGGCATGACCAGAGCCTGGCCGGTGACCGCGCCAGTCGTCACGGTTACCGCTGGCAGCGCATCGGTGAAAACATCGCGGCGGGCCATGGTTCTGCCGAGCAGGCGGTGTCAGGCTGGCTCGCCAGCCCGGGACATTGCAGCAACGTCATGAATCCAGACTTCACCGAAATGGGCGCCGCCTACGCGACCAATCCACAGAGCGCGGCCACCATTTACTGGACGCAGGTGTTCGGCGCGCCGCGTTAGTCTGTCGCGCTACGGCGCGCCCTCCAGCCAGTCGTGCGCTTCGGTGGTTTGATGCTGATCGAAAGCCTTGACTGTCAGGCCGGGGATCAGCGCCCCTTCGATCTCGCTGGCCTTCCTCATCCATTCCTTGGCGCAAACGACTGCGCAGCGATCGAAACGGCGCATGAAGCGGAACATTTGCGGGATTCGCGACAGCTCGACACCGACCGCGCCAAGCGTGGGCATGTCGAAGTCTCCGACTCGAAAGAGCATCTGCCCATGGGTAATGCCATCGGACTTTCTCATCAACTCATCGAGCGCGAAGCGCATCTCGTTGCTGTCGAGCTTGCCGGAAAAGTCCACGTCGATACGTTTGTCGCCTATACGCGTTACATGAAACATCACGTCGCTCCTTTAGAACGGTAGATGACGGTTCGGTCCCGTTCCTTGACCATAGCTCCTGTGGCGCGTTCGCTCGAAAAAAAGCGCGTCGCGGCACCGTTTCATTGACGCTCGCCGACGCTCTTGGGGCGCCATCTAAGGTGGCGTTAAAACAGCTATAGAGCGGTTTAGACCAGATGGTTCGCGGCGTGTCAGGCGGCCGATGCGGCGGACGGACCATGCATGCGAGTGACTGATTAGGCTGAGGCGGGCCGTGTGAGGCGGTTCGATCGATCGCACGGTGAACGCGGAGAAAGCGCGTTCGAGGTGAAGGCAGGCAGCCCCCGCGCTTGACGCGGGGGCACAGGATCAATCCTGGCGGCTGGTCACTTCCAGCAGGTGATAACCGAACTGGGTCTTCACCGGGCCCTGGACCTGATTCAACGGCGCGCTGAATACCACGGTGTCGAATTCCTTGACCATCTGGCCCGGACCGAACGAGCCCAGGTCGCCGCCCTGGCGGCTGGAGGGGCAGGTGGAGTTGTCTTTGGCAACCTGGGCGAAATCGGCGCCGCCTTCGATGGCAGCTTTCAGCTCGTTGCACTTTTCTTCGGTGGGAACCAGGATGTGGCGGGCAGTGGCTCGGGCCATGGGGGTGTACTCCAGTGGGAAAGTAGCGAGCCTACCGGATTTGCTCTGCGATTCAAGCGCCGCCTCCCTGCAAGTCCGTTCCGACACACCGACCGCCGGCGTCCCGATGGCTTCGGTCATGATCTCGTCATCGCTGCTCACTAGCGTGAATCAGGGAGCCACCTGAACCTGGCTTTTCTCTCACGCTTACCGGAAGCCAACGATGACCGACGATCTGGGTAATTCGCTCCAGGTGTACGAGCACCTGTTGCACGAGTTTCAGGACAGCCTCGACGAAGAGTTTGAAATGGAGCTGGACGATGCGCGCATGGATGCCTTGATAAGCCGCGAAGGCATGCCGCAACCGTCGGATAGCGGATTGTCCCGACGGGTCTATTTCTCCGAGCTGCTGCGTCTGCAAGGCGAGCTGGTCAAGCTGCAGGACTGGATCGTGCATCACAAGCTGCGCGTGGTGGTGCTCTTCGAGGGCCGGGACGCGGCAGGCAAGGGTGGGGTCATCAAGCGCGTCACCCAGCGGCTGAATCCGCGGATCTGCCGCGTCGCGGCGTTGCCGGCGCCCAACGATCGGGAGCGCACTCAGTGGTATTTCCAGCGGTATGTCTCGCATCTACCCGCCGCGGGCGAAATGGTCCTGTTCGACCGCAGCTGGTACAACCGCGCCGGCGTCGAGAAGGTGATGGGTTTCTGCAGCGATGACGAGTACGAAGAGTTCTTCCGCTCGGTGCCGGAGTTCGAGCGGATGCTGGTGCGCTCGGGCATCATCCTGATCAAGTACTGGTTTTCCATCTCGGATGAAGAGCAGAACCGGCGCTTCCTGGCGCGCATCCATGATCCGCTGAAGCAGTGGAAACTGAGCCCCATGGACCTCGAATCCAGGCGTCGTTGGGAAGCCTATATGCGGGCCAAGGAAATTATGCTCGAGCGTACTCACATCGACGATGCGCCTTGGTGGATCGTCGAGGCCGACGACAAGAAACGTGCGCGCCTGAACTGCATCAGCCATCTGCTGAGCCAGCTGCCTTATGGAGAGGTGGAGCGCACCCCGGTGAAGTTGCCCGAGCGCGTCTACAACCCGGACTATCTGCGCAATCCGGTGCCGGACAACATGGTCGTTCCGACGCTCTACTGAGCGCCGGTCGCGCTCGGCTCCTGCGCTTGTTGCAGCGCTGCCAGGCTGCGCGCATAGCGCTCGGCCTTGAGTGGCATGTAGCCGGTGAAATGAATCCAGCTCGGCAAACCGTCCAAGTAGTGTTCGACGAAGGCCTGGGTGATGGGTTTGCGCTGGAGGCTCTGCTCGTTCAGGTACAGGAACAGCGGGCGTGTCAGGGGCTTGTAGTGGCCCTCGCTGACCGTTTCGAGCGTTGGGAAGACCGGACCGCTGCCATTGTCCACGGCGAGCAGCTTCAAGTCCTCCCAGTGCCGATGGTAGGCGCCGATGCCGAAGAAGCCGAGCGCGTCGGGCTCTGCGGCGATGCCGGCGGCCAACTGTTCCTCATCCTCGCTGGCGGTGTAGTCCTGACGGCTGCGATGGGTGGTTCCCACGATCTCCTGGGTGAACACATCGTAGGTGCCTGAATCCTGTCCTCGTCCGAACAGTTTCACCGGGCGATCCGGCCACTCCGGTCGGATCTGGTTCCAGCGCATGACTTGCCCTTCTGCAGCCGGTGCCCACAACCGCTTCAGCTCATCTACCGTGATGTCGCTTGCCCAACGGTTGCTCGGATGTACCACCACGGCAATGGAATCCATGGCCAGCGGGACCTGGCGATAGCGGATGCCATTCTCGGCGCAATGCGCCTGTTCTTCGGCGTTCATCTCGCGCGATGCGTCGTTGATGTCCGTTTCGCCGGCGCAGAAGCGGCGAAAGCCCGCAGTGGTTCCGGAGAACTTGACCTCGATGGCATGCCCGGGCCGGGCGCGCTGAAAGCGCCGCGCCGCTTCCCGTGTCAGCGGGTAAACGGTGCTGGAGCCGTCGACGAGCAGCCCATCGGTCATCGGCTCAGCGGCATATGAGGACGGAGTGAGCACCGCGTGCAGGCTCAAAGTGAGGCTGATCAGCAGCAGAGGGCCTGGTTTGACGTGCATGTGTGGTTCCTCTGCGGGCGTCAGGATTTCGCTTTCAGCCATTCGGCCTTGAGGGTGGTCCAGAACAGCTGGAGACTGTTGAAACGGGTGTCCACCGCATTGATGTATTCGTCCAGATGCTCGATTTCACGGTGCTGCGCACGTTGCTCCTGAGCATCGATGCGTTCCAGCTGGGCTTCGAGCTCGTTGAGCGATTCGCGCAATTCGCGGATGCGGTTTTCGGTCTGGATGCGGCGTTCGCTTTGCATGATTGGGCTCCGGGCTGGGTCAGAGTTGGCTGCCGCCGATCAGCAGCAAGGGCAGGCCGAAGAACACGCCGCCGATATACGCCCCGACATACAGCTTGCTGCGTTGCGCCAGATCCGCCAGGTAGTTGGCAATGGCCGGAGGCACGCCACGCAGGAAGGGCAGCACGTAGATGATCGAGATACCGAGCAGATTGAACAGCAGGTGTACCAAGGCGATCTGCATCGCGAGTTCCGCCGTTGGTCCGGCAATAGCCGTGGCGGCCAGCAGGGCGGTGACGCAGGTGCCGATATTGGTGCCCAGCGTGAAGGGATAGACCTGCTTTAGCGTGAACACACCGGTGCCCGCCAGCGGCACGATGAGCGCTGTCGTCGTCGAGGAGGATTGCACCAGCATCGTGATCAGCGTGCCCGAAGCGATGCCCGACAGCGGGCCGCGCCCGACGCTGGCGTGCATGATGTCCTTGGCGCGCCCGACCATCACCTTGCGTAGCACCTTGCCGATGGCCTGCACCACGAAGAGGATCAGGACGACCCCGATGGCGATCAGCGCGACCCCGGCCCACACCTGATTCGGCAGCCAGGAGACACTGGTTTCGAGCAGATCGCTGGCCGGGGTGAGCAGGGTCTTCATGAAGTTCATGCTCTTCACGTCGACCCCGGCGCTGTCGTGTACCAGCAGACCTGCCAGGGCCTCGGACATGCGCTGCAGAGGATGGAAGAGCAATTCCAGCGGCAGCAGAATCGTCACGGCGGTGATGTTGAACGCATCGTGCACGGTCGCCGCCGAGAAGGCCCGATGAAATTCCGACCCGCTGCGGATGTGGCCCAGGCTGACGATGGTGCTGGTCAGCGAGGTACCGATGTTGGCGCCCATGATCAGCGGAATCGCAATCGGGATCGGCAGCCCGCCGGCCACCATGCCAACGATGATCGAGGTGACCGTGCTGGAGCTCTGGATCAGCGCCGTGGCCGCCAGGCCGATCATCAGGCCGACGAAGGGGTTGGTGGCAAAGGCGAACAGCTCCTTGGCGTTATCGCCAGTGGCGGCTTTGAAACCATCGCCGATCGCGCCCACTGCGGCCAGCAAGAGATAGATCAGCGTGATGACCAGAAGCCAGGACAGCCATTGGCGTGTGATCGGCGAGGAGGGGGTCTCCGCCAGGGCACCGGTGTTCGTCGTCATCAGGCAACTCCCGTGAGCGTTCAGGTTGCTTAACGGTGTCGCGCTGGTGTGAAGGCTTGATGACCGCAGCGGGCCGCGGGGATAAGCGGCAGGTCGACGGCGTTTCGATGCGGCAGGCGGGCAGCCTAACGGGTAGGCGATACGTGATCGCGCGGCCATTGCGGGACGCCGCGCCGAACGAACGTCGGGCCTGCATCACAGGCCCGGTCGAATCATGCGGCGTCGCTGCTGCGCGCGGAATGCTCGGCGGGCTGCTCGAGCAGGTAGTGTTGCAGGCGCTCTTTCTGTGTCTCGCTGAATGCCAGGCCAAGTTTGGTGCGACGCCAGAGAATGTCGTCCACCTCGTTCGCCCACTCTTCGCGGCGAAGGTAGTCGACCTCCTGCGCGTACAGTTGCTGGCCGAGGTCTTCGCCCAGCTCGTCCACCGAACGTGCGCCACCCAGCATGCGCCAGACGCGGCTGCCGTACAGCGTCGCCCAGCGCTTGGCCAGTGCGACATCGATGCCTTGTAGCTTGGCCAGCAATTCATCGGTAAGCGCCTCGGACGAGCCCATCTCTTCGCCGCCGGGCAACGGGGAAGTAGCCGTCCAGCTCGTGCCCATCTCAGGGAAATACGGCTTGAGTTGAGCCATCGCCGACTCGGCCAGCTTGCGGTAGGTGGTGAGCTTGCCGCCAAACACCGACAGCAGCGGCGCCTGCTTTTGCTCCGCAGCCAGGGACAAGGTGTAGTCGCGGGTGACGGCCGAGGGGTTGTCGGACTCGTCATCACACAGCGGCCGCACGCCGGCGAAGGTATGCAGGATGTCCTTGGCCGCCAGCTGCGTACGGAAATGCGCGTTGGCTACACCCAACAGATAGATGATCTCTTCTTCGCTGATGCGCACCGTGGCCGGATCGCCGTGATACTCGCGATCGGTGGTGCCGATCATGGTGTAGCGGTCCATATAGGGAATGGCGAAGACGATACGCCGATCCTCGTTCTGCATGATGTAGGCCTGTTCCCCTTCGTACAGCCTGGGCACGATGATGTGGCTGCCTTGAATCAGCCGAATGCCGTAAGGGGAACGCTGCTGCAGGTTCTCACCGATGAACTGCGCCACCCAGGGGCCGGCTGCGTTGACCAGCGCTTTGGCCCGCAGGGAGAAGCGGCTGCCGTCCTGACGTTGCAGTTCGACATGCCAGATGCCACCGGCGCGCTTGGCGCTCAGGCAGCGGGTGCGGGTATGGATATGTGCGCCTTTTTCCCGCGCGGCCATGGCGTTGAGTACAACCAGGCGCGCGTCGTCTACCCAGCAATCGGAGTATTCGAAGCCGCGACGGATCGCCGGTTTCAGGGGGCTGTCGTCGCCGAAGCGCAGGCTGCGCGAAGCCGGCAGCTTCTCGCGCTTGCCGAGGTGGTCATACAGGAACAGGCCTGCACGGATCATCCACGCGGGGCGCAGGTGAGGGCGATGCGGCAACACGAAGCGCATCGGTTTGACGATATGCGGCGCCTTGGCCAGCAAGACTTCGCGCTCGGCCAGCGCTTCGCGGACCAGGCGGAATTCGTAATGTTCGAGATAGCGCAGACCACCGTGGATCAGTTTGCTGCTGGCCGATGAGGTGTGGCTGGCGAGGTCGTCGCGTTCGCACAGAAAGACGGACAGGCCGCGCCCGGCGGCATCCGCGGCGATACCGACACCATTGATGCCACCGCCGATGACGGCGATGTCGTACAGCTCGGAGACGCTCTCAGTCACGGGATTCTCCTCAATAACGAACATTTGTTTTCGAATGTGAACATCCTAGCTCATAAGCGAATCACTCTCCAGAGCCTATGTTCGTTTTTTATACCAAAAGAAAATAATCGAACCGATACGGCCTCGCTATTGGTGCTGAACCGAGCGTCGGCCGCTTGGACATGAAGCAGGGGGAGCTGGTGTGGTTGGCAGGCCAACATGACGGACACGCAATCGGCGGGATGGGCTGTAACCTGAACTCGGTCGGCGGGCTCGACTGCGTAGGCGGGGCGCAGCCATGAGAAGCAGCTGTTGTGATCGGGCGGTCAGCCTTTGAAGCGCTAGCGGGAGGACGGTATTGCACCGGCCCGCCGCTCGAATGCGCTCAGCCTGTGACTTCCAGCTTGACCTTGTGTCGGTTGAGCAATTCGAGAAACCCCTCGGGTGGCTGGGCTTCGGTGAACAGCATGTCGATCTGCTCGAGCGAGCCGAGCCGGGTCATGGCGCTGCGGCCGAACTTGCTCGAATCCGCGGCGAGAAAGATCTTTCGCGCATTGCTGATGATGGCCTGGGAAACGCGGACTTCCTGATAATCGAAGTCCAGCAGGGTGCCGTCCTCGTCGATGCCACTGATGCCAATCAGGGCGAAATCCACCTTGAACTGGCTGATGAAATCAGCCGTCGCCTGACCGACCACACCGCCGTCGCTGCGCACGTTGCCACCGGCGATCAGTACGTCGAAATCTTCCTTGGGGCTGAGAATGCTCGCCACGTGCAGGTTGTTGGTGATGACCTTGAGGTCGCGGTGGTTGAGCAGGGCGTGGGCGATGGCTTCGGTGGTGGTGCCGATGTTGATGAACAGCGAGGCCTGATCGGGAATATGCGCGGCCATGGCATCTGCGATGCGGCGTTTCTCGTCGCGCATTTGCCGGGCGCGCTGGGTGTAGGCGGTGTTCTGCACGCTGGAGTCGTGGGCGGCGCCACCGTGGTAGCGGCGCAGCAGGCCGGCTTCACCGAGCTGGTTGATATCACGGCGGATGGTCTGGGGCGTCACCGAGAACTGTTGCGCCAGCTCTTCGATGCTGACATAGCCGCGTTCGCGCACCAATTCGAGAATGCTCTGCTGTCGTGGGGCCAGACTCATGGAGGCTTCCTTCTTATTCGATATGCCGCGAAGGATGCCGCAGTCTGGGCTTTGATAAAAGAATTGTTCGTTTGCGAATAGAGGCGCCCGGCGCGGAATCGGATCCGCACCGGGCGCGACGTGGAGGCCGTCAGCGCGTCGAGGCTTATTCCTCTTCCCAGTCGCGGGTGCGACCTACCGCCTTCTTCCAGCCCTTGTAGAGCGCTTCGCGCTTCGCGTCATCACAGGCCGGTTCGAAGATGCGCTCGATGGTGGCCTTGCTGCGCAACTCGTCCAGGCTGCTCCAGAAACCGGTCGCCAGGCCCGCCAGATAGGCGGCGCCGAGGGCCGTGGTTTCCTTCATCTGCGGACGCTCCACATGGGTGCCGAGCAGGTCGGCCTGAAATTGCATGAGGAAATTGTTGGCCACCGCGCCACCGTCCACGCGCAGTGAGCGCAGGCGCTCGCCGGCGTCCTGCTGCATGGCGTCGAGCACGTCGCGGGTCTGGTAGGCGATCGATTCCAGCGCGGCGCGGATGATGTGGTCGACTTTCACCCCACGGGTCAGGCCGAACAGCGCGCCACGCGCACGCGGGTCCCAGTAGGGCGCGCCGAGACCGGTGAAGGCCGGCACCAGGTAGACGCCATTACTGTCCTGGACCTTGGTGGCGAAGTATTCCGAATCCAGCGAATCGTTGATCACTTTCAGCTCGTCGCGCAGCCACTGGACGGTTGAGCCGCCATTGAAGATAGCGCCTTCCAGTGCGTAATTGACTTCGCCTTTCGGGCCGCAGGCGATAGTAGTGAGCAGTCCGTGTTCGGATTGCACGGCCTTGGTGCCGGTGTTCATCAGCAGAAAGCAGCCGGTGCCGTAGGTGTTCTTGGCCTGGCCGGGTTCGACGCACATCTGGCCGAACAGCGCGGCCTGCTGGTCGCCTGCGATACCTGCGATTGGGATGCCGGTGCTCTGGCCCGATCCCAGGTAAGCGTGGCCGTAGACTTCGGAAGAGGAGCGCACCTCCGGCAGCATTTCGCGCGGGATATCCAGCGCCTCCAGCATCACCGGGTCCCAGTCCAGCTTGTGGATGTCGTAGAGCATGGTGCGCGAGGCGTTGGTGTAGTCGGTGACATGGGCCTTGCCCTGGGTCATCTTCCAGATCAGCCAGCAGTCGACGGTGCCGAACAGCAATTCGCCACGACGCGCGCGTTCGCGACTGCCCTCGACGTGATCGAGAATCCACTTGATCTTGGTGCCCGAGAAGTAGGGGTCGATGACCAGACCGGTGGTCTTGCGGATGTGTTCTTCCATGCCGTCACGCTTGAGCTGATCGCAGATCGGCGTGCTCTGGCGGCTCTGCCAGACGATGGCGTTGTAGATCGGCCGGCCGGTGGTCTTGTCCCAGACGATGGTGGTTTCGCGCTGGTTGGTGATGCCAATCGCGGCTACCTGCTCGTTGGTGATGCCGGCCTGGGCGAGGGCCTCGACGAACACACCGCTCTGGGTGGCCCAGATTTCCATGGGGTCATGCTCGACCCAGCTCGGCTGCGGATAGATCTGCGCGAATTCGCGCTGAGCGATGGTCACCACGTTGGCGTTGCGGTCCAGCACGATGGCGCGGGAACTGGTGGTGCCCTGGTCGAGGGCGACGATGAATTGCTTATTGTTCTGAGTGCTCATGGTGTCGATTCCTTAACGAGCTTCGTGGGCAGTGACATCGTGTTTGGAGTAGCGGTCGGCCTCTGGTTCCGGTTCGGGAACAGCGCAAGCACCGCCAATGCCTGGCAGATGCTTGCAGATCAGCGCCTTGTAGCCGGCGGCCCCGAGGCAGGCGCCGATAACCGGCGCGATCAGCGGAACGAGAAAATAGGGAATGTCCCGCCCGCCCGTGAAGGCGACCTCACCCCAGCCGGCGAAATACGTCATCAGCTTGGGTCCGAAATCCCGCGCCGGGTTCATCGCGAAGCCGGTCAAAGGACCCATCGCGCCGCCGATCACCGCAATCAGCAGGCCGATCAGCAAGGGCGCCAGCGGCCCACGGGGCAGGCCGTTGCCGTCATCGGTCAGCGCCATGATCATCCCCAGCAGGATAGCGGTAATCACCACTTCCACCAGAAACGCCTGGCCAATCGAGAGTGACGGGTGCGGGTACGTGGAGAACACCGATGCCAGTTCGAGGCTGGCAACGCTGCCGCGGGTCATGTGCTGTGCCTGTTCGAAATCGAAAAACAGGCTGCTGTAAAGGCCATAAACCAACGCCGCGGCGCAGAACGCGCCAGCGGTCTGGGCAAGGATGTAGGCGGGCACCTTGTTACGCTCGAAGGTGCCGAACAGCCAGAGCGCAATGGACACCGCAGGGTTCAGGTGAGCGCCGGAGACGCCTGCCGCAAGGTAGACCCCCATGCTGACCCCGATACCCCAAATAACGCTTATTTCCCAGAGACCTAGCTCAGCACCGCCGAGCTTCAGCGCGGCCACGCAGCCTGTCCCGAAGAAGATAAGCAGGGCGGTGCCGAGGAATTCGGCAATGCATTGCCCCCGTAGCGTCGGGGTGGACGGATTGCTCATGCGCAGGACCTCTTCTGAGTCTGTTGTTTTTATGATCCGAATACTGCGTGAGTTCGGAAATGTTCGGAAGCGAAAACTTAAAGTCAAAGCAACGCCCTGTCAAAGTATAAAATTGAACATTTCAACGGAAAGCTGACGAAAGGCCGCGCACCCGCGGTTGATGGCGACTTTTTGACGGGGAGTGTCGACCGGCTGTGCCGGACCGGCTCGAAAGGGCCGATGGCCGGCGTGTCTCGGTCTGGACGGGATTCATGGCAGATCGCGCCAGGCGAACGGCCTGCCGGCTGCGATCCGTTATGGCATCGTTTAGCTGATCAGCGGTTCCTCGACTTGCGCGGCGCCGCGTTCGGTCTTCTGCGGCATGGCTTCGAAGCTGTCGGCCTGAGCCATGCTCCAGATCCGGGCGAAGAATTCGCTATCGATCCGATCCTTCAGCAGCGCGCCCGGCTGGACGAAATAGTACAGCTGCGAGAACAGCTTGATTTCGGTCGAGCTGATGCGGCGGATCAGGTGATGTGGCCCCAACTCGGCAGGGTGTGACAAACCGGCCGCCGCGAGCAGTTCAGCCAGTGCGTGCACGGTATTGCGGTGGAAACTGAAAACCCGATCGGCCTTGTCCGGGACCACCAGCGCGCGTTGACGCAGCGGGTCCTGGGTGGCGACGCCGGTGGGGCATCGGTTGGTGTGGCAGTGCTGCGACTGAATGCAGCCGATTGCGAACATGAACCCACGGGCAGAGTTGACCCAATCGGCGCCCATGGCCAGCACACTGGCGATGTCGAAGGCGCTGACGATCTTGCCGCTGGCACCGATGCGGATGTGCTCGCGAAGATTGCAGCCGACCAGCACGTTGTGCACGAAAAGCAGGCTTTCGCGCAACGGCATGCCGATGTGGTTGGTGAACTCGACGGGGGCTGCGCCCGTTCCGCCTTCCTTGCCGTCGACCACGATGAAGTCCGGATAGACACCGCTCTGCAGCATGGCCTTGACGATTCCGACGAACTCCCAGGGATGCCCGATGCACAGCTTGAAGCCGACCGGCTTGCCACCGGACAGTTCGCGCAGGCGGGCAATGAAGTCCATCAGTTCCAAGGGCGTGGTGAACGCGCCGTGACTCGCCGGCGAGATGCAATCCACGCCTTCGGGTACGCCGCGAGTGGTGGCGATCTCGGCGCTGACCTTGCGTCCCGGCAGGATGCCGCCGTGTCCGGGCTTGGCGCCCTGGCTCAGCTTGATCTCGATCATCCGTATCTGCGGATCGCGCGCCTGAGCGGCAAAACGGTCCGGGTCGAACGCGCCGGTCTCGGTGCGGCAGCCAAAATAGCCGCTGCCCAATTCCCAGACCAGATCGCCGCCGTGTTCGCGATGGTAGCGGCTGATGCTACCTTCGCCGGTGTCGTGGTAGAAGCCACCGAGTTTGGCGCCACGGTTCAGCGCCAGGATTGCGTTGCCGCTGAGCGAGCCGAAACTCATCGCCGAGATGTTGAACACCGAAGCGGAATACGGCTGCTGGCACTGCGGGCCGCCAATCGACACGCGGAAGGTCTCGGGATCGCTGACCGCTGCGGTACGAATCGAATGGCCGATGCACTCGTAGCCGGGTTCGTAGACGTCGATCAGCGTACCGAAGGGTTTGTCGTCCACCGTGTTCTTGGCCCGCGCATAGACCAGCGAGCGCTGCGCACGGGAGAAGGGGACGCGGTCCTGATCGCCTTCCAGCAGGTACTGGCGGATCTCCGGGCGGATGCCTTCGAACAGGTAGCGGATGTTGCCGAGGATTGGATAGTTGCGCTTGACCGCATGTTCTTGCTGCATCAGGTCGCGGACGCCGACCGCGCTCAGCAAGGCGAAGACGATGAGCGCCGGCCAGGCCCAGGGATGCTGCACGAACGCCAGACTGAGCAGGGTCGCCAGCACGCAACCGGCGAAAAAGGCGTAGCGGCTGAGCAGCGATATATTCATGGCGGGCCTTTCCGAGAGTGGGAAACCGTCGAAGCCTAACCCACCTGCCCGGGCTCGCCTACCGACTACCCGGCGTGTCGTTTTCCTTTCGTAGCCGCGACAGCGTGGCCTCGTCGGGCTTGCCGCTATAGAAGGCGTCCTGCACCGCCTGGAACACCTTCCTTTCGGGCGCGACGGCATGGAAAAGGGTCATGCTCGAACGCAGCTTCAGGTCGTCCGGCGAGCCGAGGATCTGCCTGGCAGAACGGTCTGGATGGCTCAACATCGCCTCGCAACAGGTCTCCAGGCGCGAGCCAAGCACAGGATGCTGCAGATAGGCGATGGCTTCGTCTCGGCCCGAGACGGCATAGCGCTGCGCCATGGCGCTGTGACCCAACCCGGCGATCTGCGGAAAGACAAACCACATCCAGTGGCTCCGCTTGCTGCCGGCGCGCAGCTCCGCCAACGCTTGATCGAAGACGGGCGCCTGGGCGTCAATGAATCGCTGCAGATCGAATGGGTCGCTCATGAGGGCTCCGCAGGCTGAGCTGATGTTTTCCTTGGGACTGACGGTTAGGGCAGATGATTCCCGAACTTTTCCGGCATCGAGTTGGCACCGTTCGCCGCGGGTCGCGCCTCCCACAAAAAAGCGTGTTACCTGCGCGAATCGGCGCTATGCACGGCGTGCTTTTGTGGGAGGCCCGCCCTCGGGGCGAAGCTTTTGGGCTTAAGCGGGCTTGCAGAATGGCGAAGCTTTGGGGGCGTTTTAGCCGACTCAAAGGCTGCGTTCGCCGCGGGTCGCGCCTCCCACAAAAAAGCGTGTTACCTGCGCGAATCGGCGCTATGCACGGCGTGCTTTTGTGGGGGCCCGCCCTCGGGGCGAAGCTTTTGGGCTTAAGCGGGCTTGCAGAATGGCGAAGCTTTGGGGCGTTTGAGCCGACTCAAAGGCTGCGTTCGCCGCGGGTCGCGCCTCCCACAAAAAAGCGTGTTACCTGCGCGAATCGGCGCTATGCACGGCGTGCTTTTGTGGGAAGCCCGCCCTCGGGGCGAAGCTTTTGGGCTCCAAGCGGGCTTGCAGAAAGCGAAGTTCGGGGCGTCTGAGCCGGCCTAATGGCTGCGTTCGCCGCGGGTCGCGCCTCCCACAAAAAAGCGTGTTACCTGCGCGAGTCGGCGCTACGCACGGCCTGCTCTATTAAGTCGTCGGGCAGGACTATCGTTTTTCCTTGAAACAACCCTGGCACAAGCGGAACTGCCGGCCCGCCACTGGCATGGCCTTGCCGCACTGCTGGCACTGGCGGCTGCCTCCGGACAGACGGCGGCGATCAGAACTGCGTGGCTTGCGCTGGCGGGACAGCTCGCGGGTGATCGCGCCGTTGAGCAGGCTGCGGTGCTGCTCGGCCTGTTCCAGGGCCGGGAAATTCGCGGGCAGGGTACGGGCCAGATGCAGGTAGGTTTCGATGACGTGCAGCGAGCTTTCCAGCGTTGCCAGGTCGGCATCGATGATGAGTCGCGGTAGAGGTATTTCCTTGTCCTGCGCAACCCTCTTCAACCATTGTTGGGCGTGGTGGCTGGCCGGGCTGTCGAGACCGCCGCGGATCGGCGTGCAGGCGAAGATCCAGCGCAGCGGCAGGTCGATGGTCGGGTCGTCGATCAGCTTGATCCACTCCGCCAGCTCGTCGGGCAGAATCGAAATGAATTCGTCGCCGTAGTTGATGTTGCGGTTGAAGGTCAGCCAGGCGCGCAGCAGGCTCGGCTCGTTCATCAGCTCGGAGATGGCCTGCAGGTGCTCGATGGACGGCCTGACCTGGAACTGCGATAGATCCACCGGCAGGTCGGCGCTGTGGAACAGGCGCCTGATCGACTGTAGCGTCTGCCCGTCGAGCGCGGTAATCAGCCCGCTGTCATGATGGCCGAAGCGCCCGGCGCGGCCGCCGATCTGCTTGACCTCCTGCACCTTCAACTGGCGGTTCTGGATACCGTCGTACTTTTCGTCGGTGTAGAAACACAGCGTATGCGCCGGCAGGTTGAGGCCCATGCCGACGGCGTCGGTGGCGACCATGAGATCCGCCTCGCCCTCACGAAAGCGGCGTGCCTGCTCGCGCCGAACTTCCGGCGACAGCGCACCGTAGACCACCGAGACGCTCTTGCCGGTCATCTCCAGCATCGCCTTGAGCTCCAGCACCGTCTTGCGGCTGAAGGCGACCAGCATCGAGCCGGCGTCCAGCTGCTTGAGCGTAGTCGCGCGGCGCGCCACGTCGACGGGTGACAGGCGTTTGGTGCGCTTGACCACCAGTTGGTCTTCGCACAGGTCGCAGAGGGTTTTCAGCGACGGCTGGATCAGCTCCGGGCCGGTCATGATCAGGTCCTGGGTGTAGGCACTGACCAACGCATCGACCCAGGCCCAGCCGCGTTGCGAGTCGGCCATCATCTGCACTTCGTCGATCACCACCACGTCCCAGGATTCGTGGCGGAAGCGGGCGAATTCCTCGACGGTGCAGCAATAGTGCGTCGCACCCTCGCGAATGATTTCCTCCTCGCCGGTGACCAGCGAGCAGGGCACGCCCATGGATTCGATGCGTTCCTGGTTTTCCAGTGCCATCAGGCGCAGCGGCGAAAGGTAGATGGCGTGGGTGACGCCGGTCATGGCCTGTATTGCCTGGTAGGTCTTGCCACTGTTGGTCGGGCCGAGCAGGGCGGTCCAGGTGCGGGTGATCCGCCGCGCGGCGTAGAGCTTGTGGTAATGGACGAAGCGCGGGTTGTTTTCCAGCAGGACCGCAAAGGCCATCTTTTCCCGGTTGTCCTCGCGGGCGAAGCGGATGGTGCGGCGCAGTTTTTTCGGCTCCATCATGAAAACTTCGGTCAGACGCTTCTCGCCGAGCAATTGCAGATCGAAGTCCTGGGCTTCCTCGATCATCATCTCGAACTTGGCGTTCATGGCCTGGCGGTCTTCGTCCTTGAGTGCGGCGACCTCCTGTTCGCTGAGCACATGCCCCTGGCCGCCGGTGATGCGCCGCTGCATGTCCAGCGCCAGCTCGCCGTGGCGCAGCTCGACCACATAACGCAGCTCGTGCTTGACCTCGTTGACGATGTCGACGGCGCGCGCCGCGAAGTCATCGAGGCGTGAAAGCCGCGCGGGCAGGCGCTCCAGGCACTGGGCTTTCTGTTCATCACTGAGGCTGGTGAAGGGTTTTTCCAGAACGTGCAGGCGATCCCGGACCAGGGTCTGCACCGCGGCGCAGACGTTGTGCTCAAACTCATCGGTCGAGCGGCTGTCGTCGATACGCAGCGCGAATTCGGGCTCGAGCAGGTTCTGCACCGGGCCGCAATCCAGGGTTTTCTCGACGCCGAAGATATCCACCGTGCAGCTGAAATCGTTGACGTCCCGGTTCAGTAGTCGGCCGATCAGGCTGGCGGGTGCGGCGCCTTCAAGGTTCGCCTCGACGGTTGCGTCGTCCAGCCCGAGCCAGAACAACCGCGCCGCGCGGCCGATTTCCGGCGGCTGGAAGCCAAGGTAGGTGTTGAACCACTTTTCCTGGTGATTCTTCTTTGGCGCGAAGTCGGGATGGCGCTCGGTGGTCCAGTTCAGGAATCGCTGAAGTCTTTCGAGCTTGTGGGTGTGACGGTGTTTGGCTTCGGCCTTGCGCATGATCGACGCCTCTCTGATCAGGTGTGCTGCGAGTTTGGACAATCGGACCGCGCAATACGAGCGGCGCGCAAATATGCCATGCGTCGGGCGCGAGGGCACCGCAACGTGGACGGAGGATCATGTACCTCGAGGCCATGGTCATCTGTACAGACAGGCTCGACGGGAGCGGGTATGAAGTTGGGCAGTTCGATGTTTCTGGGCACGGCCGGGTGGAGCCTTGCGCGCGATCAGTGGCCAGCGTTCCCGCCGGCTGGCACGCATTTGCAACGCTACGCGGCTCGTCTGCCAGCGGTTGAAATAAACACGTCGTTTTACCGTCCGCATCGTCCCGCTACCTATGTCCGGTGGGCGGAGAGCGTGCCGGATACGTTTCGCTTCTGCGTCAAGATGCCCAGAGAGATCACCCACGAACGGCGGCTGATCGACTGCGAAGAAGCACTCGATCGTTTTCTGCACGAATGTGGCCATCTTGGGCACAAGCTCGGTTGTCTGCTGGTGCAGTTGCCGCCCTCGCTGGCCTTTGACGCGGCCAGCGCCGCGGCGTTTATCGAGGCGCTGCGTGCGCGGAATGCAGGGCCGGTCGCCATCGAACCGCGACACCCGAGCTGGCTGGCTGCCGAAGCATTATTGCAACAAGGCGGGATTGCGAGGGTCGCGGCGGACCCAGCGCCCTTTCCCGAGGCGGCCGAACCAGGCGGTTGGGCCGGGCTTCGCTATTTCCGCCTGCATGGCTCACCGCGAATCTACTACTCGTCCTACACCGACGACTGGCTCGAGACGCTGCAACTGCGCTTCGCCGAGCAGCCAGCGGGAACGCCCATCTGGTGCATCTTCGACAACACCGCCAGCGGTGCGGCAACTGCCAATGTGCTGGCACTTCAGCAACGTCTGGGCTGAGATCCTGTTGCCCGCGATGGGCCAGCCTCAGCGCGGAATGATTCGCACCCGTCCAGCCGTGTTGTCGCGGCGCCCGGCCTTGTCATTGGCGGCGCGGCCGGGAATGGTGCCGTCGTCCGCGCCGCGATCGGGCATGGCCATGCCGTCGAGCTTGCGCTGGTCTTCGCTGATGGAGGTGGCGTCGGGATAGCCAGTGGTCAGGGTTTCGGTACTGGCGGTGACCGGCGTCGCGTCGTCATCGCCCCAGCTGGCGCTGCGCTCGTCGATATCGATGGCACCGTTTTGCTCCATCACCTGCTCGACCATCGAGACCTGGCTGTCGTCATCGAGCGTGACCGTCACCACGGTCGAGCCGCGGCGGGCGGCTTCCGGGTAACGGCCCGCATGCTGGCTCGCATCGTCGCCGAAAACCTTGCTGAAGAAACTGCCGATTTTTTCTGCCACCGTGGCGTCATGGTCCGGCTCCTCGCCGATCACTTCGACGCGGCTGCTGTTGACGGTCTCCGGGTTCAAGGAGGCGGATAGCTGGATGGCGTCGCTGCTCACGCCCTTGCTCAGAAGTTCGGTTTTGACCTGCTCGGCTTCGGCGTAACGGTCGAACGCTGCGATGAGGATCTGCGGCATGATTTCTCCTTGCGGTATGCAGGCTGGCTGCGGTTGGTGCGTGGGTGCGCGCCCTCATTGAGGTGCGCGCTGTCATGCCTGTTGGGCGGAGTAGGTGAGGGGATGGTTCCGTGCGTTCTCGTTACCCGATGCGTCCGCTGCCAATGGCAGCCGCTGGCGCCGCGCCCGATGGCGCGGCGTGAGGCGGCTCAGCCGTTGACCACCTTGCCGCCGTTGATATGAATGGTCTGACCGCTGACGTAGGACGAATCCTTGCAGGCCAGGTAAACGTAAGCCGGGCCCAGCTCGGATGGTTGGCCGCAACGGCCCATGGGCATCTGGCTGCCGAAGTCTTCCAGCAGCTGCGGATCATGCTTGCCCAGGGTCGCCGGTTGCAGCGGCGTCCAGACCGGCCCGGGCGCGATCTGGTTGACGCGAATATCGCGCTCGATCAGCTGTTGCGACAGGGCGCGGGTGAAGCCGTCGATGGCGCCCTTGGTCGCGGTGTAGTCGACCAGCATCGGGTTGCCGATGAATGAGTTGATCGAGGTCGTGTTGATGATCGAGGCGCCGGCCTTGAGGTGTGGCAGGGCGGCGCGGGTGAGGTAGAAGTAGCCGTGGATGTTGGTGGCGAAGGTGTTTTCCCACTGTTCATCGGTGATGTCTTCCAGTCGGGTCTGCACTTCCTGGCGCCCAGCATTGTTCACCAACACGTCGAGATGGCCGAACGTCTTCACCGTTTGCGCGACCGCTTCATTGCAGTGCGTGCTGTTGCGGACGTCACCCGGCAGCAGCAGGCAGCGCCGGCCCTCGGCTTCGATGAGCTGCTTGGCGTCTTCGGCGTCCTCGTGCTCGTCAAGATACATGATCGCTACATCGGCGCCTTCGCGTGCGAAGTGCAGCGCCGCCGCTCGGCCGATACCGCTGTCGCCGCCGCTGACCAGCGCCACCTTGCCGGCCAGCTTGCCGCTGCCCTTGTAGTCGTCGCGGATGAATTCGGCCGGCGGATCCATCTCACGCTCCAGACCGGGCAGGCGGTCTTGTTTTTGCGCATGTATCTTCGGGTAAGCCATGATCACCTCCGGGCAGCAATGGGTCGTGTAGATACGGCTGATGTGCGCCGGGAAAGTTTCGGACGGGCGCCGAGTGGTGATGCGTGTCCGACCGGTGATCGGAAATGGCGTTGCGTTCGCTGCTAGCGCTTGGCCATTAGTCTTCCCTGACCTATAGTGCCGCGCGCCAAGGATGGCCGCGGACCCCAGCGTAGGGCCGGTCGGGTCGTCCACGCCTAACACCGCAAAGGATTGAAAGATGAACATCAAGCAACTTCTGGTTCTGCCGCTTACCGTCGCGCTGCTGTCCGCCTGTACCGCGACCACTTCACTGCGCTCGAGCGATCCGAGCCTGGCCGTGAAGATCAACGACGATGCACCCTTGGTGCTGAAGAACCCGATCAGCAAGACCTACAAGGCCACCAGCTTCGGCCAGTATCGTTTCCGCGCGACGCAGGAAGGCATGGAGCCCATGTACGGGATGATGCCGCTCAAGTTCAACGGCGGTTACCTGGCCGCGGATATCCTCTTCTTCGCGCCGGCCGCCTTCTACAACCTGCGCGAGGTCTATCCGTTCTACGAGTTCGACGTGGCGCAAGGCGTCGTGCGCTACAAGAAGAACGAGGGCGATCAATGGATCAGCTACAAGCCGACCGCTGCAGAAGCCGAGCGGGCGCAGGCGTATTTCGGCCAGTAAAACTCATAGCGCGAGCATCGCTGCGGGCTGCCATCGCGGTCCATATCCCAGGGCCATACTCCCTCGCCCCGCTGGAAAGCGGACTGGGGTGAGGGGACGGTGTTCCAGGCGAACCCGGTCATCATGTACGTTCACCTGTTGTGCCGGCTGCCGACAGCCAGTCGGCATCATCCTGTCGGCGGGTCGCGGCCGCTCGTCGCGGACCGCTTTCACCGCCTGACATCGGCACGGCGCGGGCGTAGAATCCGCGCCGCTCCGGCTTGCCGTTTCGAACCCCTATCGCTCCCGCCTACCTCTCGCGCTTGCTCGAAGCCGCGGGGCGTATGCGCTGTGGTCAAGCAGGGCCGGCAACTTCTTACACCCTCATTCGTCACGCTGTGGTGTGCCGCTCCGGCGCGCTGCGCTTGCCGAGTGGATCGCACCCAGACATGCCTACATGAACGAATCGAACACCCGCGACGGGAGCTGGCTCAGTGTCGTCGCGCTGGCCTTGGCGGCCTTCATCTTCAATACCACCGAATTCGTGCCGGTCGCCTTGCTCAGCGATATTGGCCGTTCGTTCGACATGCCGCCGTCACAGGTCGGCTTGATGCTGACCATTTACGCTTGGGTGGTGGCGCTGATGTCGCTGCCGATGATGCTGCTGACCCGCAACATCGACCGCCGCACCTTGCTGATCTTCGTTTTTGTGGTGTTCATCGGCAGCCACCTGGTGTCGAGCGTGGCCTCGAGCTTCGGCATGCTGATGCTCAGCCGCATCGGCATCGCGCTGGCGCATGCGGTGTTCTGGTCGATCACCGCATCCCTGGCCGTGCGCGTCGCACCACAGGGCAAGCAAGCGCAGGCGCTGGGGCTGCTGGCGACCGGCAGTGCGCTGGCCATGGTGCTGGGTATCCCACTGGGGCGGGTGGTTGGCGAACTGCTGGACTGGCGCACGACGTTCCTGTCGATTGCGGTGGTCGCGGCGCTGGTGGTGCTCTGCCTGGCCCGGACGTTGCCGCGGCTGCCAAGCCAGAATTCCGGTTCGCTGCGCAGCCTGCCCGTGCTGTTCAAGCGGCCTGCGCTGGTCGCCGTCTACGTGCTGACGGCACTGGTGATCACCGCGCATTTCACCGCTTACACCTATATAGAGCCGTTTGCGCAGACCATTGCCCACCTGAGCGGTGATATGACCACCGCGCTACTATTGCTGTTCGGTGGTGCGGGCATCCTCGGTTCGGTGCTCTTCAGCCGCTACAGCAATCGTTATCCGAAGGGCTTCGCAACCGCCGCCATCGCGGTCATGGCGACCTGCCTGTTACTGCTATTGCCGGCCGCAGGTGATAGCTCGCTGCTGGGCACGCTGGTAGTGGTCTGGGGCATCGCCGGCATGTGCTTCGGCCTCGCCGTGCAGGCCAAAGTGCTCAACCTGGCGTCCGATGCCACCGACGTCGCCATGGCGCTGTTTTCCGGTATCTACAACGTCGGCATCGGGGGGGGTGCACTGCTGGGTAGCCTGGTCACGCAGCAACTGGGCCTCGGTAACGTCGGGATCGTCGGCGGACTACTGGCGGTGAGCGGTGTCGTGCTGTGCGGATTCGCAGCCCATCGTTTCGCCAAGCCGGCAGGCAGCGCCGCGCTCTGACGGCATCACTCCTCAGCGACGGCTGGAGCGCCGGCTGCGCGTTCCAGCCTGCCGTTGGGGCTACTTGAGTTCCTTGGCGAAGCGCCCGACCGCGTCGACCACCTGCTTGGCGCCGTCCTGAATCTCGACGATCACCGCGCCGGCCTGGTTGGCCAGTGCCAGACCCTGCACGGCCTGCTCGCGGCTGTTGGCCATCTCACGCACCGCGTCGTCGACCAGTGCCTGGTTTTTCTGCACTACGCTGACGATCTCCTCGGTGGCGGCGCTGGTGCGACCGGCGAGCTGGCGCACCTCATCGGCGACCACCGCGAAGCCGCGGCCCTGTTCACCGGCGCGCGCTGCCTCGATGGCCGCGTTGAGCGCCAGCAGGTTGGTCTGTGCCGCGATGCCACCAATGGTTTGCACGATGGAGCTGATCAGTTGGGACTGCTGGCCCAAGGCTTCGATCCCATGGGTCGCCGATTCCACTTCCTCGGCGATGCGCTGCATCGTGGCGACGGTGTCCCTGACCACGACGGCGCCACGTTCGGCGCTGGTGTCGGTCTGCCGGGACACGTCATAGGCGATGCTTGCGGCTTCGCGCACCTCGGCCTCGCGGGCGACCTGCTCGGTCACGACGCTGGCGAACTTGACGACCTTGCAGAGCTTGCCTTCGGTGTCGTGGACAGGGTTGTAGCTGGCTTCCAGCCAGACTTCCCGACCCATGCTGTCGAGCCGCTTGAAGCGATCGGCGACGAATTCGCCGCGGTTGAGCGTTTCCCAGAATTGCTTGTACTGCGCGGATGAGGCTTCCTCGGGCGTGCAGAACATCCGGTGATGCTTGCCGACGATCTGCTTGAGCGAATAGCCCATGCCTTGCAGGAACTGCTCATTGGCGGTGGCCACGGTGCCGTCCAGGTTGAACTGGATGACCGCCGTGGAGCGAAGCAGCGCGGTAATGAAGGCTTCGTTCTCCTTCGCCTGTTGCACTTCGCGGCTCACCTCGCGGGCGAAGCCGCGGATATGCAGCAGTCCGCCGTTTGTATCCTTGATCGGATACCAGTCGACGTGCAACCACGCCAGGCTGCCGTCGGCACGCAGGTAGCGATAGTCGTCGCCGATTGGCGAAAGGCTGGCCACAGCGGCACGGAAATCGCGGAAACACGACAGGCCGGTCACATAGGCGGGTACGATTTCGGCCATTGGCCGCCCCAGCAGTTGATCGACCCGGTAGCCGAGCGCATCGGCAAACTTCCGATTGACATCCACCATTCGGAACTCGCGGTCCAGCGTGATCGATAACAGTGTTTCTGTCATCTGATCATGCAACTGGCGCAGCAGAGTCAGCTCGGCGGCTTGCTCCACGAGTTGTTTTTTCAGTTGGCCGTTGAACATGCGAGCACCAGAAATTGGACGAAGGTGCGAAGCTATCGGCACGCCATCGCCATACTTGATGCCCGCCTGCGCCGATCGGTGGTCAAT
The DNA here is from genome assembly GCF_018138085.1 of Stutzerimonas stutzeri. Lineage (NCBI taxonomy): Bacteria > Pseudomonadati > Pseudomonadota > Gammaproteobacteria > Pseudomonadales > Pseudomonadaceae > Stutzerimonas > Stutzerimonas stutzeri. Next base: position 1,616,453 of record NZ_CP073105.1, read on the forward strand.
CCAGCCTTTCGACGCGCACCGGAATGACGCCCGCGCGCGGGTTGGCGATAGCCGTGAACGCCGCCTTGGACAGATCGACAATGCGGTTGCGCACGAACGGACCTCGATCATTGACCCGGACCACCACGCTCTTGCCGTTGCGGGTGTTGGTTACTCTGATCCGGGTACCGAACGGCAATGTGCGGTGCGCCGCGGTCAGTGCATGCTGGTCGAATCGTTCACCGCTGGCGGTCAGTTTGTTGTGGTGCTGGCTGCCGTAATACGAAGCCTTGCCCGAGCCGATCGGTTGCCCGACGGACGGGGTCGACGTCTGGTCCGGTCCTGGTTGCTTTTGCGGGGCGGTGGTACAGCCGGCCACTGCAACGCAAAAGAGCGCGGCGGTGATCCAGCGGGTCGGCCAGGTGCGCATATCTATCCCTAAGGTTGTGCCTGTGGCGGTGGTCATTTTTGCCAAGCCGATACGGCCATGGAGCAAGGCGCGGCGGTGTCATCTCAGCGACCGTCGCGTACAGGTAAGGAATATAGCGCTGCGCTTGGACCGAGCGGGACTCTATCGAGCCGATCAAGACATTCAACGGTTAATTGCATCTGGGGAAGCCCATGCTGCGTTGCGTGCTTGGCCTACGCGTAATCCCTAGTTCTTTGGTCTGATATTGATCAGATTTCGACCATCGGATCTTGTACAGGCAAAAGGCCAGTGAAACACTTTGTATCAGTTTCGGAGCAGCCCTGTTCCGATGCCTCCCCCTCATGGTGCCCCATGTTCCGTTCCCTGAATGTCTCAACCCGAGCTGCCGTCAGCTTCTCGGCAATTGCGTTGCTGCTGCTGTTTGTGGGTTGCTTTTCATTGCTGCAGGTACAGGCGTTGCGGGAAACGGAGCAGGTCATCGAAACGAACTGGCTTGCCGGCGTCCGTGATTCGGGCCGGCTTCGCACTGACGTACAGGATTTGCGGTTGATGGTGGCACGGTCGCTCATTCCGTCGGCCGACAGCGCTGCCTCTAGCGCGACTTCCGAAATCAAACAACGCCGTTCGCAGGTTGTGGAAGAAATCAATGCCTATCTGGCTTCGCCCGTGATCGACGGGCATGAACGCCAGCTGGCGCAGCACGTACAGACTGCGGTCGAGCGCTACGGCCAGTCTCTGGATCATTTGCTCACCTCCACAGATGGCGGGGACACCCAGAGGGCTGTGGCGCTGTTCAACGGCGGCATGCGCGAGCAGGCGGTGGCCATCAACGAGGCGCTTCAAGCCTTGACCGCTTACAACGAAGAAGGCGCCAAGCGATCCGGTGTTTCGGCAGGTGCCGTATACGGGCGCAGCTTGTGGGTTCTGCTCGGCGCGATGGGCTTTGCCGTTCTCGCCACGCTGGGGTTGGCGATCGCCTTCACGCGCAGCATCACCAAGCCCCTCGGGCAGGCGGTACGGGTGGCCGAAGGTATTGCCGGGGCAGACCTGAGCCAGCCAATCGCGGTGGAAGGCTCCGACGAGCCTGCTCGCCTGCTGGCGGCGCTGGCTACCATGCAGGCCATCCTTCGAGAGACGCTCAAGCATATCGGTGATTCCTCGACCCAACTGGCGACCGCCACCGAAGAAATGACCAGCGTCGCGCATGAGGGCAACCGTGGCTTGCAGCGGCAGAACGAGCAGGTCGAACTGGCCGCAACGGCGGTCAACGAGATGACGGCAGCCATCGAGGAGGTGGCCAGCAATGCAGCCTCGACGTCCGACAGCGTGCGCGTCTCCACGGAGGCGGCCGAAGCAGGGCGCCAGCGGGTCAACGAAACGGTCAGCGCCATCAACAACCTCTCGGCGCGCATCAGCGATACCGGTGAGCATGTCCAAGGGCTTGCCGGCCAGGCGCGAGACATCAGCAAGGTGCTCGACGTGATTCGTACCATCGCCGAGCAGACCAACCTGCTTGCGCTTAACGCTGCGATCGAGGCGGCGCGTGCCGGGGATCAGGGTCGTGGCTTCGCCGTGGTGGCCGACGAGGTCCGGGCACTCGCTCACCGTACCGGTCAATCGACCCATGAGATCGAACTGATGATCACCGCGATCCAGAGCGGCACCCAGAGTGCCGTCGCGGCCACCGTGCTGAGCACGGACGAGGCCCGCAAGACCCTGGACGTAGCCCGTGAAGCGGGGACCATGCTGGACAACATTGCAGCGTCGGTGGTGACGATCAACGAGCGCACCGTGATGATCGCCACGGCGGCCGAACAACAGGCGCAGGTCGCACGCGAAGTGGACCGCAGCCTGATGACCATTCGCGATCTGTCGATCCAGTCGGCGACCGGTGCCAACCAGACCGCCGCAGCCAGTGAAGAGCTGGCACGGCTGGCGACCGACCTCAACCAACTGGCCCTGCGCTTCAGGACCTGACTGGCACCCAGGCTACCGTCGCCGCAAGGGTTCGACACGCTTGCGGCGTCGCTCAGCGATCATTGCTCGGGCTTGGCCAGCCACTCGTCAGCGATGCGCTGGTACTCGCCGGTGGCCTTGGTCAGGTGCAGCCATTGATCGACATAGGCCTTGAACGCGACGTCGCCACGCGGCAATAAGAAGGCCTTCTCGCTGTACTGCAGCGGCTTGTCGGGATTTACTGCGCATAATGTCGAGTAGTTACGCTGCTGATACTGTGCCTCGGAGGAGTCGGTGATCATTACATCGGCCTTGTTGTCGGCCACGGATTTGAAAATCACCGTGTTGTCGTGGAACAGCTCCAGCTGCGCCTTGGGCAGCTCGCGGTGAACGAAGGCCTCGTTGGTGCCTCCCGGCGGCTCGATCAGGCGGACCGAGGGCTGGTTGAGCTGTTCGATGGTCTGGTACTTCTCGACCTCATCGCAGCGGACGAACGGAATCTTACCGTCCACCGCAATTGGATCGCTGAAGAACGCCTTCTTCTGCCGCTCGAGCGAGATGGACACGCCGCCAACGGCCATGTCGCACTGGGCGAGGAAGTCCGGCATCAGCGTCTTCCAGGTGGTCGGTACCCACTCAACTTTTACACCCAGACTCTTGGCCAGCGACTCGGTCAGGGCAATGTCGATGCCCTCGTACTGCTTGTCGTCGCGCAGAAAAGTGTAGGGCTTGTAGTCGCCCGTGGTGCAGACCTTCAGGGTGCCGCGCTGCTGAACCTCATCGAGCAGCGAAGCGGAGGGGGCGGCGAAACTCGCGCCGCTGGCCAGCAAGACGCCGGCTGCCAACAGATATCTCATGGTCGTTCCTTGCAAGGCGGGCGCAGCGGCCCGGTTATTGTTCTGGTCCGCGAGAACAAAAGGCGGACAGCTGGAACGTACCGGACGCAGAGGGTTCGTCACAAGGCCAATGGCTGCGGGTTCGCATTTGCTGTAGCAGCGGCTTTTGTGGGAGCCCCGCCCTCGGGCGAAGCGGGGAGCGGTCAGTCTCTAGTCGTCGTGCACTTACGGGGCGCTGGCGGGGCTGCAAAGGCCGTATTCGCCGCGGGCCGCGGTCCGACAAAAATGCGTCGAGCAGCGAAGGCCATTATGGGAGCCCGACCCCGGGGCGAAGCGGGGAACGGTCAGACTTTGGTGCTTAAGCAAAAACGGGGCGCTGGTGGGGTGCAAAGGCCGATTCGCCGCGGGTCGCGGCTCCCACAGAGGTGCGTCGTGCCGCGAAGGCGGTTGTGGGAGCCCCGACCTCGGGGCGAAGCGGCAAGGCGTTTAGCCCTGCGGCGAGCGGCGGATGGTCTTCATCAAATCGGCCGGGGTGATTTGGCCGACCACGCTGCTGGCGCTGCCCGGTTGCGGCAGGTTGAGGATGTTGCCCTTGATCTTGCCGATCACATGCATCTCGCACGGCTTGCAGTCGAACTTCAAGGTCAGCACTTCATCGCCATGCACGAGCTGCATGGGGGCGACCTTGGTGCGCACCCCGGTCACGCCCTTGGCCTGTTTCGGACACAGGTTGAAGGAGAAGCGCAGGCAGTGCTTGGTGATCATCACCGGCACCTCGCCGGTTTCCTCGTGGGCCTCGTAGGCGGCATCGATCAGCTGCACGCCGTAACGGTGATAGAAGGCGCGCGCTTTCTCGTTGTAGACGTTGTAGAGAAACGACAGGTGCGCTTCGGGATAGACCGGTGGCGGTACGCTGACCGGCTTGCGGCTGCCCAGCGGACGCATCGCCTCACGGGCTTCGGTAAGCGCCTCGACTGCTTCGCGGCGTAGGGCCTTGAGCTGCGAATTGGGGATGAAGAAGGCCTGTGGTGCGTCCACGTCCACTTCTTCGGCGTGGTAGATCGTGGTGCCCAGCTGGCTGAGCAGCTCAGCGATCTGGCCGGGCACCTGCTCGGGCTTTTTCGCATCGCCGAACGGGCCGGGCAGCGAGACCGTGGCGTAAGCGCCTTCTTCGCTGGTGACGTGCAGTTCAAGCGCGTCTGCGCGCAGCCTGGCCAGCCAGCGCACGCCGATGCGGCGCTCGGCGGAGGTCTTGAGCAGCGCCTGTTGCCAGTTGTGGTCCAGGTTGCGGTTCAGCGGATGGTTCGGGCGCAGCTGGCGAATCGCACCGGGCATCTCGTTGGGCTCGACGCGGTACTGCCAGAGCGACTGGCCGTCTTCCTCGAACTGCTCAAGCAACTCGACCACGCTGGCGCGGAAACCCACCACCTCGCGCTTGACCAGCACATTGAGGCCGTCGCCGTTGGACAGCGGCTCGCGAGTCTGCACGGTCAGATCATGCTTGCCGACTTTCAGCACTTCGCCCACGGCCAGGCCGGTAAAGGTCGGCGAATCGAAGGCGCCGATGTCGATCTTGCGATCGGTGACGAAGTAGTCGGTGCTGCCGCGGTGGAAGGTCTTGTCCGGGTCCGGCACGAAGAAGTGATCGGTGCGGCCGCTGGAGGCGCGGGCCAGATCAGGGCGATCCAGAAGGATTTCATCCAAGCGCTGACGATAGTAAGCGGTGATGTTCTTCACGTAGCTCACATCCTTGTAGCGTCCCTCGATCTTGAACGAGCGCACCCCGGCATCGACCAGCGCGCGCAGGTTGGCGCTCTGGTTGTTGTCCTTCATCGACAGCAGGTGTTTTTCGAAGGCGACCACCTGGCCCTTGTCGTCCTTGAGCGTGTACGGCAGCCGGCAGGCTTGCGAGCAGTCGCCGCGGTTGGCACTGCGGCCGGTCTGCGCGTGGGAAATATTGCACTGCCCGGAAAACGCCACGCACAGCGCGCCGTGGATAAAGAACTCGATGGCAGCATCGGTCGCATCGCTGATCGCACGAATTTCCTGGAGGTTCAGCTCGCGCGCCAGCACCAGCTGCGAGAAGCCGGCCTGGTCGAGGAATTTCGCCCGCTCCAGCGTGCGGATGTCGGTCTGGGTGCTGGCGTGGATTTCGATTGGCGGAATGTCCATTTCCATTACGCCCATGTCCTGCACGATCAGCGCATCGACGCCGATTTCGTAGAGCTGCCAGATCAGTGCGCGTGCGGCTTCCAGCTCGTCGTCATGGAGGATGGTATTGATCGTGACGAACACCCGTGCATGGAACAGATGGGCGAATTTCACCAGCTCGCCAATGTCCGCCACGCTGTTCTCGGCGTTGTGCCGCGCGCCGAAACTCGGCCCGCCGATGTACACCGCATCGGCGCCATGCAGGATGGCCTCGCGAGCAATGGTGGTGTCCCGAGCAGGGGAGAGCAGTTCGAGATGGTGCTTGGGCAAGGACATGAGCGCGGACCGGGTGCAGATCGAAAGGCGCGCATTGTAAAGGCTTAAGGAGCTTTTGGGACTGGCCGCTGGGCGAGTAGGAATTGCTGAGGCGGTGTGTCGGATCAGACGTCCGATTCCTCGAGGGGTTTTCGGCGTGTAATATGCGGATATATAATGCGAACCATTATCATAATCGATAACATTGCACGGAAGACAGAAATGCCCACCGCCACGTTTACCCCGCTAAACCCCACCGCTGGACGTCCAGGCGTTGTCCTGAAGCCACTCACCCTGGCAGTGCACCTGCTCGCTGTTGGCACGGCCCTGCCAGGCATGTCCGCATACGCGCAGGAGACCGCTGCAACTGAAGCGAATGAGGCGACTACCCTCGAATCTGTCACCGTAACCGGTGAGGCGGTGCGAGACGTGACGGAAGGGACCGGTGCCTATACCACCGGCGCCGCGCGCACTTCCACACCGCTCAGCATGTCGCTTCGTGAAACGCCGCAGTCTGTCAGCGTGGTAACGCAGCAGCGGATGGAAGACCAGGGCATGCAGACCATTCTCGATGTGGTCAATAACACCACCGGGGTTTCGGTCAACCGATACGAAACTGATCGGGCGCAGTTCAATGCACGCGGGTTCGAGATCAATTCCCTGATGATCGATGGTGTGCCGACGATATGGGAGCAGCCATGGAGCTCGGGCGAGATGTTCAGCAGCCTGTCGATGTACGACCGCGTCGAAGTGGTGCGGGGTGCAAACGGTCTGATGGCGGGAGCCGGAGACCCGTCCGCTTCGCTCAACCTGGTCCGCAAACGTGCGAGCAGCCGCGAGCTGACCGGTTCGGTCGGAGTCAGCGCAGGAAGCTGGGATACGTACGGCACCGAGGGAGACTCGTCGTTCGCCCTCAACGAGGCCGGCACGGTGCGTGCGCGGTTGGTGGGCGAATTCAATGAAGGTGACAGCTGGATCGACTTGAAGTCCAAGCAGCGCGAAACCTTTTACGGCACCATGGACGTCGACCTCTCTCCAGACACCACCCTTTGGTTCGGTCTCAGCCGCCAGACAAACGACTCCGACTCGCCAATGTGGGGTGGCCTGCCGATCTGGTATGCAGATGGCAGCCGTACGAACTGGAGCCGCTCTAAGACGACCTCCGCCAAATGGAGCAAATGGGACAGCACCTACGACACCTACTTCGTCAATCTCGACCACCGTTTCGCCAACGATTGGGAGTTGAACCTGAGCTACAACCGCGGCGAACGAAGCTCCGACTCCTACCTTCTGTATCTTTCCGGTAGCCCTGGCCGCGACGGTAGCGCACCGATGTCGTCATTTCCTGGCTCCTACAAGACCGAGACCGTGCAGGACGACTACAGCATTCGCCTTGGCGGGCCTGTTATGTTGTTGGGGCGCGAACATGAAGTTGCTTTCGGCTACATCTATAGTCAGCAGGACTTCAATGCCGACTCGCGTGCCGCGCAGACTGGCTTCGGTGGCGTCGCCAATTTCGATGCCTATGACGGCGACTTCCCGGCGCCGGTCTGGGGAGGGTTGACGCCTTACAGCTACGGCGACCTGACCCAGAAAGGGCTATATGCCGTGACTCGACTGAGCGTGACGGACGACCTGAAGGTGATCCTTGGCGCGCGTGACAACCGCTACGAGAAGACCAGCGACGACACCCCGTTCACGTCACCCTCGCGCCTGGACGAACATGAACTGACGCCCTACGCCGGCATCGTTTACGACCTTACGGAGAACCTGTCGGCCTATGCCAGCTACACCGACATCTTTCAGCCGCAGGCGCGGCGGGATATCACCGGTCAGCAGCTGGACTCGGTTATCGGCGAAAGCTACGAGACCGGACTGAAGGGCGAATTCTTCGAAGGCCGGCTAAACGCGTCCGCGGCCATCTTCAAGATCAAGCAGGATGGTCTGGGCGAGAGCACGGGAGTGCCCGTTCCGGGCGGGATGGCCGGTGAGTTTGCGTACGAGCCTATCGACGTGACCAGCGAAGGCTTCGAGCTGGAGGTTTCTGGCGAGCTGGCTCCGGGCTGGAATCTCATGGCCGGCTATACCCAGTTCGAGGTAGAGGACCCGGACGGTAACGCCCGCAGCACGCGTTTCCCAACCAAACTGGTGCGCACCTTCACGACGTACCGTCTGCCGGGCGCATTCAATAAGCTGACCGTCGGCGGAGGGGTGAACTGGCAGGACAGCATTTATACCTATGCCACTAATCCAGCCGGCAATCGGGAAAAGATCGAGCAGGAGGCCTATGCATTGGTCAACCTGATGGCACGCTACGAGGTGACCGACAACCTCACCGCTCAGCTGAACGTGGATAATCTGACCGACGAGAAGTACTTCGATATGTTTGAAGCCTATGGTGCTCTGACCTACGGTGCGCCCCGTAGTGTCACCGCATCTGCGAAGTACCGTTTTTAAAGTCGCTGTTCGTGGGTGATCGCTTATATGCGCACCAGCTGACCGTTTGCTAAAGCCCCAGCCGTAAGGCCGGGGCTTTTTCAATTTTGAGGGAACCATGCGTGCGCATTTATGACCGTTACGATTCCGAGAATGAACCAGCCAGGACGTGCATGGCTCCGTTGGGATTCGTTTTGCGCTGCGCTAGCTGAATCGGGAAACGGTGCCGAATGAGATCGAGAATGAGGCTTTGCCAGGCTGATTGAGGGCTCACCGCCTGCAGGTAGCGGTTAGCCTTATCCAAGCGTTACAGCATCGCCGATATTGCCCATGCTGCCCCACTCATCACGGGCAGGCTCACCGCCAGGCGCGGCGCGTAGGGAAGCAGCATCAGCAAGGCGAAGCCCGCCAGCGAGATCAGGCCGAGCCAACCCACCACTGCCATGCCGCCCGGCCAGACCTGACATGACGAGTAGACGGCGAGCCCGAGCAGCGCAGTACCGGCCGGCACACATACGCGACGAAGCCCGGTCGGCACATGTGGGTTGACCAGTTGCTTCCAGTGGCGCTCCTTGCCCAGGCAGAAACCCAGCATGCCGGCGTAGGCCAGTATGAGGCTCGCGAACAGGGCTGAACCGTTCATGAGGACGCTCCTTGCGCTGTGCGGCTCGGGCGAGCCGAGCGGGCGTTTCGGGTGGCGATGACCGCCGGAATTTTCCACACGGTCCAGCCAAGAATAAGCCCCATCGAAGCCACGCTCGCCAGCAGGGACAGCCGCATGACGTCCAGCGCGCCCTGGGCCGTCCACAGGTCCAGCAGCGGTAGTGCGAGGGCCAACAGCGCGGCGACCGACAGCTGTTCGCGCCAGGCAGCCAGCGGCTTGCGCAGCCAGGTGTGCAGCCAGCTCAGCGCCCAGGTGCCGAAGAACAACCGCAGCTCCCAATCCTGACGGTCAGCCAGCGCTGCCGGTAGCAGCCGGTTGCTCCACAGAAACGCCACGCAGGCCAGCAAGAGCCCGGCGATCATCGCCACGTTGAGGCCCTCTACGACGCGCAGAAAGCGAGGGTTGGCCTTGGCCTGTTTGCGTTGTTTGACCGCATAGAGCACGAGTCCCGTACCGATCATGGCGCAGCTGATCAGGCCACAGATGAAATACAGCCAGCGCATCGGATAGCCGCCGAACTGCGCGAAGTGCAGACCTGCCATCACCCGCTGGGTCAGTTGACTGGTGCCAGAGGGCTCCGGCGCCCGGATCAGTTCGCCGGAGACGCCGTCGAAGACCATGCCTTCACCCTTGGTCAGCTCGATGCGATTGCCCAGCACGGGACGTGCCGTGACCTGGGCGTTGGCGAAGCCCGGGTTGCTCACGGCCAGGGCGCCGATCATGCCTTTGCCGTAGTGCGCCTCGGCACGGCTGACGATCTCACCCAACGCAAGTAGCGGGGCTGCCGGCGCCGAGGCTGATTTGTCACCGCGCCCTTCGCCATGCCGCGCCGGCCCGTTGCGCGTGCCCTGCTGCTCGCCGCGATCCTGCTCGGCAGCGCGGGCAGGCTGCGCCTCACGGAAGTAGGCCTGGCGATCGCCGTCGTAGAGGGCGTCTATTGCGGCTGGCATGTAGATCAGGAAGAAAATCACCAGGCCGGTATAGGTGATCATCAGGTGGAACGGCAGCAGCAGGACGGCGCTGGCGTTATGGCCGTCGAGCCAGGAGCGTTGACCCTTGGCGGGGCGGAAGGTGAAGAACTCCTTGAAGATCTTCTTGTGGATGATGATCCCGCTGATCAGCGCCACCAGCATCGCCATGGCTGCGAACCCGACCACCCATACTCCCAGCGTGCGCGGCATGTGCAACGTGTAATGGAAATGGAAGAAGAAGTTGCCTCCAAGGGTTTCTCGCGGTTGGACGGTCTCGCCGGTCAGCGGATCCAGCTGAGTACCGCCGCCGCCTCGGCGCCGTTCGCCGACGGATACCCCGAGAGCCGGCGAGCGCTCGGTCGGCAGGTCGATGTTCCAGTTCGATTCACCGCCGTGGTGCGTCGTCAACCAACGCTGCGCAACGTTGGCGGCGGCGGCCGCTGACTGTGCCCGATCGGTCAGCTCGGGCTGCATCCACCAGTTGATCTCCTTGTCGAACACCGCCAGGGTGCCCGTGAAAAAAATCGCGAACAGCACCCAGCCGAGCAACAGGCCACACCAGGTGTGCAGCCAGGACATGGATTGTGTGAGGCTTCCCTTCATCGCACCACCTCCAGCAGTTGCGGCCAGAAACCGACACCCGCCAGGGGGATGGCGAGGCTCGCGCCGACCAGCACGCGGCGTACCGATGCGGCTGAAAAAGCCCACAAAATGAATGCCAGATAAACCATGAACGACGGCAGCGAGGCGGCAGTCAACGCATCGATCCGGTCCAGCGGCAATAACCGCGCGACGGCGGCGGTCGCGGCGTAGGTAAAGGCATAGCCACCGAAAATGGCTAGGACGGTACGCATGGCGATGTCCCGCCAGTTACCGCCCGATTGCGACGTGGAACCAATCACGACGAACTCCGGAACCAAACAGAACCATACGAAAAGTACCCAGCCGTTGCTGTGCTTGTCGGCTGGGCACTGCCTCTTTCATGAGCGGTAATCATCCGTGCCGATGCGCTCGGACCAGGCCGATGAGTTGGCAGCGCAAGGCCCCCATCGAGCCACGAGACACACCTTGTGGCAGGGCGTTTCGTTCGTCGCCTCAGAAGGAAACGCTCATCCCGACCGTGTAGCGGCGTCCGTCCAATACGGTTTCGTAGCTTGCGTAGTCGATCTGCTGATTGAAAACGTTGTACACACCGGCCAGCAGCTTGAGGTTCTGATTGACGTCGTAGGTGCCGCCGACATCGACCAGGGTGTAGGCGGGTGTGCTCTCGGCCATGCTGGTACGCGACAGGTATTCGGACGTTTCGCTGCGGTAATTGAGCCGTGCCCAACTGCCCAGACGGTCGCTTGCCTGCCAGTCCAGCGTGGTGTTGAACATGTGCTTGGGCATCTGATTCAGCGGTTCGCCACGGAAGTCGCCGCTGCGCTGTTCCGATTCGGTGTAGGTGTAGTTGGCGGCCAGCGAAACGCTCGCGGTGATGTCCCAGTCGAAGGTGGCTTCGACACCGCGCATGCGCGCCTCATCGACGTTCACCCGGTCACTGATGAAGCGGTACGCCTCGCCGTTGACCACGCACTGGCCCGAGGCATTGCCGGTGGTATCTGTGCAGCGGCGAAGCTCGGTGATCTTGTCCTTGAAGTCGGTGTTGAACAGTGTCACGCCGGCCGAGACACCGTTCAGGCCGTCCCAGAGCACACCGATTTCCTGGCTCAGGCTTTCCTCAGGCTTGAGCGAGGAGTTACCGACGATCACCGCGGGATCGCCTCGGCCGCCACCGGTGATCTGGCCCCAGTTGTCCACCGCGGCGCGGATGTCAGGCGAGCGGTACCCGCTGGAAACCCCACCTTTGACCGTCCATTGCTCCGTTGCCTGCCACACGCCGTAGACGCGCGGAGACCAGTGGGTGCCGTAGTTTTCATCGCGATCCATGCGCAGGCCGGTGGTCAGCGCGAAGCTGTCGGTCAGGCTCCACTCGTCTTCGGCGAAAAGCGCCCAGGACCAGCGCGTCAGGCGGGTAAGGTCCTCGGCGCCGGCCAGTTGGTTGCCCTTGTCAGACAGGTCCTCGTACTTGTATTGCCCACCGAGGGTGGCTACGTGGTCGCCTAGAAAGAGAGAGCTTTGCGTATTGAAGACGCTGTTTTCCAACTCCATTTCGCGCCCCGGGTTCTCGATCCGCTCCTGCTGCAGATAGGTTTCCGATTGGCCGGAATCCCAGCGGCCGGTGTGGCTGATGGAGTAGTGCGTGCGGTCGTAATCCGACAGCGAATCGCTGTTACCGGTGCCGGAGCGGTTCAGGCTGGCGTTGCGTTCCTGCTCGGTCTTGCCCACTTCCAGCACGAGGTCATTGGCCTCGTTGGGTGTGAACGACAACTTCGCCGTTGCGCTGTCGGCCTTCTGCTGATTGAACCCGCTAGGGATGTCGTCTTCGTCTCGGCGAGACGTCTGGCCGTAGACCTGCAGCCCGAGCAGGCCGTCGACCAAGGGCCCGGAAAGGTAGCCGTTGATGCTGTGGTAATCGCCGGAATCGGAACGGTCCTGGAAGGTTTTTTCAGTCCGTATGCCGCCATGCCAGGTGTCGGCCACCTTGCGCGTGATGATATTGATCACGCCGCCCATGGCATCGGAGCCATACAGCGAGGACATCGGGCCACGCACGACCTCGATGCGCTCGATGGCTTCCAGCGGCGGCGTCCAGCCTTGCTCGATGCCGGGGCCGTCGCTGTTGGGGCGCGTCGCGCGCGATTCCATGCGTTTGCCGTCGATGAGGATGAGGGTGTACTTGGATGCCATGCCGCGAATGCTGATGTCGCTGGAGCTGGCGCCGCCGGTGATCACGACGCCCGGGATGTCACGCAGGGCATCGGTGACGTCGCGATAGGATTTCTTTTCCAGCTGCTCTCTCGTGACCACGGAGATGGAGGCGGGGGCCTCCTTGATCTGCTGCTGAAAGCCCGACGCGGTCACGACGACGTTCGATAACTCGACCGGCTCTGCGGCGCTGACCGGCGTGCTCGCCCAGGTTGCTGCAGCAATCGCACAAACCAGCGGACGTCGATTGAAAGTCACCATGTACTGCCGTCTCCCTGAGAAACCCACATTGTCTGCGGCCGATACTCACCGCATGCCACGCGCACCGAGTGGCGCTACGTGGCTGGTAATGCTAAGTATTCTCATTTGAGAGTAAAGCGCATTTACAATCTATACACTTTGCAGGCGTATGGTCATTCGCAGGCCGGTATCGCCGTTTTCGGCCCAGAGGGTGCCGCCTTGCATCCGCACCATCCCGCGAGCGATCGCCAGGCCCAGGCCAAAGCCATCGCCGCCGGGGCGGGCGGCGTTGAGTCTCGCGAATGGCAGGAAGATCACCGGCAACCGATCCGTTGGCACGCCCGGCCCCTGATCCTCGATACACAGCCGCCAGTGGTTCGCGTCGCGGTCGGCGGACAGGCACACCGTCCCCTGAGCCGGGGAGTGGCGAATGGCATTGCGCAGAATGTTTTCCATGGCCTGCGCCAGTGCGTTGAGGTTGCCCATTACCTGGCAATCTTCCGGGATTTGTGCGCGGATGCGCTCGCGCGGCCAGCCGGCTTCGAAGCAGGCGTTTTCGCTGATTACGTCCCAGAGCGCCGCGACGTCCACCGGCTCGCATTCGAAGCGGGGTTGTTCACTGTCCAGCCAGGCGAACTCGAGGGTGCTGTCGACCAGTTGCTGCATGCGGGTGATCTCGCGGTCGGTCCGGCTGCGCAGCTCCTCGGCACCAAGCTCGCTCTCACAGGCCACGCGCAGGCGGCTGAGTGGGGTGCGCAGCTCATGGGAAAGGTCACGCAGCAGCTGCTGTTGCTGGCTGATCGAATCGCGCAGGCGCTGGGTGAGGTACGCCAGCGAGCGGCCCAGCTCGCCTAGTTCATCGTGGCGCCGGGCGATGGCGGGCGGCAACAGCGAGTCGAGGCGGTAGCCGCGTAGCGCGTTGGCCTGTCGGCGCAAGCTGTCCAATGGGGACACCAGCAGGCGATAGAGCAACCAGCAGAACAGCACGGACAGCAGCACCGGTGGTAAATACACCCCGCTGGCCCTGAGCAACGCATAGTGGCGCCACGGACGGAAGCGTTCCGGTAGCCGCATGACCAGCCGGGCGCCGCTGTCAGCGATCGGGATGGATATCAGCGGCAGGCCTTCATAGCGACGGCTCATGGGCCATTCGTAGTGCCGCACGAACGTGAGCGTCTGGCGCTCCTCAGCCGTCAGTGTCTGGCCTCCGAGGGGTTGTAACTGCTCATCGACCACGACCAGCCAGCCCGGCTCGCGCTGGTGCATGTCCGCGAGCCATCGGGCCAGCGCCTGCGGACCGGCTTGCAAGGCGGCCTGGGCCTCGTCGGCATAGCCGGCGAGCACCTCGTGGGCCTCTGGCGACAGATAGGAGCTGGTCCGGTCGATATGGCGGCCGACGTAGCCGCCAGCCCAGATCATTGCCAGGCAGAAGCCGGCGACCAGCACCACCAGGCGCCAGAACAGTGAGTGACGATTGGGCATCAACCGGCCTGCAGGTCCAGCACGTAGCCCTTGCCCCACACCGATTCCAGGCGCAAGGCCGCCACCTGTTCGCGCGCCAGTTTGCGGCGGATGTTGCTGATGTGCATGTCCAGGCTGCGATCATGCTGTGAATAGCCGCGGCGCAGCGCCTGCTGGTAAAGAAACGGCTTGCTCAGCACCTCGCCAGCGGTGTCGTGCAGCACCTTCATTAGCCGGTATTCGGTGGCGGTCAGGCCGACCCAGCGCCCCTCGTAGCGCAGATCGCAGCGCTGGTCTTCGAAGCGTATCGCGTCGTTGTCGGCCGCCGGCGGTGCGCTGCGCTCATAGGCCACCCGGCGCAGAATGGCGGCGATGCGTACCTGCAGTTCCTCGATGCTGAAGGGCTTGGGCAGGTAGTCGTCGGCACCGCTGTCGAAGCCCTGAATGCGATGCGCCTCGTTGCCCAGCGCCGACATCATCAGCACTGGTGTGCGGCGCTGCGCCCGCAACCGGGTCAGCAGCTCCATGCCGCTGAGTTCCGGCAGCATGACATCCAGCAGGATCAGGTCGTAGGTCGTATTGCGCGCCAGTGCCAGGCCGGTGGGGCCGTCGCCGGCGAGCGTCACGTCGAAACCGCGGTTTTCCAGGGATGTTTTCAGGTGCGGCCCGAGGATAGGGTCATCCTCGATAGCCAGAAGCCGCTGAGCTGCGCAAGTTGCCAATGGAGGGCTCCGCTGCAAATAAGAACTATTATAGATTGGATGTGCCGCCCCACGGCAAGCGGGCGCGACCGGTAGCGTTTTGCCGCACGGGCTCGACTTCCGGGGCACGCTGGGTGCATCTTCAGCGTCCCGCCAACCTGTTGCTGGAGATTCCCCGTGCGCCTGCTTTCGTCTTCGTTGTTTCTGATGGCACTGCTCGGTGGCGGTCGCCTTGCGTTCGCTGCCGATGTGGGAGGGGAGGCGCAACTGATCGACTCGATCAATGCCTATCGCAGCGAGGTGCAGCGCTGCGGCAACCGCGCCAGCGAAGAGCTGACACCGCTTCAGTCCGACTCACGTCTGGTGCTGCCGGCAACCGGCGCTGGCGATCTGCAGGGCGCGCTGGCCCGTGCCGGTTACCCGATGGTCAACGTGCAGGCCATCAGCCTGTCCGGTCCGCGCGATGCGGCGGCCGCCATGCAGGCGCTGCGTGAAAGCTTCTGCCGTGTGGTCCTCGACCCGCAATACGCCGATATCGGCGTCAGCCGCGCCGGACGCGATTGGCGTATCGTGCTGGCACGCCCACTGATCGGCGGCTACCTGAAGGACTCCCAGACCGAAGGCCAGAGGCTGCTCGAAGAGGTCAACCGGGTCCGCGCAACCGCGCACCAGTGTGCGGGCAAGGCCTTTGCCGCCGCACCGCCCTTGAGCTGGAACGCGACGCTCGCCAGCCTCGCCGAAAGCCATAGCCGGGCTATGGCCAACGGCAACTTCTTCGGCCACCTCGACCGTGAAGGACGCACGCCAGGCGACCGGGCGGAGCTAGCCGGATATCCCGGTGCCCCGGTCGGCCAGAATATTGCCGCCGCGCTGGATCGGCCGCGGCAGATCGTCGAAGGCTGGCTGGCAAGCCCGGGTCATTGCACCAACCTGATGAATCCGCGGTTCAGCGAACTGGGCGCCGCCTATGCGGTGGATCCGCAGAGCGATGCGGGAATTTACTGGGTGGGCATGTTTGGCGGGCAATAAGAGGCAAGGCGGTAACCGAGAGCAGGCCCGCGCTATCCGTCGCGTCGGGCTTCAGTCAGCTCAGTCCGAGCAGGCCATCCTTGGCGCCTTGGCCTTCATGCGAGGCAATGACTCAATCAGATCAGGTCCTTGCTTGCCGCCGCTTCCAGATTGCTCTTCGTGAGTTCGGTCAATAGCCCATCAGCCGACTCGTTGAACGGCAAGGCGAAGATCAGGAACAGGTGCATCCAGGTCGTCAGCTTTTCCTTTTTCTCTACCCGGCCCAGCTTGTTGCCGTCACCGTCGCGAAACATCATGTCCATGGTCAGGGTGTTGTCGAACGTACCTGGAACGAGGAAGAAGGTGGCACCGGTAATCACTGCCAGACCGAGGTTGCCGGTTTCCTGATTGCGCAAGGTGACCGTGACATAGAGATCCGATGGTTCCTGTTGCGTGCTGACCCGGGAAAAACGTCCGCTATCTGTAAACGATTGCTTGATAAGGTTTTCGAGATTGGCAATGTTGGGATTGCTCGCCGTGGGCGTGCCGTTCACCGAGTACTCGGTCTGTACCTTGATATACGCGCTCGGCTTTGTATGCGCAGACTCGGCGAGTGGCCATTGTTCGACCTCAGGCAAGGTGTTGTGCGAGTAGGTCATGCAACCCTGCAGTGTCAGCGAGGCGGCAAGCGTGAGGAGGGCTATCAGTGCTTTCATGTTCGGCGTCCTTGTCAGTGTGCGAGCTGCTGGGTGGCGTCTGTTAGCAGCTGTTCGACCAGTTCGGTCAGCTGCCGCGAGCCCAACGACCCGTTGAAGTAGTCGTAGTCCCACAGACCGGTGTTCTGGTTTCGCACCAACGTTTTCTTAGAAATCGCCACCTGCTTTCCGGCCGCATCAATAATCTGCAGTTCTGCGGCGAGATCATATTTGTCCACATATATAGGGCCGTTGACCCAGATCCATACGGTCAGCGTGAGCAGTGCGCCTGGAAAATAGCCGGGGTGCGGCGTGCGCTTGCCTTTGAGAGATGTGAAGTTGAATTGCAGCTGGACGTCTCTGTCGTCCAGTTTGGTGGGAAAGCTGATCATGCGCTCGAAGTACTCGCCGCGCTCGACATGTTGGGCGATCTGCGCAGTCAAGGCGTTGCTGATGTTCTTGCGCTGGGTCTCGTTCAGACGTGTATCGGAAACTTCCACGTCCTTGATCATCGCGCCGGCAGGCACCGAGTGTTCTACAACGTGCGAAGGCAGACCGATCGGTCCGGACGGGGTGAAGGAGACGCAGCCTGTCAGCGCCAGGCCCATCAGGGCGGCGGCTAGGTATTTCAAATTGATCATGAGACATCCTTGGATTCTTGCAGAAAGCGTTGGCTTGCCGTGGATGGTCGTCGGCGCTCTCTGTGGAGTGATACTTTCGCCATCCTTGGGCGCGCCGGAGTTTAGCGTCATATTGCCATCACGGGCGACGCAGCTCTCCGTCTGCGGTACTGGTTCACATTGTTGCGCCCAAGCGCCGACGTACGGTCTAGAGCGACTGGCGCGGTTCAGGCTGGTGATTTTTGTACTGGCTACAACGAGAGTTCGTTCATTTGCCAGCGCTACTGGCGCTGTTGGCGAACATTGGTGCAGCTCGCCGTTCCAATGAGCGACCACTCCGGTCTTTCCACCGATCGTGATGAGGACCTCTGACATAACCGATCCAAAAGATCCGCTCAAGGACGGCCTGACGCCGCCGGATTATGACGAATACGGCGATGCGCCCGAGTCGGGCGAGAATGCCGAGCCGAAAAAGGAAGGCGATCCCAGCAGCGAACCGAATCCGGGGGAAAGCCCGCTGGGGTAGGTTCGCAACAAGATCCCAGCCGTATTTCTCGCGTGAAGGGAAGGCAACTCGCTGGACAATCCCTCGCTCGCGGCCTACAAAGGCGCGCGTTGAGTTCAGGGTAGAGACGGCACGCTCCCGGAGCGTGCCCAATTAGCGAGAGGCAGTGGAACCGTGAGAAAGAAGAAACCCATAGACCCCGTTCGCCAGGCTGAAAAGAACCGGGCGCACCGGATCGGCTGGATGATTGCCCTGGCCGGGATCGTGGTGGGGTTCGTGCTGGTGCTGGCCAAACAGCCCTGAACGGGCGAGCCGCTCGTCTGGGCTGCATCGTTCCGGGCCTGTACCGGTATCGCGACGGGTAGCTGTGCCTACTCGCCGATCCGCGATGCCATGAGAATGGGCCGGTCCCTCAGCGCCGAGCCTTGCCATGCATATCGCCATTCTGACCTTCGACGGGTTCAATGAACTGGATTCGATCATTGCGCTTGGCATCCTGAACCGCGTCAGGCAGCCGGGATGGCGCGTCTCGCTGGCGTCGCCGAGTGAAACGGTGACGTCCATGAACGGCGTGAGACTGCACCGCCAAGCGTCTCTGGATGAGATCGATTCATTCGATGCGGTGCTGGTCGGCAGTGGTATCAAGACTCGCGAGATCGCCGAGGATGCAAGCGTGATGCAGATCCTGGCGCGGCTCGATGCCGAGCGGCAGCTGATCGGCGCACAGTGTTCCGGCACGCTGATCCTGGCGAAACTGGGACTGCTGAACGGCGTGCCCGGCTGCACAGACCTCACCACCCGACCCTGGGTACAGGAAGCCGGCATCGAGGTGCTCGAGCAGCCCTTCTTTGCGCGAGGCAACCTGGCCACCGCCGGTGGCTGCCTGGCTTCCATCTACCTTGCTGCCTGGACCCTGGCGCGCCTGGTGGGACGCGATGCGACAGCCGAGGCGTTGCACTACGTCGCTCCGGTAGGGGAGAAGGCGGATTACGTCGAGCGGGCGTTGAACAATATCCAGCCTTATCTGCCCTAGCGCCGAACGACCCGCCGCGTGGCCTTCACAGCGGTTGCGCGGTATGGTGCGAGCCGACCTCGCCACTGATCGAAAGCCCCGCCATGAGAACCGACAGCCGCCTTTCCCGCATGCTCCACGTCCTGCTGCACATGGCGCGTGACGAACGCCCGGCCACCTCCGAGCAAATCGCGCAGATGCTAGGGACCAACGCGGCGGTCGTGCGGCGCACCATGACGGGCCTGAGGCAAGCCGGTTATGTGCGCGCCGACAAAGGCTACAACGGAGGCTGGAGCCTGTCGGTCGATCTGCAGCAGGTCACGCTTCTGGACATCTTCCACGCAGTCGGCGGCCCGCGCATTTTCGCCATCGGCCCGGACCGCGAAAACCCCGATTGCCTGGTCGAGCGAGTGGTCAACTCGGCGCTCGAAGACGCCTTCCAACAAGCTGAAGCCTTGTTGCTGCAGCGGCTGGGTTCGCTGACCCTGGCCGACCTGTCGAACCAGTTCAACGCGCTGTACAGCACCTGCCAGGCAATGCCCGCCACCTATAAGCCTCACTGATCAACGTGTCTGAAGCCTTACCGGAAGGCACTTCCTTTTCGTGCGATTATTAGTGTAACTTTAAAAGATACATAAATATCCGAAGAGGTGAGAGCCATGTTCTACGACGTGATCATTATCGGCGGGAGCTACGCGGGATTGTCGGCGGGACTTCCGTTGGCGCGAGCCCGCCGACGGGTGCTGGTGATCGATGCAGGCCTGCGGCGTAACCGTTTTGCTGCGGCGTCCCATGGTTTTCTGACTCAGGATGGCACTTCCCCGGATGAAATTGCCGCCGAAGGCCGCGCGCAACTGATGAACTACGACACCGTCGATTGGCTACATGCCGAAGTAACCCGCGTCGAGCGCGACGAGCAGGGCTTTCGTCTGACCGATGCACGCGGAAACGAACACCGGGCACGGCTGTTGATCCTGGCCAACGGCATCGTCGATGAGCTGCCTGCGATTCCGGGGCTGGCCGAGCGGTGGGGCAAACAGGTTTTCCATTGTCCGTACTGCCACGGCTACGAACTCGACCAAGGCCGGATCGGCGTACTGGCGACATCGCCGCTCTCTATGCATCAGGCGTTGATGCTGCCGGACTGGGGCAGCACGACATTGCTGCTCAACGAGGCGTTCGAACCCTCCGCTGAGGAGCTGGCACAACTCCAAGCGCGAGGTGTTGCGCTGGAGCGCACCCGGGTTATCCAGCTAAAAGAAGGCGAGCCGATGAACGCGGAGCTGGCCGATGGCCGCCAGTTGCCATTCGAGGGCATCTTCCTCGCCCCGCGTATGCGCGTCTCGGCGCTGGTCGGGCAGCTGGGTTGTGCAATGGAAGAGGGTCCGCTCGGCCCCTTCATCAAGACCGACCCCATCCAGGCGACATCGACTCCCGGCGTATTCGCCTGCGGCGATGCGGCGCGGGCCGCGGGCTCGGTACCCTTGGCGGTAGGCGATGGCGCGATGGCCGGTGTGGCGGCGCATCGGGCGCTGATGTTCGGGATCTGAGGGGTAACGTCGCAGGGGCGGGAGGGAAGCGCGAGTCGTGTTCCAAGACTCTCCGGACCCGCCCCTGAGTAATCAGCAGTCGCCGGAGGCGTTCCCACGCCATGCATGGGAACGCTCGACTGCGTGATGATCAGGCGAAGACGAAATACTTGCGGACGGTATCGACGACTTCCCAAGTGCCTGTCATACCCGGCTCGACTACGAAGATGTCGCCGGCTTTGAGGTGGATGGGTTCCATGCCGTCCGGCGTGATGATGCAGTAGCCTTCCTGGAAATGGCAGTACTCCCATTTGACGTATTCCACCCGCCATTTGCCGGGCGTGCAGATCCAGGTACCCATGATCTTGCTGCCGTCATCCGAGGTGTAGGCATTGAGGTTGACGGTATGCGGATCGCCTTCGATTCGCTCCCATTTGCAGGCATCGACGACGGGCATGGGCTGGGTATCGCGCAGTACGGTGATCGGGGGATTGGCCATGGGCGCTCCTGGTGAGGCGTAAAGGTCACCCACCATAGAGCGGCGTTACGCTGGCCAGATGTCTGGGTTCGACACCCGGATACTCATCTGCGCTGTGCGCGGTGGGGAAATTCGCACCGCGCAGTGAGTATTTGCCACGAAGCTTCGCTTGGCTTCGATCTAGTGAGCGATGCGCGTTGCCCTAAACGCGAAAGCGGCTGACCATCGCCTGCAACTCACCGCCAAGGCGAGCCAGTTCGACACTCGATGCCGCGGTCTCGTCACTGGCCGTGGCGGTCTGCTCGGAAATGTCGCGCACGTTGATCACGCTGCGGCTGATCTCTTCGGCAACGGCGCCTTGCTCTTCGGCAGCGGCGGCGATCTGCTGGTTCATCGCCTGGATGTTCGAGACCTTGGCGGTGATATCGTTGAGCGCCAGGCCAGCTTTGCGCGTGAGTTCGACGCTGCTTTCGGTCAGGTTGTGGCTGTTCTGCATGGCAGCGGCCACCTGTTGCGTGCCCTGTTGCAGGCCGGCAACCAGCTGTTCGATCTCTTCGGTCGATTTCTGCGTGCGCTGAGCCAGGCCGCGCACCTCGTCGGCCACCACCGCGAAGCCACGTCCCGCTTCACCGGCACGTGCAGCCTCGATCGCCGCATTGAGGGCCAGCAGGTTGGTTTGCTCGGCTACCGTCTTGATCACGTCCATGACGCTGCCGATTCGGTTGCTTTCGGACTCCAGCTTGGCCATGGCCTCGGTGGAACGCAGCATTTCCTCGGACAAGCGCTCGATCTGGGTGACCGCCTCGGATACCACGGCATCGCCCGCACGTGCCTCGCGGTCCGCGTCACTGGCCGCTTGCGACGCATCCTCGGCATTGCGCGCAACCTCCTGCACCGTGGCGGACATCTCGTGCATCGCCGTAGCGACCTGGTCTGTCTCGATCTTCTGACCGTTCATGCCGACGCTGGTCTGCTCGGTAATGGCCGACAGTTGCTCGGCGGCGCTGGCCATCTGCGTAACGCTGTCGCGGATACCGCTGATGAGCTCCCGCAAGGTCGCCGCCATGCCCATCACGCCCTGCTGCAGCGCACCCATTTCATCCTGGCGCTCGATGCGGCGTTGGTCGGTCAGATCGCCCGCGGCGATATTCCGCACGACCGCCAGCGTATCCGCCAGAGGTTGGGTGATTTGCCGGGTGATCAGCCAGGCGGCCAGCATGCCGATAAGCAACGCCAGCACCGCAACGGTGACCTGGGTAATCCGAGCCTGGCTGGTGTCCTGATCAAGTCTGGCGTTCTGGTCCTGCGTCAGGGCGAGGCCGAGACGGCTGATTTCCTCCGTCTGACTCGCCATTTCCTGGCGTGCCGCTGCGATCGCCTCGGTCTGGGCGACGACCGCTTTGAGCGCGACCAGATACCCGTCGAGCGCCTGCTCGGTGATAGCCACCTGAGCGGAAAATTCTTCTCCGAGCACAGCTTTCAGGCGCGCGGCCGATTGCCGGGCCTGGGCAATCTGCTGCTCGACCTTGGCAGCGACCTCGATGGTGGGGGTCGTGTTGTAGCCACGCATCTGGTAGCGCACCAACTGCCAGTTCATGCGCAGTTCGGAGATCGCCTTGAGCCCCGCGTAGCGGTTTTCGGCGTCGGCAGGCATCCGCTCCACCGTTTTACCCATAGTGTCGATGGGCTCGCTGGCGAGCGTGGCATGCGTGCCCATGTCCGCTCGGGCGGCAGTGCCGGCAGCATAGGCGTCGCGCATCTTCTGCAGCGCCGCGCGATAGCCCTGGATCTGCTCGCCTTGCTTGCGCAGGCGCGCCACGTTCTCGGGGCCGGAGAAGTTTGGTGAGATCTCCGCGAGCCGCCCTGCGAACCTGTCCAGCGCCGCATTCACGGCCTCGGCTGATTTCTCGTCGCCGTTGTCGAGCATGTATTGCAGGCGCGCCGCTCTCAGCTCGCCCAGCGACTCGTTCAGCGAAGCGATCTGCGCCATCAGGGCGCCGCGGTGTGTCACGCTGCCCAAGCTGTGCCAGCCATAGACGGCCAGCGCGGCCGTGAGCAAAAGCACCGAGCCGAAGCCGATCGCCAGCTTGCGGGTCATGCTGATATCGGCAAACCAGTTCTTCATTAGGTGTTTCCTCCTGTCCATAAGTGGGTTCCGGCGCCGATAGGTCCTGGCATTGCCCTGTGCGCAGAGGGCAGGGTGTACCCGGTGCCGAGCACCGGGCTATCGCGGGTGGGTCAGTAGACGAACGTCAGCAGCGCGTTGAAGATCAGGGCGGCGACGAAGCCCAGAGGCGCGGCGCGGAACAGCAACTGCGGGAACAGCGAGGTGCGGCTCTGCTCCGTGGGACAGGAACCCAGGATCAGGCTGCCACCGGAGGAGAACGGCGAGATCGAGGTGGCCTGTGCACCGACGACGATGGCGATGAACAGGAACATCGGATCGAGTCCCAGCGCCGTGGCGATCGGCGGCACCATGGGGAACAGCGCCGGTGTGACGACCCCGAGCGTACTGGAGAACAGCGACATGAACGCCGCCACCACGCCGAAGACGATCGGCACCATGATCGGAGGGATGCTGTTGCCCATCCACGATGCCAGCAGGTCGATGGTGCCGGCCTTGATGGCGACCGAAATCAGCATGCCCACGCCGCAGATCATGATCAGCGTGGCCCAGGGCACCGAGGCCATGGCCTTGCGCTCGTCGCCCAGCTTCAGCAGCAGGGCGATGACCGAAAACAGGCTGGCGATCAGGCCGATGTCCATCTTCGAATTGATGAACGTGACGGTCGAGTTATCGGGCAGGGCAATGTGCGCGATCGGCGCCGCCAGCACGATGGCCATCATCGTCAGCGTCAGCCACAGCGTCGTCTTCTGCTCGCGGTTCAGCGGCGTCGGCTCGGCCGCAACATAGCCCGACGCTTTCATCGCCTTGCCATGCCCGGTCAGGAACACCAGCACGGAAATCACCAGCAGCGGG
Organism: Stutzerimonas stutzeri; assembly: GCF_018138085.1. Taxonomy (NCBI): domain Bacteria; kingdom Pseudomonadati; phylum Pseudomonadota; class Gammaproteobacteria; order Pseudomonadales; family Pseudomonadaceae; genus Stutzerimonas; species Stutzerimonas stutzeri. The sequence continues at coordinate 1,640,228 of NZ_CP073105.1, forward strand.
ATCACCAGCGTACTGACGAAGATGCCCGCCGCGTTGATGAAAGCGTCGTTTTCCGGGATGCCGGCGTTGACCATCAAGCCGCGGAAGATGATGCCGCTCTGGCTGGAAACGAAGTTGGCCCCGCTCAAGGCGCCGTAGTTCACCGCCATCCCGCCAGCGATCAGGCTCATGCCCGTACGCTCGCAAAGCAGCAGGGTGATCGGCGCCATGAACGCCAGCACCGTGTAATAACCGGCGCCCATCGCGGAGATCACCGTCGCGGTGAAGAACACCGCGAACGGCAACAGCTGCGGCACCGATCGGCAGTGATAGATCAGATGCTCGGCCAGCTTCTCCAGGGTGCCGTTGACCGTGGCGAAACTGTAGAACAGGCAGACCGAGAAGATGATGAAGAAGATCTTCAATGGCCACATGCTGATGACCTCGGACGGGCTGAGGCCCATACCGAAACAACCGATCAGGTAGGCGAAGGCGATGGCGAACAGACCGATGTTGATCTTGGTCTTGTAGCCAAGGGCGACGGCGACAACGATTGCCGCGACCACGAGCAGGCTCATCATGATGAAAGTCCTATTGTTGTTATGAACGTTTAGCGGGAAACGCCGAAGCCGAACAGCTTCGCCGGGTTATCCATCAGCACCTGGGCGCGCTCGCCCGCGTCCGGCAGCAGTGCCTCGATGAAGGCGACCTGCCGGTCGTAGTCGGTGTGATCTTCGAACTGGGTGTTGGGCCAATCGCTGCCCCAGAGGAATCGCTCGATGCCGCCGCTGGCCTCACGCGCCTGTGCCAGTACTCGCGAGGCTTCGGCCAGCCCTGAATGGCTGCGGTAGGGCGCCGACAACTTGAGCCATACGCGCTCCTCTGCGAGCAACTCGAGAAAGGCCTGGTGGCTGGGCTTCTGGACATCGATGCCACCATTCGGCAGGCCGAAGTGATCGATGACCACCCGGACGCCGCACGCCAGGATCGATGCCGCAACCAACGCCACGTCGTCAATGCCGCGCTGGATTTCGACCTGCCAGCCACGCGACGCCAGCCGCTTGAACAGGGCCTGCCAGACGGGGCCGCTGTAGTCGGTCAATGACTTGCCGATGAGATTCAGGCGAATGCCCACCACACCGGCCTCGGCCAATTCGTCCAGCTGCGCCTCGCTGATCTGTGCATCGACCACCGCGACGCCGCGCAGGCGCTGCGGATAGCGACGGAGCGCATCGAGCATGAACTGGTTGTCGGTGCCGAGAAAACTCGGCTGGATCAGCACGCCGTGCGACAGCCCGTTGCGATCGAGGTGCTCGAGGTACTGCTCCACCTGCGCATCGTAATGCGGGCTGTAACGGCGGTCCGGCGCCATCGGCAGATCCTGGTGGAAAATGTGAGCGTGGGTGTCCACGCCGGTGAGGGCGGGCGGTTGAAGGCCGGTCATAAGCAAAATAACCCTGTCGATTTGTTGTTGTGACGCGCGTCTTCGGGCGCCGAGGTCAGGTCGCGAAACGCAAGCCGAAGCCCGTTGTCATACCTTCGTACTGACAACTAGTCATATATATGAATAGTTGACCATATATGCAGCGGTGGATATCTGTCAATCGACGGGTCAGTGGTAGAGTGATTGTGCTAACAACAGGACCGATACAAAGATGAATGCCTCGACACTCGGATACGACGAGCGCTTGCCGCTCTATCAACGTCTGCGGGAAGAAATGCTGGCCAAGATCGCGGCGGGCGAGTGGACGCCCGGTGCACCCATTCCGACCGAAGCGGAACTGACCAAGCTCTATGGCGTGGCCATTGGCACGGTGCGCAAAGCAGTGGATACGCTGGTCAACGAAGGCTTGCTGTTGCGCAGCCAGGGGCGCGGTACTTTTGTGCGCCGCCCCAACTTCGATGCCTCACTGGCGCGATTTTTCCGGCAGGTCAACGCCAGCGGCGGGCGCGAAATCCCCACCAGCCGAATCTTGTCCAAGACGCTGCAAAAGCCGTCGCAGCGAGTCGCGACGGCACTCGAGTTGGAAGAGGGCGAGCAGGTCGTGCACATGGAGCGCTTGCGCATGATTGAAGGCCGCACCCTGTTTCACGAGGACATCTGGCTGCCTGCCACGCGCTTTGGTGCGCTGTTGGAGATCGATTCCGAACAGTTTGGCGAATTGCTCTATCCGTTTTACGAGCAACAGTGCGGGCAATGCATCGCCTCGGCCAAGGAAACCCTTACCGTCGGCGCTGCCGACCGCGCCATGGCGAAAACCCTGTCGATCGACGAGGGCGCGCCGGTCGTCACCATCGAGCGCACGGCCCTGGGCTACGACCGGTCTGCACTGGAATACCGTATCTCCCGCGCGGCGGCCGAGGGATTTCGCTATCAGATCGATATTTCCTGAGGCGAGCTCAGGCAAGTCGGGCTAACGGTCTATGCGGCTTGCCAGCCCCGCTTCATCGTCTTGGCGATGCAATCGACCCGCAACCCTGATCGCACACCTTGGGTGCTAGACCTGAGCGCCAACCGCCGCCTTATCGATCACTGACCAAACGTGCCGAATCTTTCCATCGTGGAATTCGTAGAACACGTTCTCGCTGAAGGCGACCCTCTTTCCATTGACCGGAAAGCCGAACAGCATGCCTGCCGGCGTGCAGTCGAACAGCAGCCGACACGCCACATGTGGCGGCTCGACTGTCAGCAGGGCGATATCGAAATGCAGATCCGGGATCGTCCGGAAGTCTTCCTCGAGCATCCTGCGATAACCCACCAGCCCGACTCGCTGACCGTTGTACTGCACCTCGTCATCGACGAAACGGTCCAGCTCCGGCCAGTTCTGATCATTCAAGCAGGCGATATAGCCGCGGTAGCGATCGGTGAGCTCGGCGCCGGTCATGGTTGTCCTCCAGGTTGCACGTGAGTCAGCCATACAGGCTAGTGCCAAGCCCATAACCGCCAACGGGCTGGGTCTCGAAGCGCTCGCCGAAACCGCTAATGAGCGGCTTGCCGCGTGAAATGGCTTGCTGAACCGAGGGCAATGACAAGGAAGCCTGATGGCTGTGTTGGTTGTCCCACACCTCGGTCACCCAGATGGCATCAGGATCAGTGGGGTCTTGCGCTACCACATAGCTAAGGCAACCCAGCATGCCGCTGATACCCTCAATGAGAATGGAGGCCAGCGCGTCACGCTGACCTGACACAACGTTAATCTTTGCAATCAGACCGTACATGGTTGTGGTGTCTTCGCTGATGAACGAACGATTGAGCCTAGCAGAGCCGCCGCATCGGTCGGGGCCGTAGGGTGGAAAACGGCGAAGCCTTTTCCACGCGTTATTTCCAGCCCATATCGTTGCTATAGCGTTGGCCACGCGAGCCGACGGTCGCGCTGTACAGACGTGGCGTTGCAGCTCGCCACGTCTGGCTCGGACCTGCCAATCAATCGTTCCTGACCAGTCGCTCGACCGCGCGACGGGCCAATGGCGTGACCACCAGCACCGCAGGAAAGGCGAACAGCCAGGCGGCCAGCCATGCGCTGATCCAGAGCTCGAAAAAGCCGGGCACCGGGCCCGTCGCACGCAGCGTCGAGATGCCGGACACCATCAGCGACATGAACCCGGAAAGCAGCAGGGCGAACAGCAGCGGGGCGTATCGACGGGCGATCATGAGCGTGCCTCCCGCTTCGCGGCGAATGGTGGCTGGCCATGCAGGCGCAGCAGGGTCTCGGCGAAGTGTTGGCCGAACATCCGCGCTGTCTTGATATCGCCCGGCGCGAAGGCATCGGACGCCGACTGCTTGTCAGCCTGTGCCATCAGCCCGGACCAGGAGCCCAGGCGATTGGCAGCCTCCTCATAAGGCACGCCCTGATGCTGCTCAGGGAGGATCGGGTTGCCCACCCAGAGCATCCCGTGCTGCATGCAGAAGGTGAACATCGACAACAATGTCGACTGTTTGTCTCCGGCCGGTAGCGAGGATACGGTGAAGCCGGCGGCCAGCTTGCCGCGTAGTTGTTGCGTGCGCCACAGCGGCCCGGTGGCATCCATGAACGCCTTGACCGGCGCGGATACGCCACCCAGATAAGTCGGCGAGCCGAGGATATAACCGTCGAACGGCAGCACTGTGTTGGGCGCTGAGACAAGCGCCCCGGCCTCGAGCAGCTGCGCTTCGATGCCGGGCACCTGGCCGATACCTTCGATGATCATTCGGGCGATGTGCGCGGTGTGTCCATGGGCGCTGTGGTAGATGACTGCGATCTGTGTCATGGCGTGCTCTCCAACTGCTTTTCGTGGGTAAGAAGTGGCTCGTTCATTTCAGCCAGCCGTCGAGCGCGACGGCGGACAGGTACAGGCCGAGTCCGAACACGCCATGATTGGCCAAACTGCGCAGGCAATTCTTCAGCGGCGTGGGCGTCCGGCGCGCGGCGAAGCCGGAGCCCATGGCGGGCTGGATAAGGAACAGGGGGACAATGACGGTGGCGAGCCCCATCGTCAGTGCCGGCAACAGGGTCGGTTCGACGGCCCATGCGCTGCCTTGAAGGGCGAGCAGCAGCGCGGCGAAGGCGATACCGGTGGCGTAGTGCAACAGCCAGCCGAGAGCCAGTTCGCCTCTGATGGGATGCGATCTGGCGATCGCCGCATGCCTAAGCTGACCGCGCAGCAAATGGCCGCCCCAGCGCCCAATGAAAGCGAAGTTGAGTGTCGTCACACCCAGACGGTTGAGGACCATCAACCACAGGTCCATGACCGCGGTGGCGCCGATACCGAGGCCGCAGGCCAGAATGAGTGAGTGCGTCAGTGATGTCATGAAAGCCTCCCGCTGATTGACCGATTGGTGTTTCGGCGCGACTCTACGAGTTCAAGTGAACTTGAGGTCAAGGGGCTTGCTCATGGATATTTCAGACGTGGCCAGGCGTTCCGGCGTACCAGCGTCGGCGCTGCGCTTCTACGAAGAAAAGGGGTTGATCGCCTCGCTCGGCCGCCCGGGCGAACGGCGCCGTTTCGCGCCGCAGGTGCTCGATCAGCTGGCGTTGATCGCGCTCGGCCAGTCGGCCGGTTTCACGCTCGAGGAAATTCGCGCGATGTTCGCGCCGAACGGCAAACCCAACATCGACCGCTCCATGCTGGCGGCCAAGGCCGATGAACTGGACGCTACCATCAGGCGCCTTCGCGCCATGAGCAAAGGCCTGCGCCACGCCGCCGCCTGCCCTGCACCCAGCCATGCCGAATGCCCCACCTTCCAGTGTTTACTCGGCGCGGCGGTGCCGGGAACCCGCAAGCGCGGGCGCGCCATGCGCGCCCGTCATCCGGAGAAATGATCACATAAGTTCACGGCAGCCAAGCGTTAATCACGGCTTGCCCTGTCGCACGCTCATCTGTACGTCACCGGCGCCGCCCTGCGTGCTCTCATGGTGATAGTTATTCGCATATACGAGCGATTCAGGTTCAACCTATAATCCGCGACGTTTTCTTTGAGGCGGCCTGTTCATGGGCGTTCTTGAATTCCTTCATTACGTCGTGATCGCACCGGTCGTCGACCAGTTCACCAAGATCTTCGATCTCAACGGCCGCATCGGCGTGCTGTTTCTATGCCTTTCATACGCCGTGGCCTACGGCCTGTTTCGCTACCGCAAACAGCACGGGCTGACCGATGCGGGCTCGTTCTGGCAGTTCATTGGCGGCAATGCTGTGCACTGGCATCCCTCGGCACTGCTGGACTATCGCTACTACCTGATGCGTGGCGTTCTCAAAGTGGTGCTGGTGATCCCCATCGTCGGACTGGTAGATCCGCATATCCTGCGTTCAGCGGATTACATGGGCTTCTTCACCAACCTCTGGGGCGCACGGCCGCAGCTCGGGCAGACGCTGTGGCTGTCATTGCTGTACGGGCTGGGCGTTTTCCTGATCAGCGACTTCACCCACTACTGGGTACACCGTGCGTTTCATTGCCGCTGGCTGTGGGCGTTTCACAAGGTCCATCACTCCGCGCCGGTGATGGTGCCGGTGACGGCCAGCCGCGTGCATGTTCTGGAAAAGGTCGTCGGCAAACTGGTCGACGTCATTTTTCTCGGTGCCTATGCTGGGGCGTTCTGGTACGCCTGTGGCGGGGAGATCAGCCGCTACACCCTGTTCGGCGTGACCTACCTGGTATTCATCTTCAACGCACTGGCGTCCAACTTGCGCCACAGCCATGTCTGGCTGTCATTTGGGCCGCGGCTCGAGCACGTGCTCAACAGCCCTGCGCAGCACCAGATCCACCACAGCGATGCGCCGAGGCACTTCCACAAGAACTTCGGCACCAACCTGTCCATCTGGGACTGGATGTTCGGCACGCTCTACGTCACCACGTCCAAGCCGGAAGAGATCCGCTTCGGCACCGCCGAGCAGGATTCGCACCGCTACCTGACGCTCTACAGCCTGATCGTCACGCCGTTCGTGGATATCGCCCGCCAGTCATGGCCGGCCAAGCGACCGCTGACGCCCCGGGGGAGGGCGCCCGAAGCGTGACGGCAGTGCTCATGAGCCCTTCGTTGCGGCTCCGAATTGCGGGCCGGAGCGGGTGTTGTTGCCCTTGGCCAATCGGTCGTAAAGCACAACGTTCACCGTCGCCGCGAGGTTCATGCAGCCGTTGGTGGGGATGTAGACCACGTCTTCGCACCAGTCGCGGATCTCCTTGCTGAGCGAGCCGTCTTCGGCGCCGAAGATGTACAGCGCGCGATCCGGATGCGTGTATTCGGGAAGGGCGCGCGCACCCTCGACCAGCTCCACGGCGACTGGCACGCAACCGAGCGGCAGGATCTTGCGCAGGTCATCGATGTTGATCAGCGGAATGTCCTGATGGACCTTCTTGGTGTCGGTGATGAAATCCTTGGCGCGGTCGTAGCGGGTGCCGGTGTAGAACACCGAGGCGGCGCCATAGCAGCCCGCCGCACGCATGATCGCCCCCACGTTGGAGGGCGATTTCGGGTTGCTCAGGCCGATGCAGGCATATCGTTTGTTGCTCACAAGGGAGGACTCGTGCGGAAAACGCGCGAGTATACGGGACAGCCCAGTCGTGGGTGGTTCGGGAGTACCGGCTCCGATCAGGGGATGAGTTTGCTGGCGCGCAACGCCGAGAACACATTGAAGAACGCCTCGTCACTCGCCTGGTAATCCACGAAGCCTAGCTTTCGGCTCTTCGACATGTCCGTCACGACCTCGATGGGCCGCCCCAGATCGGCATCGGTGTGCCAGGGCGAGATGAGTTTGCCGATGTCCGCTTCGGCCAGGCCGAACTGCTTCGAGATGTCTTTCCAGACATCCGCGTCGCCCGCCATCTGCTGCTCCAGCGGCGCAGGGCCGTCGAACGGAGCCGCCTCGATGCCGAACCACTCGGCAATGCGCGACCACATCCATTGCCAGCGGAACACGTCACCATTAACGATATTGAACGCCTGATTGGCGGCCGCCGGCGTGGTCGAGGCCCAGCGCAAATGCTTGGCGAGCTGGCCTGCATCGGTCATGTCGGTCAGGCTGTTCCACTGAACTTCCGAGCCCGGAAAGCGGAATGGTCTACCGGTGAAGCGGCAGATCGAAGCGTATACAGCCAGCGTGGTCGCCATATTCATTGCGTTGCCGACCGCGACACCGGTGATGGTATGAGGCCGGTGGACGCTCCAGGTGAAGCCGTCACGCTCTGCCGCTGCAAATACCTCATCTTCCTGGGCGTAATAGAAATTTTCGACGTCCAGACGACCCTGCTCCTCACGAAACGGCGTTTGTGGCAGCGAGCCCTTGCCGTAGGCTTCGAACGGGCCGAGGTAATGCTTGAGGCCGGTGACCAGCGCTACATGGCGTACCGAGCCGGCAGGGCGGACCGCTTCGAGCACGTTGCGGACCATCTGCGCGTTGACGCGGATATTCTCCGCCTCGCTGGCCTGGCGCGCCCAGGTAGTCAGGAAGACGTGGGTGGGCGCGACGGTGCTCAGCTGCGATGCCAGCGTCGACGGGTCCAACAGGTCCGCGCTGATCGGCGTCACGCCCGCTTCGGCATTCGGCCGCCGCGCCAGTCCGGCAACCGCCCAGCCTTCTTTGGCCAGCAGGCGCGACACCGCGCTGCCAACGATTCCACTCGCGCCGACCACCAGTGCTTGATTTGTCATGTTCAGACCCCCACAAAACGAAACAGGCTTGCACCTTACCCACTCGAAAATTCCGATCCAAGTCGGCACCAAATGGTAACCATCCCCCATGCAACCGGGCTCTGACGAAGAACAATGGCGCGAAGACTGTGCGCCGCGGCGCGTGCTCGAGATCTTCTCGACCAAGTGGACCAGCATGATTCTGCACACGCTGCATGCGCGGCACGACGGCATCGCCCGCAGTGGCGCGCTGCATCGAAGCCTGCCGGGTATCTCCAAGAAGATGCTGGTGCAGACACTGCGCGAACTGGAGTCGAGCGGGCTGATCGAGCGACATACGCTCGATACGGTACCGCCCGCGGTGAGCTATGCGCTTTCGCCTCTGGGCAAGCTCATGGTCCAGCCCATCGAGATGATCTACGAGTGGGCGAGGCAGAACTCAGCCGCCCTCGATCAGCTGCAGCCGAGGCCGACGTCCCGCAGGCGTGGGTAGCTTCGGTAAAACTGCACCGGCTAGGAACAGCTGAGACCCGATCTTGAGAACGACTACCCGGAGAACCGCTCATGTCACTGCCGTTACTGCTCCGTAGTGCTCTCGCCCTGGCGGCGTCAGCCGTCTATATCGACCATCGCAGCCGCAAGAGCGAGGAAGATCATCCGCCGACAGGCCGCTTCGTGGAAGTGGACGGCGTGCGGCTGCACTACATCGAGAAAGGGCGGGGCCGGCCGCTGGTGATGTTGCACGGCAACAGCTCCATGGCCGCCGATTTCGAGCTCAGCGGGCTGGTGGACATGGCGGCAGCACGGTATCGGGTCATCGTGTTCGATCGCCCTGGCTACGGTTACAGCGAGCGACCAGAAGACCGATGCTGGACGGCGACCGAACAGGCCCGTCTTTTCAGTCAGACCTTTGCGGCAGTCGGGGCTGAGCGGCCGCTAGTGCTTGGGCATTCCTGGGGCGCCATGGTGGCCGTTGCCCTTGGGCTGGATTTCCCAGAGGCCATAGCCGGGTTGGTGCTGGAGTCCGGCTACTACTACCCGAGTGTTCCGCTGGCGTTGCCACCGTCAATTCCCGTCATTGGCAACGTGCTGCGCTACAGCGTTTCGCCGCTGGTAGGCCGAGCCCTGTGGCCGGTTCTCCTCCGGCGAGTATTCGCTCCGGCCCCTGTGCCAGAGCAGTTCCAAAACTTTCCGATCTGGCTGGCGCTGCGCCCCTCGCAGCTTCAGGCGAGCCTGGCGGAACTGGCCCTGACCAACGCAGTGGCCGAGGCACTGGGCAAGCGTTATGGGCAGCTGGCGGTACCGACGCTGATCATCGCCGGACGCGGAGATCGGCTGGTAAACACCGAACCCCATTCGGTGCGCTTGCACGCCGAGGTGCCCCACACCGAGCTACGTATCATCGACGGCCAAGGCCATATGCTGCACCACACGCGGCCGGAGGCGGTCCTCGAGGCGATTGACCGGGTAGCGGAAAAGGTCGATGGGCAGCGCGATGCGTCTTCTGATGAAGGGAAGGGTGTCGCGCCCTGAGCAGGGCCCCCCGCCACTGTGGGGTGGGGACAAGCCATACCAGATCCACCAGCTGAGTGTGCTGGCGTGCTGAGTTCGGCTGGCGTGACGGTTACGGCAGCGAGGCGTCGCTAGTCGAGTATCACGGCGTGGCCTTCAAGCGGATTGATGTTGCCTTTGATCAGCGACTCGGCCAGCGATTGTGCCGCTTCCAGACCGGCATGCTCGTTGACTTGCATCCAGGGCTGCTGCGCATCGCTTACCCGAGCGATAAACGCGAGCTGCGCCTCGTTGAAGCGGCGGGTTACCTCGGCTGCGCCCCAATCGGCGTTGCGTTTCTTGATCTGATAAGGCGCGAAATAGGGCTGTGGCTGAGGACCACTTAGCGCCTGGTCGGGTTCTGCGTAGTCCTGGTTCTGTGCCGATCCGGCATAACAGTCATAGACCAGCGAATCCTTGAAATGCGCGTGGACCTGCTGCCGAAGTGTGGCGCTGCCTGAGAAGTCCACGTAGAGCGTCGGTACGCTCGGGTCAAGCGAGCCGAGCTGATCGTAGCTGAGCGCTTGGCGATAGCAGCCGAGGGTTTGTACGAAGTCGGTATTACCGGAGGAGGTCAGGCCGATCACCTGCACGGCCGGGTTGTCTTGCAGGCAGAACGCCGTGCCGTACGCCGTCTTGCTCGATGCGCTGGACACCACAATCTTCCGCGCACCGAAGAAGGCGTTGTCGTCCAGAAAGTCCGCCAGCATGAACGAGGTGATGAACAACGGACGCAGCAGCATCTGGTAGTTCTCATTCTCGGCTCGATAGGCCGCATCGGTGCCGATGCGTTGGTACTGGTTATAAGCCGATGTTAGCTCCAGTCGATGCTCCGCACCGTCGTAGAAACCGCGTTCGGACACCCGCACCGGCTGCATGACGATGTGGCTGGCGATCGGCCAGAAGCCATAGAAGCGCTCGCTCTTCGCCAGGCCCTCGACGGTGCTTTCAACGACCTCCGCGAATCCCCACGCGGGCATGTGAAACCAGTCAGCATCGCCGCTCGGAAAGAAGTCCCAGTAGCGCAGGTGAGGGGTTTCGCCGAACGCTGCGTAGGTGACGTTGTTCGTCGTCAGGGCCAGTCGGCTGATACGCAGCAGAGCTTCGCCGGCCTTCAGCTCAGGCATCGGCTGGGTCTGAATGCGGGTCTGTTCCATGTCTTTCTTGTTGTTTTGCAACTGGCGGATGACGCTCATCAATGGCACCTTTTGCTTGGTAGTCGAGTACACCGACTCTAGCCTTTCCGTTTTACCGCCGGGTTCGGATTTCATGAGCAAACCATTGCCGAGCGCCAAGCCGCTCAAGCGGCCTACTCAAGCGCGCGCCAAGTTTACCGTGCAGGCGATTTACGACAGTTATGTTCGGATCTGGCAGCGAGATGGCTGGTCTCGCCTGACCACTCGAGCCGTTGCACTGGAAGCTGGCGTGGCCATTGGCACCCTTTATGACTACTTCCCCAGCAAGCAGGCGCTGCATTCGGGATACGTGCGCTATTGCATTGAGCAACTGCTGGAGGCGATCGACGAACACGCAGTAAAGCCGACTGCGATTGCCTGGACCCTGCGCGTCCAGCGCATGGTTCGAACGCTTGCTGGCGTTGATTCCCGTCTGCCCTGGTTTCACCCGGACATGCTCGAACTGGAAACACTGGTTGCCGAGCCCAAGCACCAGCTCCGGGTATACGAGGACCTGTTGGGCGCCTGGCAGCGAGTGATCGACGCGGCGACCGACCTCCCGGTAAAGCCGGACGCCGCAACCCTGGAGGCGCTGCATCTATCGGTCTGGGGTGGGCGCCGCTACGCCATGCTGGTGCAGCTTGAGCCGGCACGTATGGAGGACTGGGCTGGCTGCATGGAGCAGCTATGTCTGCGCACGCTGGAAGGCCCGAGCGGCTCGGCCGGATAGCTGTCAGTAATGACTGAAGGCGGTTAAGAAGTGGCCTGCGGCTCGGCGCGTTATGGACAGCAGGCCTTTTAGGCAGCCGCTCAAGACTACGTCCTCGCACCTGAACCGCATCTCCTCGCTGAGCTAGCCGTTGCGACCATCTTGCCTATACCGCGAAACGCGACGCTCACTGGCAATTGGCCGTCGCTTTTCCGGCTAATGGCGCCATCAGATAGCCCGTAAGCTCAATCGAAGCGCTTTTCGCATCCGGCTCTTTAAAGGCGGGCGGATTTTGGCCGCAGGCTACGTAACGCCCGGATCGCGAAGCGACATTGCCAGCCACCGAGGACGGAAACGTGAATACGACTGCGACGCGTGCTTGTACATGGAAGACGATGGCTCTGGCGGTCTGCCTGGGGCTTGGCTTGAACACCGCAATGGGGGCGCCGAAGCTGGATTTTTCCAGCGAGTACAACGCCGGCTCCATCCACGTCGAAGGGGACAGCTACTTCGTCCAGCAGGTCGAGGAACTGGCTGGCGATGACGTGGACATCACCCTGCACATGGGTGGCAGCCTGGGCTACAAATCGCCCGATCACTTCTACGCCGTGGCGGACAACGCGGTGCAGATCGCCGATACCCTGGCGGCGTTCTTCGGTGGGGTGGACCCGATCCTGCTGCTGTCATCGCTGCCATTCATCGTCGACAACATCGACGAGGCCAAGGCGCTGTACGACATCGCGCGTCCGGAATATGAAAAGGTCTTCGCCAAGAACGATCAGATCCTGCTCTATTCGTCGCCGTGGCCGCCTACCGGGATCTGGGCCAAAAAGCCCATCGTGTCCGCCGAAAGCCTGAAGAACCTGAAAATCCGCACCTTCGACCGCACCGGCACGCAAGTCTTCAAGGAAGCCGGTGCGGCGTCCATCAGCCTGGCCTGGGGCGACGTCGTTCCGCAACTGGCAACGGGCGGCATCGAAGCGGTGTTGACCTCGGCCGACCTCGGCGCGGCTGCCAGCTTCTGGGAGCAGCAGAGCGATTTCAGCGGCGTGCAGTACGCCGTTCCGCTGAACATGGTGCACATGAACAAAGAGGCCTTCGACGAGCTGTCCGAGAAGGCGCAGGCGGCGATCCTCGAGGCGGCCAAACGCACTGAGGCGCGCAATTGGGAGGCGGTGCGCAGCCGCGTCGCGGCCAACTACGAAACGCTCGCCCAGCACAAGGTGGCGATCCACGACCCGATTCCGGCCGACTTCCGCGAATTCCTCGGCAATGCCGCCAAGCCTGCAGTCGCCGAGTGGCTGGAGGACACCGGTGAGCGAGGCCAGCAGGTGATGACCGCGTTCGATGCGTGGAAGGCCAAGCAGTGATCCGGACCCTGGCGCGTCTGTCGAGCGGGCTCAACCGCCTCGGCGCCGGCGTCAGCATGCTGATCATCGTCTATATGCTGGGCCACATCCTCACCGAGGTGGTGCTGCGGCTGTTCAGCCAGTCCACCTACGTGCTCGATGAGTTCATCGGCTACGCCGTGGCCGCGATGATCTTCCTCAGCCTGCCGTATGCGCTGGAGCAGGGCGGATTGATCCGCGTCTCGATCCTGCTCGAGCGTCTGGCGCCGCGTTGGCGCTGGCCGCTGGAGATGGTCGCCACGCTGGGCACGCTGGCGGCATTCGGGCTGGTGGCTGTCATCTGGTTCAAGGGCGTGCAGCGCAGCTATCAGCGCAATCTGATCAGCGACACCATGGCGCAGACGCCGCTGTGGATTCCCGAGTCGGCCGTGCTGGTCGGCCTCTGCATGCTCTGCCTGACTCTGTTGGTGCGCGCACTGGTGATACTGCAACAGCGCGGCGACTATCGCGCCTAAGGAGCAAGCATGGAGATGATCGGAGTCGCGCTGGGCGTCGTCGCGATCCTGCTGACCACCCTGGCGCTCGGCGTATGGGTATTCGCCGCGCTGGCCCTGGCGGCGATTCTTTCACTGTGGGGCTTCGGCGGTTTCGGGTTCGAGCGCATCGGCCTGATGATGTCGAAAATCCTGTTTCGCGCAAGCAACAGCTGGGAGCTTGCAGCGATTCCCTTGTTTATCCTGATGGGCGAGCTGATCTTCCGATCGGACATTTCGGAGCGCTTGTTCCGGGGCCTGGCGCCCCTGACGCGTTACCTGCCGGGTGGGCTGTTGCACACCAATGTGTTCGGCTCGACGCTATTCGCCTCGGTCTGCGGCTCCAGTGCGGCGACCACCGCCACGGTGGGCAAGATCACCACGCGAGAACTGGCGAGCCGCGGCTACAACCGCGACCTGTCGCTCGGCTCGCTGGCCGGCGCAGGCAGTCTCGGGCTGCTGATCCCGCCTTCGATCATCATGATCGTCTATGGCGTACAGGCCGAGGTGTCGATCATCAAGCTGTTCATGGCGGGGCTGCTGCCCGGCCTTATGATGGCGGCGCTGTTTTCGGCGTTCATCATCATCCGGGCCGTCGCGAACGCCAAGGTCGCGCCTCGGGAACCTCGCGGCGACACCAGCCTGCTTGCCGCGCTGGGGCTGCTGACGCCGATCCTGCTGCTCATCGGCCTGGTCATCGGGGCCATCTACAGCGGCATCGCGACCCCGTCGGAGTCGGCCGCCATTGGCGTCACGGCCTCGCTGTTGCTGCTGGCGGCCGAGCGGCAATTGAGCGTCGCGCTGATCCTCGATGCGCTCAAAGGCACGCTGCTGACCTCCGCCATGGTTTGCAGTCTGCTGGTGGCAGCGGCGATGCTGTCGGCGGCCATGGCCTACCTGCATCTGCCCCGCGAGCTGGCGGCCTGGATTGCCGCTCAGCAGCTATCGCCGGTGCTGCTCTTGCTGGCCATCGCGCTGTTCTACGTGCTGCTGGGGATGTTCCTCGACGGCATCTCACTGACCGTCATGAGCTTGCCGATCACCCTGCCGGTGATCGTTGCCGCCGGCTACGATCCGATCTGGTTCGGCGTGTTCCTGGTGATCATGGTCGAGCTCGGGCAGATAACCCCGCCGGTGGGTTTCAATCTGTTCGTCATCCAGTCTCTGTCCGGCGAGCCGATAGGCCGTGTGGCCATGGCGGCGCTGCCGTTCTTCCTGCTGATGTGCCTTGCCGCCGCACTGATTACCGGCTGGCCGCAAATAGCGCTGTGGCTGCCTGAGGTGCTGAGCGGATGATGAGGGGAGGGTACGTGGCCTCTGTCTCGCGGGGCGGCGTTCCCGTGTGAGCCAACTGCGCATTGGTGCGCTCGGTGTTTGATCGAATCGACGTTGAGGGTGCTGCGCTGGCATCGCATGTGCGTGGGTTTCGGTCGTTAAGGGTCGGCATCTACCGCTCCCAAGCGGTGAGCCAAGCTTTACTCGCAAGCGGCTTGGCGTTCCGGGCTCAGCAGCTATGACGATGCGACTATGGCGCAGTTGACTCGACTCAACGTGACGTCAGATTCCCGCGCTAGCAGCCGAACAAAGTTTTAGCCCGCTGGATGGTCGCCGATGAACTTGCTGAGGAACTGCCGTGTGCGTTCGTGCTGCGGTGCGCTTAGCAGCTGCCTGGCGTCGCCCTGTTCGATGATCACCCCGTCGTCGATGAAGATCGCCCGGTCGGCCACATCGCGGGCGAAGCCCATCTCGTGGGTGACGATAACCATGGTGCGCTTTTCCTCAGCCAGGCCGCGGATGGTCGCGAGCACTTCGCCGACCAATTCCGGATCGAGCGCCGAGGTTGGTTCGTCGAACAGGATCACGTCCGGCTGCATGGCCAGCGCGCGGGCAATCGCCACGCGCTGTTGCTGGCCGCCGGAGAGGCGCTTGGGATAGGCGTCTTCCTTGCCACTCAGACCGACCTTGGCCAGCAGTTCGCGGCCGCGCTCAACGGCCTGGCCGCGCGGCTCTTTCTTTACCTGCACCGGACCTTCGATGACGTTCTCGAGGGCGGTGCGATGGGGGAACAGGTTGAAGTTCTGAAACACGAAACCGACGTGCTGGCGCAGCTGGCGGATCAGCCCTTGCTGCGCCTTGAGCGGTTTATCGGCGTCGATGTGGATCTCACCGACGCTGATCTGTCCGCCGCTGGGTTGCTCCAGCAGATTGAGGCAGCGCAGCAGGGTGGTCTTGCCCGAACCGCTGGGGCCGATGATCGCCAGCACTTCGCCGGGGGCTATGTCGAGGTCGATGCCTTTGAGCACCTCCTGGCCCTTGAACGATTTTTTCAGGTTGCGCACGGAAATCATCAGGCGTCCTGCTCGTGGCGGTTGACCCGGTCTTCCAGGCGACCCTGGAAGTACGCCAGCACGCTGGCCAGCAACCAGTAGATCAGCGCGGCGGCCAGGTACATGGTGAAGATCTCGAAGGTGCGGGCGGTGATCAGCTGCGCCTGGCGGAACAGCTCGGGCACCTGGATGGTGGCGGCCAGGGCGGTGTCCTTGACCAGCGAGATGAAGCTGTTGCCCAGTGGTGGCAGGGCAGTGCGTGCGGCCTGCGGCAGGATGGCCCGATACAGCGTCTGCGCGCGGCTCATGCCGATACTGGCGGCCGCTTCCCACTGGCCACGGTCGATGGAGGCGATGGCGGCGCGCAGGATCTCGGCGGTGTAGGCCGCCATGTTCAGCGAGAAGCCGATCAGCGCGGCCGGCAGCGGATCGAGCTGGATGCCCAGTTGCGGCAGGCCGTAATAGATCATGAACAGCTGCACCAGCAGCGGCGTGCCGCGGAAGAACGACACGTAGATCCGCGCCAGCCACTGCAGCGGCCAGTAACCGTAAAGCCGTAGCAGGGCCAGGCCGAAGCCCAGCAGCAGGCCGAAGAACATCCCGCCCAGGCTCAGCACCACGGTCCACCACGCGCCCTTGAGCAGGAAGGGCAGTGAGTGCAGCACCAGCTGCAGGCTGCTGTCGATCATTGCGTGACGTCAGCCCCGAACCATTTCTCGGAAAGCCGTTTCAGGGTGCCGTCGGCGCGTAGCTTCGCAATGGCCTCGTCGATGGCGGCGAGCAGTTGCGGGTTGCCCTTGCGCAGGGCAATTCCGGACTCCTGGCGAGAGAAAGCGTCACCAGCCACGGCCAGCCGATCGCCGGTTTTCTCGACCATCTCGAAGGCGGCCAGACGGTCGACCAGAATCACGTCGATGCGGCCGACGTTGAGGTCCTGGAACTTGGTCGGGTCGTCATCGTAGGTGCGGATATCCGCCTGTGGCACGTTCTCCTTGAGCCACTGCTCGTAGTTGGTGCCGAGACCGACGCCGACCTTCTTGCCGGCCAGGTCAGCCGAACTCTTGATGCTCTCGGCATCGGCCTTGCGGGTGAGTGCCTGGATGCCTGAGACGGTGTAGGGCGCGGAGAAGTCGTACTTCTGCTTGCGTTCCTCGGAGATGGTCACCTGGTTGATCACCACATCCAGACGCTTGGATTCCAAGGCGGCGAGGATGCCGTCCCACTTGGTCGGCTGGAACTCGGCCTTGACCCCCAGCTCCTTGGCCAGGGCGTTGGCGAAATCGACTTCGAAACCGGTCAGCTGACCGCTTTCATCCTGATAGTTGAAGGGCGGGTAGGTGCCTTCCAGGCCGACCTTGAGGGTGCCGTTGGCCTTGACCTCATCCAGCAGATCGGCGGCGAACACCGGCGTGAACAGGCTGGCACCGAGCAACAGACTCAGGGTGCCGAGCAGGAAACGACGACGCGGAGTGATGAATTTCATGGGAGGCCTCTAGGTGGGCAGGGAAGTCGGTCAACTCTAAGGGCTGATCTTTATTCAATAAAATAATTAGAAATTATCTTTACCTTAGTTATGGAAATATCGCGTGCGCTCAGAGTGCCCATGGATGATAAGCGAATAGCGCCGGGGCACCACCGGTATGCAGGAACAGCAGCGGACCCCGGCCGGGGAAGGCTCCGCGGGCGATACCGTCGAGCAAGCCGGCGAAGGCCTTGCCGGTGTACACCGGGTCGAGTAGCACGCCTTCCTGCTCGGCAAGCAGGCGGATTGCGGCCAGCGTGCCGGCATTCGGCTCGCCGTAGCGCGGGGCGAAGTACTGGTCCCACAGTTCGATTTGCAGCCCCGTCGGCACATCGACGCCGAGCAGCTCGGCGGTGCGTTGCAGCAGACCGTCGACCTTGGGCCGCTGAGTCGCATCCGGGCGCGATACGGTGACCCCGATCACTCGGCTGCCCGGCCGCGCAGATTCCAGCGCCAACGCCAGGCCACTGTGGGTTCCGGCGCTGCCGGAGGCGAGCAGCACCGCGGCGAAATCCTCGCCGCTGCGGTGCATTTGCTCGGCCAGCTCCAGGCCGGCGCGCACATAACCCAGGGCGCCGAGCGCATTGGAGCCACCGATGGGCACCACATAAGGTTTGCGCCCGGCGCTGCGCAGGCGCTCGGCGGCGGCCAGTAGCAGCTCGTCGGCGTTATCCAGGTTAGCGACAGCTTCGACTTCGGACCCGAACAGGTCGAGCAGCAGGCGGTTGCCGTTGGCCAGATAACTACCCTCGGCAGTGCCCAGAGGATTTTCCAGCAGTGCCAGGCAGCCCAGACCGAGCCTGGCCGCCAGCGCCGCGGTCTGGCGTACGTGGTTGGACTGGATGGCGCCGGCGGTGACCAGCACATCCGCGCCCTGCGCCAGGGCATTGGCGCCCAGGTATTCGAGCTTGCGCACCTTGTTGCCACCGAGGGCTAGCGGAGTGAGGTCGTCGCGCTTGATCCAGATATCTCGACCCAAGTGACGTGACAGACGCGGTAAGTGTTCCAGCGGCGTGGCACCGGCAATCAGTTCGAGGCGAGGGAAGCGGGCGAGGGCGTCGGTGAGCATGGGAGCAGGCTTCTGCGCAGAGATAATTGATCACTTTAGAAGGCAATCCAGAGTTGCAACAAGCCGATATCCCCCTATCGCCTCGCCTTGAGTGGGCGGCGAGGCGAGCACGGGAACCTTGGCGAAAGCCTGCGTGTATTTCTGCGGAGCCCTCAGCCCAAGGCCAGTAGTGCCGGCACCGTCAACACTGCCGTATAGAAGCCCATGAACTGCACGCCGATGTTGAAGCCCAAAAAGCGTGAAAGAAAACCGCCAAGCAGCCCTACGGTAAGAATCACCATCAGGCCAAGCAGACCACCTTCCCACATACCTATCACCAGGATCAGCCCGACAAAGGTGGCGATGACCGCTTCGTGGCTGACCTTGCGCGACACAAACGATGCCGCACGGTGTGCGAAATTCATCGAGAACGGATAGGCAATCAAGATAGCGATGATCACGGCCAGCATCCCGTAACCGAGAAACTCCCAGCTACTCATCAAGGTATGCAGGTTGTTGATTTCCCCGGTGGCGCTATCGACCGAAAAGCGCGGCGGTGCATTGAACAGCGGGGCAGCTGGGCCTGCGGCGACCGGGCTCAATGGCAAACCAAAAGCAATCAGCGGAATCAGCGCCTCTGCGATGTAGGTCGCCTCGGTAACGCCGTTGCGTGCCGTGATGACGGTCGTCAGGCGATGGTAGGCATGCTTGATCCGTGACCCGACCACTTCGCCCATGATCACGGTCATGGCCACCGGACTGAAGACGAAGGTCGCACTCGACACCGCGGCGGTGGCCAGCGTCATGCGAGTCTGTCGCTTGTCGAGTACCTTCAGCGGGTTCGGGAAATATCCGCCCCAGCTCTTCACATCGGGCGACAAGGAGAATACGCGGACGCTGTCGCGCTTCATGCGCACACGCTCGCCCGGCGACATCAGCGCGAACAGCGACGCGATAAGGGGGCCGATCGCGATGCCGAGAAAATAACTCACGCCCAGCTTCACGCCATGCTGAGCAGTCAGGGTCTGCAACGCGACGATGACGAGGACGAAAGGCACCAGGGTGAATACCGAGGCCCAGCGACCGGCTGAGAAGTAGGCAATCAGAAGGGCGGCGCAGAGGAACACCCAAGGTGAGAACTGTTTGATCACGTCGCCAAACGGCGCCAGCAACACCGCGAAAAGCACCGACAAAGGTACGGCAACGAGCGCTGCGATCGCACCGCCCGAGATCATTTTGCGAAGCGCGATATGAGGCACGCCCAGTTTTCGCAAGTAGTTCGCTTCAGCCATCAATGGCGTGGCCATGGTGTCGCCCGGGATGCCCAGCAAGGCGGTTGGAACCGCGTGGGTCATATGCTTGGCGACGGCGCCCGCGAGAAAGAAGGTGAACACACCTTCCGGCGGCACCCCAAGCAACACCACCAACAGCGTCAACGGCGCCAGGGTAGTGGTTTCGTCGCTACCGGAGATCAGGCCAATGGCGGCAAACACTACGGCACCTATCAGCCCCATACCGAAGGCAACAAGGATTTGGTCGAGTAGGCCTTCCATCATGTACGCCCTCCACTCAGGCTGACTTGCTGCGCTGAAAGTGCATCGACAGAGGCGGTTGTCTTTCCGGTCGCTCGGGCGTCCCTGGTCTCAGCCTCACGGAAGAGGTCGTAGAGAGCCAGCTCACGCAGTTCGGCTACCACTTCGGGAGGCAGCTCATCCAGCCGTCCGAGGGTGCCATGCTCGGCAGTCAGTTCAGCGAGCACCTGCTGACGGAAGGTTGGGTCCGCCAGATCTTCGACGACTTCGCGCTTGGGCTTGAACAGCGTCGCGCTGATTACGCCGCCTGCCAGGCAACCCAGAATGCCGGTAAGCATCGCGTAAGCTCGTGCCATTTGCTCGGACTCGACCACGCCGAGGAGCAGATGCTGCGCAATGTAGAAGGTGCCGAGACTGACCACGGCGCCAATGACGATAGACGCCATCAGGTGACCACTATCGACGGTGTCACCCCATACTTCATAGAGTTCGGGCTTCTTCATGGTTGTGCCTCCAGCATGGGGGCGAAGCACAGCACACGCGAGTCGGTCGGTTGGTATTCCATCGTGTTTCTCCTGCCCTGATGGGCTTTTGTTGTTATCGAGAAAAGCGCGTCAGCTCGGTATACGGTCGCCCGTTCGTCCTCGCCTTACGTTGATTGCCCTTGCTGTACTCGAAGCGGTCATCCGGCCCAACTCTCTGTCGATGAAGGTGCCGGATTCCACCAGTGCGTGCAGGTTCACACCGGTCCGCAGGCCCAGCCCTTCGAGCAGGTAGACGACGTCTTCCGTTGCGACATTGCCAGTGGCGCCTGGCGAATAGGGGCAGCCGCCCAACCCCGAAACGGAGCTGTCGAACACCCGGATCCCGGAATCCAGTGCGGCATACAGGTTGGCGACCGCCATGCCGTAGGTGTCATGAAAGTGCCCGGCCAGCGCAGCGAGCGGCATCTCGGAGGCGCAAGCCTCGATCAAGGCCTCCGTCTTGTAGGGCGTGCCGGTGCCGATGGTGTCGCCGAGGCTGACGTCATGGCAGCCCATCTCGTACAACGCGGTGCTGACTCGCACCACATCGGCCGTCGCGATGTCGCCGGAGAGGGGGCAGCCCAGCACGCAGGAGACGTAGCCGCGCACCGCTACGCCAGCTTCCCTGGCTTTAGCCAGCACCGGCTTGAAGCGGTCAAGGCTCTCGGCAATGGAACAGTTTATGTTCCGCTGTGAGAAAGCTTCCGAGGCGGCTGCGAACACGGCGACTTTCCGACAGCCAGACGCCAGGGCAGCCTCCAGGCCTTTCTCGTTGGGCACCAGCGCGCTGTAAGTCACCCCGGGCAACGGCGCAAGGCAACGCATGACCTCATCGGAACCAGCCATCTGCGGCACCCACCGGGGCGAGACGAACGCACCTACTTCTATGTCGCGCAGGCCTGCCGCGGCAAGCCGCTCGATCAGCCTGATGCGAGTCTCGACGGGCAGTACCTGCGGCTCGTTCTGCAAACCGTCGCGCGGGCCTACCTCGACCAGCCTGACCGCATCGCTGCTCATAGCCCACGCTTCTCGTTGAGCAGCGCTTCGGCACGGTCCGCGCGCACATCCTTGGCCTCAACCATGCGCTTGACCAGCCAATCGACTTCTTCGCCACGCGCACCGGCTGACAGCGCGATGTTGCGCGCATGCAGCGCCATGTGGCCGCGCTGAATGCCCTCGGTCGACAGGGCGCGCAGGGCACCCAGGTTTTGCGCCAGACCGACAGCAACCGCGATTTCCGCCAGGTCCTGAGCCGTTTTCACGCCGAGGATGCGAAGCGATAGCTGTGCCAGCGGATGGGTCTTGGTCGCGCCGCCGACCAGGCCCAGCGGCATGGGCATTTCGATGGTTCCAACCAGATGGCCGCTACCGTCCTTTTCCCAGGTCGTCAGCGAGCCGTAGTGACCGTTGCGACAGGCATAGGCGTGTGCACCCGCTTCCACGGCGCGCCAATCGTTGCCGGTGGCGACCACCAGCGGATCGATGCCATTCATGATGCCCTTGTTGTGAGTCGCAGCCCGGTAGGGGTCGATGGTGGCGAAGGTGTACGCGTCGATGATGCCTTCGATGACATCCGAACCCTTGTACTCCGCAGTATCCAGATGTTCTGGAGCGATCCGTACCTGGGCCCGCGCCAGACGCAGGTCGGCCAAGTTGGACAGGATTCGCAAACGCACTTTGCCGCCGGTGAGCTCTTCGATCAGCGGTGCTACGGCTTCGGCCATGGTGTTCACCGTATTGGCGCCCATGGCGTCGCGCACATCGACAATCAGGTGCGCAACGAGCATCGGCCCTCGCGGACTCTCGATAAAGGTATGCACTTCGATGTCCCGGCAACCGCCGCCCAGCTTGTTCAGCAACTGGTCCTTGCTGTTGGCCAGGGCGACGATCTCATCCTTGTTGCGCAGCAGGCTGAGGCGGGCATTGTAGGGATCGTCAACGCCCACGATCTGGACCTGGGCGCGCATCAGCGGCTCACTGCTGGAGGTCAGGAAGCCGCCGGCCGGGCGTGCCAGCTTAGCCATGAAGGACGCGGCGGCGACGATAGAAGGCTCCTCGACCACCAGTGGGATCAGGACATCACGGCCGTTGATTTGGAAGTTGCTAGCGATCGCATAGGGCAACTCGAACCTGCCCACCACGTTTTCGATCATTCCATCCGCGATTTCGATCGGCAGCGCACCAGCCTCGCGCAGCAGGGCGGAGTCGGCGTCGGACAACGAGAGAAGTTTTTGCAGGTGCTCGAGGCGTTGTGAAGGTGTGAGGTTACGGAACTGCGACAAGCGAGAATCGATGGACATCAAGGTGCTCCTGAGGAGTCGGTTGTTCTTGGATGCGCCAACGTTAGCCTCATCTGTAACCTTGAAAGAAGGTACAGTTTCGCGAGACAGTTCCAGACCTGTACCCCATCGGAACCCAACATGGCTCGTCAGACGCTTTCGCAGAAGGTTGCCGCCTCGATTGCGCAGCAGATCACCGATGGCGCATTCAGAAGCGGGGATAAGTTGCCTTCGCTGCGCGAGTACATGCGCTTGCATCGATACTCGAAGAACACCGTTATCACCGCCTATGAGCACCTCGCGTCTCAAGGGCTGGTCGAAGCTCGCCACGGACGTGGCTTTTTCGTTTGCGACGTGCCGGCAGCCCCTCTGGAAGATGACGAGTCCGAACCCTACACCCGCGCGCTGGACACCATTTGGATGATGCGTCAGCAATTCGTCCGCGAACCCGGCCACTCCCACCTGGGTGAAGGTTTTCCGCCGGTGGAGTGGCTGATGGACATGCGCCTGGACAAGTTTCACCGTCAGGTCGTGCGAGGCGGGGTTACAACGCTGTTTCGCTATGGCACGCGGCTTGGCAACCCAGGTTTGCGCCAGCGGCTGATCCAGAAGCTTGCCGATTACGCCATTACCGTCTCGCCCAGACAGGTCGTCACCACACTGGGTGCCAACCATGGCATGGACCTGATCATCCGCCGCTACGTCAAGCCGCGGGACATCGTGCTGGTAGAGGATCCGGGTTACTACCCCCTGTTCGGCAAGTTGCAGCTTCAAGGCGCACGCATGCTGGGCGTGCCTCGCCAGGCGGACGGCCCCGATCTGGACGCACTGGAGCGTATCCTCAAGCGGCACAAACCCAAGGTGTTCTTTCTGCAATCGGTTGGCCATAACCCAACCGGCTCCGATCTGTCGTCAGCCAAGGCTCTTCGGTTACTACAGATCGCAGAGCGGCACGATCTGCTCATTGTCGAGAACGACGCCATGGCTGACTTCAAACCAAGCTCGTCGGTCAAACTATCGGCGCTGGATCAACTGAACCGCACGCTGTATCTGGGCAGCTTTTCCAAGTCGATCTCGGCGGCTCTACGGGTCGGCTTTATTGCCGGCAGCAAACAGCGCATCGAGGAGCTGGCCGACCTGAAGATGCTCCTGCATAACAGCGGCGCCGAATACAGCGAGCGCACCATCGATGTGATCCTGGGCGAAGGCCACTTCCTCAGGCATTTGGCGCGCCTGCAAGACCGCCTCCGAGACGCCACCAGACGTGGGCTCGAGATCCTCGACGAACTCGGCGCCGAAGTTTTTTGCCGCCCGGAGCAAAGCCTCTACCTCTGGGCGCGCTTTCCGGGTATCGACGATGCCAACAGCCTCACCCGGCACTGCTTGAGTAAAGGTGTGATGCTCGCACCGGGTTCCATCTTTGCCGTCAACCGCAATGTTCCCGTCTCGTGGACCCGACTGAACGTCGCCTATCTGGACGACCCTGCTTTCCGGAAAAGCCTGGAAACATAGAAGAGCCGCTATGAGCCGTCAGTTGAACAGTGGATTCTCCCGCAGCCGCGCAACGGCCAGGTCGACGAACGACCGTACCTTTGCCGGCGCCTGCCGGCCTTCCGGGTACAACACGTGGATGGGCAGCGGGGGTTCTTCGAAGTCGCTGAGTACGATGTGCAGTTCGCCGTCGCGCAACGCGGGGCCGATCTGGTAGAGCAGTACCCTCGTCAGGCCCCAGCCGGCTTTGGCCGTCGCGATCGCCGCTTCGTTGGTATTGCACTGCAGGACAGGGTCGATGACGACGCGCTGGCCGTGCGCAAAACGCCATTCCGGGGAGGCCCAGGCGCTGCTGGACGCGACGATGCGGTGATGCTTGAGATCGGCCGGTTCTGCGGGTACGCCGTGGGTTTGCAGATACTGCGGCGACCCGCAGACGACGCGACGCACGGTGCCGACCTGGATCGCGGTGAAACCCGAGTCGGGTAGATGGCCGATCCGCACGGCGACATCCATGCCCTCATCCACGATGTTCACCGGGCGATCGATAAAGAATGTCCTGGCGTGCATGTTCGGATGCGCATCGAGATATTCCGTCACGATGGGCAACACATGGATTTGCCCGAACATGGCGGACGCCGTGACCGCCAGGGTGCCGGACGGCGCCTTGTAATGGCCGGCCGCGGCGGATTCTGCTTCGGCGATGTCGCTCAGTATGCGGCGACAATCATCGAGGTAGCGGCGTCCCGCTTCGGTGGTCTTGACCGACCGGGTGGTGCGGACGAACAGGCGCGCGCCGATCAGCTCCTCCAGGGCCGCCACGGTTCGGGTAACTGCCGGCGCACTCAGGTGCATCTGGCGCGCCGTTTTTGCAAAGCTTTCCGTTTCCGCGACCTTGACGAACACGCGCATCGCCAACCAACGATCCATTCCTTGCCCTCTTTTCCGTCAGGCAGCCTTCAGGCAGCGCTCGGGTCGTTCTTCGGATGCTGTCGGAGCAGCGCGCCATAATAGGCTGGACGCGGCGACGCAGCGACTTGGGCGCAGGGCAGGCGCCGGAGCCGAGCGGCCGGGCTTGTTGCCATATGAACAATCTTGGCGATACCGATCCGGGCCGCAGGGTTCCGAAAGGCCTGACGAGTACCCCGGCCGGAAGTTGGCGGATCGCTATCGAGCCCCAAGATCGCGCCTCAAAAACCAAGGTCGCTGAGACCGGGATGGTCGTCTGGCCGGCGCCCCAGTGGCCAGCGGAATTTGCGATCCGCTTCGGTAATCGGCAGCTCGTTGATACTGGCGTGGCGCACGCTCATCAGGCCGTCCTCGGCGAACTCCCAGTTCTCGTTGCCATAGGCGCGAAACCAGTGGCCGCTATCGTCGTGATATTCGTAGGCATAGCGGACTGCGATGCGATTGCCCGTAAACGCCCAGAGCTCCTTGATCAGGCGGTAGTCGAGCTCGCGGTTCCATTTGCGCACCAGGAAGGCCTCGGCCTCGGCACGGTTCGTCACGAACTCCACGCGGTTTCGCCAGCGGGTATCGGGCGTATAGGCCAGCGCCACCTTGGCGGGGTCGCGACTGTTCCAGCCGTCTTCGGCAAGGCGCACCTTTTCGATGGCGGTCTGTTCGGTGAACGGCGGTAGCGGCGGGCGGGACATAGCAAAACTCCTCAAGTGAACGGAAGGATGACCACGAACGGCAGCCGGTCCTTTCCTGCATCGGAACAAGCAGGCGGTTGGCTGGGTGCTGCCGATAGTTCTATTCAAGCGGATCCGGATCCTGTTTGCCGAGTACCATGCAGCGCGGGGCGCTTCGGGGCACGTGGCAATCAGGCGGACAGCAGTGCGTCAGAGTGCAAGCTGGATTCGGTTTTCCTCCTCGGTTTCCTGCTCGGCAGGTACTGCGCAACAGATGAGCACCTCGTCGTCGTCAACCTTGGCGGTGGGATGCTTCACGTAGGTCACCGTGCCCTTGAGCAGCTTCGTTCGACAGGTTCCGCAGCTGCCAGCGCGACAGCCGAATTCAGGCGCGAGGCCACGCGCTTCGGCCAGCTCCAGCAGCGTGCCGGTCTCCGGTGTCCAGCGCGCCTCCTTCAGCGAATCTACGAAGACCACCGGCACCGCCTGGGTCGCCGGTGGCAATTGAGCAGGAGTGGCTGCGGCCGCATCGCTCGTGCGGATTAACGACGCCGGCCCAAACGCCTCGGCGTGAATGCGCTCATCGACAATGCGATAGCCGCGCAGGCCGTCGTATAGCGCCTGCGTGAACGGCGGTGGGCCGCACAGGTAGAACTCGTAGTCGCCGAAGGCGAGAAAACGGCTGAGCAGCGGCATGTCGATGCGACCCGAGGCGTCATAGTCGATGCCCGCCCGAGCGTCACGGGTGTCGCTCAACACGCGGACGAGCCTTACAGCGCCCTGTGCGGCGGCGATCAGCTCTGCCAGTTCCTGGTCGAAGGCGCGGTCCTGCTTGGAACGTGCGGCATAGAACAGCGTGGCGGGGCGGATCCGTTGCCTGCGCAGCCCCTCGTAGACCAGGTGGCGGAGCATGGCGAGCATCGGCGTGATCCCCACACCCCCGGCCAACAGGACCGCTGGCCGAGTCCCATGCGCATCTAGCGTGAAGTCGCCCGTCGGCGCGCGTGCCTCCAGCGTGCTTCCCACATGCAGGCGTTCATGCAGATACCGGGACACCGCCCCATCGCGTTTGACGCTGATACGGTAAGCCCCATCGGAAGGGGCGACCGACAGCGTGTAGGTACGGATAAGCGCCTTGTCCTGGCCTGGAAGCCGCACGCGAATGGGCAGGTGCTGACCGGCCAGGTGTGGCAACCCTGCGCCGTCCGCCGGGACCAGATGAAACGACCGGATCGTTGCGCTTTCCTGAACCACCTGCGTCACTTTCAGGGTTCGCCAGTCGTCCAGGAATCGAGCTGCGCGCAGCCGCTCGTGCGCATGCTGCCAGTCGCCGGTCATCAACGAGCTGTCGGACCAACCACCGTCCTGGAAGGCCCACCGCAGCGCAAGGCCGGCGGGCCTGCGCACGATTTTCCGTGCGCGGAACGTCCAAAGCCGCTCGGCGCCTTGAAATGCCGCTATTTCCGGTGACTCGAAGATCACTTCGGCCTCGCCGGTCATCTGGAGCATGTCCCCCGTCTCGAAGTCGACGAACAGCAGCCCAGCCTTGCCGTTGAGCACGATGTTGCCAAGCGTGGCGAAGAACAGATTGCCGTTGAAGTCCGGAATCGTCAGCGCGCCGTCCTCGGACACCCGAACGAAACCGGCCTTGCCGCCCCGATGGGAAACATCGACCTGACGGCTGGCGCCTCGATCAGCATAGGAGGTCACGAAAAACGCATCCGCCTGCTCGATCAGCGCACGGGCCGCCGGGTCAAGCGTCGCGAGTTGTTCGACCTGCCCGGTGAAGGGCTCGTCGGGATCCCTGGCAACGGTGAAGTCGCGCAGTTGGATATAACGGGGGCAATTGCCAAAGCTCTGGTCGACCTCGACCCTGAAGTCAGGATCGGTGATCGAGAGAATGCCGTTCATACGGTTGCGGCGCCGCGTATGCATCTCAATGCCCAACAGGCCGACCGCGGCGCCTTCGACCAAACCACGGCCCGCTGGATCTCCAGGAGCCGGGCGGGCTGCGATGTCGAGCGTCGTTCGCGTCGGCGAGGCCATGAAGCCCTGCCTGCCTTCCAGAAAGGTCGCCCAGGCATCTCCCTGGTCGTCCACGCTGCCCATCACGATGAACGGAAGCTGGGCGTAAAACTCGCGATGCTGGTCGGGCATGAAGTCCCGCGCGACACGCGGACCAACCGCTTCCATTCGTTCCGCCACGCCGAGTTTTTCCTGGATGAGTTTCTCGCCCGCGTGCCAGACGGCTGATTGATGCGATGGCTCGGCCATTTCTGTCTCTCCGGTAGCTGGAAGCGGGTGGGGCGCCCTGGGTCCGCTTATGCCTTGGCGGTCAGCCCGGCAGGGGTTTGGGCGAAGGGAACGAAGCCTGGCAGCGCTTCGATGCGACGGAGCAAGCGATTGACGGCGGGGTAGGCGGACAGGTCGACGTTGCCCTCCGGTGCGCGGGCGATGTAGCTGTAGATCGCGACGTCGGCGATGGTCGGGTGATCGGCAGCCAGCCAATCGCGGTCGGCCAGGTGCTGTTCCAGCTTGCCGAGCAGGGCATGCGCGCGGCCGATGACTTCGTCGGCGTTGAACCCGGCGCCAAACACCGTGATCAACCGGGCCGCTGCCGGTCCATAGGCGAGCTCGCCGGCGGCTACCGACAACCAGCGCTGAACACGTGCCGCACCCAGGGCATCTTCCGGTAACCAATCGCTCCGGCCGGCTTTCTTGGCGAGGTAGACGAGGATGGCGTTCGAATCGGCGATGTCGACGCCGTCATCTTCCAGTGCCGGCACCTGGCCGAATGGGCTGATGGCAAGAAACTCGGGCTTTTTGTGAGCACCGGCTTGAAGGTCGACTTCGACCAGCTCGTGTTCGAGGCCAAGCAGCGATGCGAAAAGCACCACTCGGTGAGCATGACCGGACAAGGGATGGTGATGGATTTTCATGGTTCGGCTCCTGGGCTTATCGGGCCGGGTGTATCCCGATCCGTGCCGAGAGTGTGTGACCGAACTGTTTTTTGAGGAATATCGCTTCTAGGTACTTCTTTGTTTCACCTGCTGGAACAATCCTGTTATTCCAGCTCGAGCCACTGGCGGATTGGGCGCTGGCGCGACGCACCTTCGTAGGCTCAAGCGCACATTTCGTCCGGTGGCAGGGCACATGATTGACGGGCGATTTTCCCGCGGCCCGGATATGATGCGCGCCCCTCAACGCTCCCGCTCGATCAGCAGGCCACCATGCCCGGCAATGCGCTCTATACCGACCTGTCGGGTTACTACGATCTGATGTGCGCCGATATCGATTACCGCGCACAAAGCCACTGCATCCAGCGCTTGCAACAGCTGTTCGGCAACGGTGGCCGGCGCCACCTGGACCTCGCCTGCGGGACCGGGCCGCACGTGCGCCACTTCATCGATGCCGGATTTGCCAGCGGTGGGCTCGACATCAACCAGCCGATGCTCGACCGGGCCGCGATACGTTGCCCGGAAGCGCGCTTCGTTGCGCAGGATATGTGCGGTTTCAGCCTGGATCGGCCGGTCGATCTGATCACCTGTTTCCTGTATTCCATCCACTACAGCGGTGGCGTCGAACGTTTGCAGGCCTGTATCGCCAGCGTGCATGGCGCTCTGGCCGCTGGCGGGCTGTTCTGCTTCAACGCCGTCGACAAGCACAGCATCGACAACCGCTCGTTCGTCTCGCATAGCGCCGGGCACGCCGACGGCCTGTTCACCTTCAGCTCCGCTTGGTACTACGCGGGCGCTGGCGAGCGACAGTCGCTCAGGCTGCGCATCGAGAGAACCGTCGCCGAGCAAAGCCAGGTCTGGCACGACGAGCACGCCATGGTGGCGGTGAGTTTTGTCGAATTGGAAGAGTTGCTGGCGCCGTACTTCGACGTCCATGTGCTCGAGCATGATTACGAAAGGATCGTTCCGCGCGAAAGCGCGTCCGGCAACGCGCTTTTCGTCTGCGTAAAGCGCTGATAGCCAAACGCGGTCCCGCCATTGCGGCGTGGTCGTTTCAGGAGGTCCAGCGCCGCTCCGAGACTGGCGACACGGCACGCGACTCTGGCCACGTGCTGGTTCAGGCCATGCCGAGCGGGGTCAGTCGCCAGGACTGACGCCGCGCTCGGGCAACGACCGCTTCGAGCCTTACTGCGTACGGAACCGCCCGACCAGCTGCCGGAGTGCGCTGCTGAGCTGACGCTGCTCCTGGGAGTAGCTTTCGACTTCCGAGGCTTGGCTGGACACCTGCGCAACCGCATCGCTGATGGCGACCACGTTCCGGTTGATGTCTTCGGTCACCAGGTGCTGTTCCTCGGTGGCGGTGGCGACCTGCGTGGTCATGTCGCGGATCGTCTGCACGGCATTCTCGATGTCCTCGAACGCCCCCATCACATCGCCCGCCAGCTCGATGGCCTTGCTCGACTCCGTCAGGCTGTGATCCATGCTCGCTGTCACCTCACTGATGCGGCTGACCAGCAGGTTGAGGATCTTGTTGATCTCACCGGTGGAATCCTGGGTCCGCTTGGCCAGGTTGCGCACCTCTTCGGCCACCACGGCGAAGCCGCGTCCCTGTTCGCCAGCGCGTGCCGCTTCGATGGCGGCGTTGAGCGCCAGCAGGTTGGTCTGTTCGGCGATCTGCTGGATGGTCGACAGGATGGTGTTGATGCTCACCGTCTCGCGTTCGAGCTCGCGAATCACCTTGCTCGAACCCTGGATGCTGGCGCCAAGATCGTTCACCCCCGCGGTACTGCGGGCGATGACCTCCTTGCCATTGCGCGTCGCATCCAGGCCCTGCGCGGAGACTTCCGCCGTCCTCACGCAGTTGTGTGCTACCTCGTTGGCGGCCGAGGCCATCTCGGTCACGGCGGTGACAATCTGCTCCACCGCGCTGGACTGACGCTGCAAGCTGTCCGACATGGCGGTGGTGCGGTCGTTGGTCTGGCTTGAAACACCATCGATGCTGACGGCGTTTTCCTTGATGACGGTGATCATCGATTGCGTCGACTCGATGAACTGGTTGAACCACTTCGCCAACTCGCCGGTTTCGTCCCGGGCCAGCACGGGGAGCCGATGAGTCAGGTCACCTTCGCCCTGGGCGATGGTGCGCAGCCCGTCCTTGACCAGGTTGATCGGCGTGACGATACGGTTGGCGAACACGACCCCGGCGATACCGAACAGCACCACCAGCACGGCGCAGGCGACCAGTGTCATCCAGGCTAGTTTATGTGCGCCGGCCAGGATCTCGTCGACCTGCATGAAACCGATGAATTTCCAGCCCAGGGTGGGCGAGGTGAAGACGTTGGCGAGGTAGTCGACGCCATCGATATTCACCTCGATCACACCGTTTTCGGTTTGCTTGATGGTCGAGAAGTAGTCACCCGAGAGCTCGCCGAGCTTCTTGAAGTTGTTCTTGGGCTGGTGGCCGTCGACCAGCAGGGTGCCGCTGCTCTCCACCAGCATGAAGAAACCGGTCTCGCCAAAGCGGATTTTTTGGACCATGTCGGTCAGCGACTTTAGCGACACGTCCGTCGCCACGACCCCGGCAAACTGGCCCGCCTTGTCCTTGAAGGCTTTGATCACCGAGACGTAGACCGCGTCGTCCGGTTCCCAGTAATAGCCGTCGAGGCGCGTCAGTTGGAAATTGGCGTCCTTGCCCAGGCCGAACCAGGGGCGCCCCCGCGGATCCCAGCTGCCGTAGTCGCCGGTGCCCGGCCATTCCACGTAGCCGCCCTTGGTGTCGCCCATGTAGACATAGCCGAAGGACGGGTTGTTGTTACCGATGCCGGAGAAGTAATCGAAGATGTCTTTTTCGCGGCCGCCATTGGCCGTGGCGACCGCGCCCGGTTTGCGGGGCGAGCCGGAATAGACGGTCAGCTCGCCACTCTCGGTGTCGCGGACGGCGGCGTAGTCGGCCATCGCCGACACGGTGTGATTAACCGAATCGAACAGGGTCACGAAGGTATTGTCGACCAGCTTGACGTCCAGGCTGCTGGTCTCCTCGAACTGGAGCTTGGCTTCCTCGGTGACGTTGCGGATGGTGAACAGGGCCACGACAAGGACTGGAACAAGCGTCGCGACCAGAAGACTTGCTAGCAACTTGTGTTTGATTTTCATCGTTCAGTGGCCCCTGGCCAGTTCGTCGAGACGTCCGCGCCGACCTGCGCTTCGTTCTTCAGGGAGCCCTTCACGCAATCCGATGCGCTTTGCCGCCGTGCGAGGCGAGCGGTGCCAAGAGGTTATCGGCAACCTGTGATAGCGGCTTGAGGGCAGGTCTCTGCGATTTTTAAGTCCGGCGAGATGCGCAGATGCGGGGGGTACTTCCATCGCGCGCGACACGCTCGTCAGCGCAACATGATCGGCGCGCCGGTTCGCTCCATCGACCGCGCGATTAGCCTTGCGAGAAGCCTTGGGTTGACCGAAATCGCTAACCGGCTGCCGCTAGTCTTTCGCGGCGTCTGGCTTCTTCTTGCGCGGTCGGGGTGGTTTGGGAGCGGGTAGCACCCTGGCGGTTTCGATCACCAGACGGCGCAGTGCGTCGGCGTCATCCAGCAGCTCGTCGGCTACCGGATAGTTCTTGGCGCCGGGGTAGGGCGGGCCTTGGGGCAGCTCCGGCGCGAGGGCGAGCGCCGCCTCGGAGGGTTTGATGAACAGGCTGTTGTCGCAGACGAAGGCGACCACCTTCGCGTCCAGATAAAGCGCGTACTCCCCGAACATTTTCCGATAGGTCAGCCGGTTCCCGAGGCCGATCTGCTCCGCCACGTAGTCCACGAAGTCTTTATCGGTGGCCATCTGTATTCCGTCGCGTGAAGAGTTAGGCAATTTCGGGTGCGTCACGGGCGAGCCCGCTCGGTGGCGCGCGTTAGCCTGCCACCGAATGCCAATCCTGCAACGCCTGCACGGCGTCGATGAGCTAAACCCGAACCAGGTGAAGCTTAGCACCCAGCGGCAAGGAAACAGGCGGTTGGAAACGGCAAGCTTTCCGATCGGCAGGGCGCGGCTGCTCCTATGCTCGGCACGCCGTACACGGGCGGCCGTTTTGCTCCGTCAATGCAGGCGCGTCGCCGAGGCGCAGGTCTGAATCAGGTATTCCGCCTGCTGCGCCAGCTCATCGAGCAGGGCATCGCGCTGCTTCTCGGCATCGCTCATGGCGTCCGCGCCGTGCTGCTTCACCAGGTAGGTGTGAATCTGCCGGACCTCCTCGGACTGGAAAATCGGCTGCAGATCCTGCACCGCCACCACACCGCTGGACGCCTGGTTACGGTTGTTCATCACCACTTGCGGGCCTCGAGCCGTCAACGGCATGAAGCCCCAGCGCTTCGAAGTACGGCACCTTGCCGGCTACGCATGCCACTTCCGCGTGGGGATAGCGCGTTATCATCGCCTCGACCATCGCCCGGCCGATGCCCTGGCGGCGATGGCTCGTCTGCACGGCCAGGTAGAGCAGCACACAGGCCTCGGGGTCGTCCACATAAGGCAAATACAGCGCAAAGCCCAGCAGGCGGGCCGGGTCTTCGGCATCCAGCGCCATAATCAGTTCAGGCTTGCCCGGTTGCGCGCCGTCCATGCTGTCCAGATAGCGGTGCACCTCTAAACCCACCACGTACTGATACAGCTGGTACAGCGGATTGCTCGGCGTGAGCGAAACCGGGCTGATGTCGCTGAGGTAGTCCACCACCATCTGCATCACCTGGCTCTTCATCGATTCCGGCGGCGGGGTGCACAGGTAGGAGAGGGTGAACATGGGCGGGCTCCGACGGGCTTAGGAAAGGCCGCCATTGTAGCGGGCAGGGATGAGGCGCTGAGCCTTCAACAGTTGCCTATCGTGTCCAGGAAGATCCGATTCAAAGCCGGCGACAGCGCCAAACGGCGCTGAAGGCTACCGGGTTGCTGAATTTTTCGGAGCAAGCAGGGGCTGTTTCGCAGAACCGTTGCGCTTCCCGGACCAGGTCCTAGACGGGCTCGGCCTGTCGTGGGTGAGCCAAGCTCGGTGTGGGATCCTCAAGTTCCGTCTGAAGCTCCCGCACCAACGCATCGACCTCACGTAGCGCCTGTTCCACCGAAGCAGCCAGCACCTCACCGCCGGTTTCCTGGCCTTCGATCGCGATCTGATGGAAGCGAGTGATACCGATAAAGCCGAGCGCCGTCACCAGGTTCGGCTCCAGATGGTTCATATGCGCCATTTCCCCGCCGGGCCCGAAGCCGATGCCGCCTCGTGCCGTGAGGATGACCGCGTGCCGTGGTCGGTCAGCCAACAGGGGGACGTAGGGATCCGGTAGCTTGCTTTCGTCGACCTCGATTGTCCGGCCGGGGCGCACGATCTGGTCGATCCATGCCTTGAGTGCCGCGGGCATGCCGAAGTTGTACAGCGGCGTGCCAATGACCAGCACATCGGCGGCAATCAACTCGTCGACCAGCTGGTCGCTCTCGATCAGCGTCTCCTTCATCCAGGGCTCTCGGCGTTCTTCCGGGGTGAAGGATGACGCGATCCAGTCATGGCTGGTGAAAGAAGGCCGGTTCTGGCCGATGTCCCGGTAGGTCACGCTGTCCTGGGCGCGGCGGGCCAGCCACTGGCTGACGAAGCGGTGGCCGAGGTGGCGGCTGTGGGAACCGTGCTCGTCCCTGCCGGCAAGGCCGGGGCGGGCGCTGGCATCGAGGTGCAGAAGGTGTGTCATGGTGAGTCTCCTCTGTGACTGAATTCATCTGTCATTCGCGGTAGACCCAGACTAGGTTTAGGCTCTGTGGGCGACAAACGACCATTTCTTTCGGTTATAGATGAGGAAAACTCAGCCATGGCGCATCGCTGGTTACCTTCGCTTTCCGCCCTGCGAGCCTTCGAAGCGGCCGCCCGCCATGAGAGCGCCAAGCAGGCTGCCGAGGAGTTGAACGTCACCGCCACGGCCATCAGCCACCAGATTCGTTCGCTGGAAGAGTCACTCGGTGTTGCGCTGTTTCTGCGCAAACCCAGGCAGTTGGCACTCACCGTCCAAGGCCGTGAGTTGCAACAGACCCTGGAGACGGCATTCGACAGCATCAGCGCAACGGTCGAGCGCCTCAGCGCGGGGCCCTGCCGCCAGGCGATCACGCTTACCACCACGCCGGCCATCGCCGTGCGCTGGCTGGTGCCCTGGGTCTGCATGCTGCGTGAATCCCATCCCGATATCGATCTGCGCTTCCATACCTCCCACGAGCCGGTGGCGCTGGATGGCGTTACGGCGGATATCGCCATCCGCTACGGCGATGGCCGCTGGCCAGGGCTGGTGGCCGAAAAGCTGATCGACAACACCTTCGTCCCGATCTGCAGCCCATTGCTGGGCCTTCGCGCCGCCGCCGACCTGCCCAACCACCCGCTGATCCACTTCCGCGCCCGGGGCGCCACTTCCGCTCCGATTCACTGGTCGTCGTGGCAGAAGCTGGCCAATGTGCCGGGGCTGGATGTCAGTGCCGGGTTGGCCTTCTCCGACGAGACCCACGCCATCTCAGCCGCCATCGGCGCGCAGGGTGTGGCCTTGATGAGCCGTCAGTTGATCGAGGACGAGGTGAGGGCAGGCCGGCTGATGCAGCCGTTCGGGCCGGAGATGGAAGGCAAGCCGTTTCACCTCGTGTACCCGGAGAGCCGCCGGGACGATCCGACGGTGCTGGCCGTGCGAGACTGGGTCATGGCGGTGCCGGGTGGGGTGTGTGAGCTGTAGCGGCGTGGGCGGATGAGGCGTTCATCCCCGTTCAGCTGTTTTCCGGTTCTACGCGGCTCGCTCAGGCCGGCAGCGCGGCGCGTGGGCGCAAGGTCAGGCTGGCATGTACCACCAGCGTTGCGATAACCAGCGCACCGCCGTATAGCGTCGCGCTAGCGGGCGTCTCCTGCAGGAAATACCAGACCCAGAGTGTGCCCAGCACGCTTTCCAGCAGATAGAACAGGGCCACCTCGGCGGAGGGCAGATAGCGGGTCGCGTTATTGATCAGCAGCGTGGCCAGCGGCATCTGGACCAAACCCATGACCACCAATGCCCAGTAGCTCGTGGCTTCCAGACCGAACGGCTGGGCCTTGGGCCAGGCGATCAGCGCGGCCGCCAATCCACCGAGCGCAATGAGCGGCATCCGCTCGATGGCAGGGTGGCGGCGTAGCAACGTAAGGTTGGCGCCCACGGCTGCCGACGAGAGCAGCGCATAGCCATTACCGGCCAGATCCGTCGGCGTGAAGGCCCCGGCAAATACAATCATGATCCCCAGCCCCGCCACGCCGATCGCGAGCCAAGTGTGCAGCCCCACGTGCTCACGTAAAAAAAACCGCGTGAATAGCGCTGCGAACAGCGGCGCCGTGCTGAGGACCACCACCACGTTGGCGACCGTGGTATGGATGACCGCCAGCACGAAGAAGATCGAAATCAAAGCCAGTAACAAGGCCGAGCCGGCGCTGATCAGCGGTTGCGCCTTGAGGCTGGCCCGGCTTCTGGCGGTCAGCGAAAACACGCCCAGCGCCAAGAACATCAACAGACCGCGCCAAAACACGATGCTCCAGCCATCCGCCTGCGCCAGACGCACCAACAGACCATCGAAACTGAGTACGACGATGCCGCTCGTGACGAGCAACAAACCGCGTGCTTGATCGTTCATCTGTTGTCCTCGGCGTGTCGTTGACGGGTGTTTTGTCATTGCCTGGACGCATGATCGAAGTAGGTCGCGCCAGACGCTTTACCGATGATGGCCTCGGTTGTCTCCTCGAAGTAGCCCAGAAACGCCACGGGCACTGCGGTTCGCGACCTTAGTGCCCGAGATACGTAGCCAGTGGAGTATTAGCTGAAGGTGAGCGAAGCGAGTCAAGTGACTAGCGTGTGAGGCGATACCTTCTGGTCGGGATCAAGGAAAGCGTGTTGGTGCTGAACGATGAGCCAGCGCTCAGCAAAATCCGTAGGGTGGAAAACGGCGGAGCCTTTTCCACGCGTTACTTCCAAGCTACCTCGCTAAGCCGAACGTCCCGCATCTTGGTTTGGTCGTGATGTGAGGCTCTTTGTCTTGGCTGCAAGCACAGCAGCCTGAATCGCGCTCAGCGTGTTCTTGCCCGCCGGGTATTCAAACACTTTGCTCTCAGCCAGGGTGTAAACACGCTCGCCGTTGTTCAGCGTGACCTGCAGAAAAGCCAGGTGATCCGTCCACGAGCGATACCGGCGCACCATGAACAGGCTGTGTTTGGAGGTGACCGAGCGAATGCGGGTCAAGGGTATTTGCCGGTGACCCGCGTCGCGGGTAATCACCAGCTCATCGTTATGGATAAACGCTGGGCCACAGTTCTTGACCTGGACATATTCAACGGCAAAACGGCCCCACAGCATAAAAAGCACCGGCACAACCACCCATATCTCGGCGCGCTTCATGTCGGGCAATGCGAACAAGAACATAACGCCGACTGCCACGAAAATGGCGAGCGTAACGAATCGGTAGAAATAGACGTTTTGGAATTCCATAAGGCTTAGGAAGCGGGTGTCCATACGCGTGTTATTCCTCGAAGTCGCTTTAGCGCGCTGATGGGCTTTGGAGGAATTTGAGCAGAGTAGAACGCTGGCTGCGCTATCCAATCGTGAGAAATGTGGTTTGTCCCTCTGTTTCTCGCAGGTACGCCTCGACTGACGTTCGGCCGCAGCTTTGAGTCGCCAATATCAAGGCATTGCGCCCCACGCCGTGCCAGGCGAAGCACGTGGATGATGCCGGGTAGCGTGTGGCGCAGATGCGGGCGGGCAGGGATAGGAAATAATCTGTCCCTTTTCTCCCATTTCACTAGCGACTGTGGTCGGCGTGCCGCCCAGGTCGTTTTCGTCCGGCATTGAGGTCGCGTTTGGCATTCATCAAATCTTACCGGTCAGTATAGTCGCCTCCATATCCACATCGGAGAGTCGACCAATGGATAAAACCCGCGAGCGCCTCGTTGATGCCGCGCTAACTCTTTTTGTCTCGCAGGGCGTGCACATTACCGGTGTGGTGGCGATCGCAGCGTTGGCAGGCGTGACGAAAATGACCCTGTACAGTCATTTCCCTTCCAAGGACGCGCTGATTGTTGCGTGCCTTGAAGAACGTGACCGTCGCTGGCGTGAGGAGGTAGCGAGCACCTTAGCGAAGCATGCCGAACCGGTTGACGGCATGCTCGCCTTCTTCGATTTGTATGAGCGCTTTCTGCTGCGCGACAGCGGCCGTGGCTGCCTGTTCGTCAACAGCGCAGCTGAATTCCCATCATGCAGTCACCCGGTCCGTTTGGCCGTGAGCCGGCATAAACAAGGGATTCGTGACAACCTCACTGCGTTGGCCGCCAGAGCAGGCGTTAGCGATCCGGCGTCGATTGCCGATGGGCTGTTCATCTTGTTGGAGGGTAGTTTTGTCAGCGGCGCCATGGGCGAGACCGCTCGGCTATTCGAGACCGCAAAACGCGTGGCACTTTGCTGGATCACAGCGCAACGCCCGCATGAGTTGAGCGCATGAAGGTAGGCCTGCTCGCAGCGATTGCTGCCACGTTTTCCTGGTCGCTGCTCTACATCTTTCCAAGCCTGATCGGCGATTACAGTCTGTTCGACCTCGCTGTGGTGAGCTATGGCTTCGCCGGGCTGGGTAGCCTGCTGGTTTTGTACACGTACCGCAGCGAAGTCAAGAAACTCACTTCGACCGACTGGGCCTGGGCCGCGCTCTTGGGCTTTCTTGGCTACATCGGTTATTTCTTTCTGATCACTACCGCCGTCTTGGCAGCCGGGCCTGTTATCCCTCCGGTGATGATGGGTTCTGTTCCTATCGTTCTCGCCATTGCCGGCAACATGCGCAGCGCCAGCGTGCCTTGGCGCACCATTGCCGGACCATTGATGGTGGCGGCGTTGGGGATAGGCCTGTTCAACTTGAGCGTGTTCGATTTCAGCGATGCGGCGCAGATGCGTACTACCAGTTCGATACTGCTTGGGCTATTTGTCTCTCTGCTGGCAATCGCATCCTGGACTGGCTTCGGCTTGTTGAACGAAAGCGCCCTAGCCCGACGTTCAGGCATGTCACCCATGCTTTGGTCCGCCATGCTGATTTTTATGTGCAGTGTAGAGATGCTGGCTTTCATCCCGGTGGGGCTGTATCTGGACCTCTCCAATTTCGCGGACCAACCGAGTGGCTTGGCTGGTACCGATGCGCTTCTCATATGCGGCGCGATTCAAGGGCTTGGCGCTACGCTCGCCGGTGCCTGGGCGTGGTCAGTCGCAACCCGTCGCCTGCCGCTGGCGCTCAGCGCGCAGCTGATTGCCAGTCAAACGCTCTACGCAACCGCACTAGGCCTGTTCGTCCATCACCGCTGGCCTTCTGCTGCCGAAGCAATCGGGACAGGCTTGCTGTTCTTAGGCGTGGTATGGGCCATTCAGGCGTTCTATCGCAGGCAAGCACGTACTGACAGCGTCGGCGGCAGTCCTGAGCGACTCATGGCTAACAAAACGACATGATGCTGCCAGCGCTAGGGCATCGGTTTCGCCATGCGAGCGGGTTCCTTTTGTCAGTCGCGACAAAGTAGCCAACTGCGGGTCAAGCCCCGTCCGCGGATTGGCTCATCAAGCTGCGATCAGTCAGGCGGATGCTGTTCCGCCCGCCGCGCTTGGATTCGTACAACGCCACGTCGCCCTGCTCGATTAGCGCCGCAAGGCTGGCGGGAGACTGATCAAACACACTGACGCCGATACTCAGGGTGACAGGCTTCGGCGTGGCGAAATGCTGATTCGCGTTGTCATGGAAACGCTTTCGCAGCCCGTCGCCCAGCGCCACGATTCGTTCACGGGTAGCGTCGCCCAGCAGAATCACGAACTCATCACCACCCAGTCGCGCCGCCAACGAGCCTCCAGGCAGGACTGCACGAATCATCTCGCCCAGGGCGATCAGCAGCCGGTCGCCCGCCGCATGGCCATGCAGATCGTTAACAAGCTTGAAGTTGTCGATATCGATCAGCAGCAGTGCCCCCGGACGAGCAGGCGAGGCCTCGCGTAGCAAACGTGGCGCCCTTGCCTCAAGAGCGCGGCGGTTATACATGGCGGTCAGCGGGTCCCGCGCGGCCAGCCGCTCGATTTGCCTTTCCCTGCGGTAGCGCACGGTGCCGGTCATCGACAGTGCGATCAGCATGATCGCCATCACCCCTTCGACCAGCGAGATCTGGACGATCGTGCCGCCGAATACCGAGAGATCGATCAGCGTGCCCGGGACCAGCGGCGGAATCATCTTGGCGAAGTAGAACAGGCTGTGCGCCAGCAGCACATACCGCAGCTGCGCCGCACCGGCGCCCAGTGACTTGTCCCGTGAGCGCAGCAGCAGACTCGCCCTGAGCGTCGGCAGCGCGACCAGAAGAGAATTCAACAGCAGGATGACCTTCGACCAGATCTGCTCGCCTGGCAGTAGCAGCAGTGCGGCCCAGGCGACGAATATCAGATACCAGCCGCGCGACAGGCGCACGCTCCTGAACCGCGCGACACCCAGCAGAAACAGCCAATGCGCAGTCACCAGCAGACCATTGGCGAACCAGATCCCAATCAGGAGCAACCCGCTGACACGCAGCAGGGCGAGCGTCGAGCCGACACTGATCAAGGCGAAGCCCGCACTCCAGAACAACAGCGACGGCTCACGAACGGCCCGCCACTCGACGGCCTGATACAACGCAGCCGCCAACGCGAGGGCGACGGAGAGCGTCAACATGGTGATCGGGTCGAGTGCCATGGGTGAAGCCTGTTGATTGCGATGGAAATGACAGTGCTAGCGGAGCCACGGTTTGTCGAAGCGTGGGGCAACGAGAAGTAGTCGGCCACGAGGCCAGGCGCTTGAATCGAATACGACGACTGGCAGACGCGCTGCTCCAGGGCCGGTTACCCGCCAGGACAGTGCTAGTAGGTAGGCACCGTTTAATTCATATGGGTAACTGGCACGAGTCTGTCGCACCCACGAATGAGGAAACGGACGCGACCGGGCGCTGCCCATCAGGTTCAGCGCTGGAGGAACTCTGCCGCTCAAAAGCAGAGCGGGTTGCTTTGAGTCTTGGCACTAGCCCGACTAATGGGTGTTCCCTTTTTTGAAAAATGACCGGGCCAAACAATGTGGCGCTACGCTTTTGCTTGAATTCTCATGGCTAACTTGTTCGCATGCCATCCAAACGAGAGATTTAGCATTAAGTAATAGAACGCAGTCACCGCGCTTATAATGATGAGCCACGTCGGCGTAGAGAGCGTGGGAAGAGCTTTGGTTGTTTCAGTAATCCCTTTTGGGCCTAATACAACGGAAATCAATATGGCTACGCCGGCGATCGATATGGCAACTGATGATAATAGGCAGCCTAATATCAACTTGTTTTTTTCTCTCTTGTCTGGCGCTCTTTTGTTGATTGCTACAAATTGATTAGAGGTAATAATGGATGCGCCCATAAGCATTGCTATGTTTGCTCCGGAGCCGAGGTCAATATCGAAGCCGTATGCAAGTACGTTGAAAAATAGCATTAATGCTGCGTTTAGCAATGCAAACAAGCCTACATATTTAACAAC
The DNA here is from genome assembly GCF_018138085.1 of Stutzerimonas stutzeri. Classification (NCBI taxonomy): domain Bacteria; kingdom Pseudomonadati; phylum Pseudomonadota; class Gammaproteobacteria; order Pseudomonadales; family Pseudomonadaceae; genus Stutzerimonas; species Stutzerimonas stutzeri. Next base: position 1,681,497 of record NZ_CP073105.1, read on the forward strand.
AGGTATCTCGTTTTTAGATGTCATGGAACGTCCTTGTATTTCATCGTTTGATTAGCAGGTGAGCTAGATTCATGTATGTGAGTCAATTGCAAAGCGATCAACGTTAGGGTGTTGATCGCTGGTGTCTCCTTCAATCTGACGTGAGCTTCAGCAGGCCGACTGCGAGAAGCAGCCAAGCCATCCCGGCGAAGCAGAGCCACCAGGCCACTACCATGCGGCGTTTAATGAAGTGGGGGAGATTGCGTAGTTCGCTTTCCAATAGGTCTCCCCGGTTTATGTGACCTTTGGGGAACAATGCGATAGCTGCCAAACTGCTGGTTAACACAAAACGGGAGTAAAGGCCGCTGTCACCCCAAAGCATTTTCTGTCTAATCACGTATCCGCTGTTTGGAAACGTATGGAGTATCGTGTCGAGATTTCGGTAGGCCATTACAAGAATCATGAGCAGGCCTGAGAACCCGATTGCGAAAGGGGCTAAAAGAAAGGTGATTTGAAGGTCTAACGGCCAGGTTTCAAACCATGTGCTGAAGTTCAATGCTTACTCCCCTCATAAATCTTCTCGCCCGCAAGTTCTCCAGCCCATCCGCCACCGGCCCCACCAGCAACCGAAGCTCCGCCAACCACTACCAGACCGCAGGCAACACCGCCCAGTCCGCCTGTCGCAATTCCAAGGGCGACGCAAATCGAACCCGCCGCTGGGCTAGCAAGGGCCACAGCTAGCGCTCCACCACCCAGCGCCCCAGCAAAATTACCCGTCTCGGTAAACCGAATCTTCTGACATGCCTGGGTTTCGCCTGCCTGGCACACCTCTTGGACCTTCAATAATGAGGCCGTCCCGCCAAGAGCGACACCAACGTAGCCGCCATACTTGAGGTACGTCGCCGCCTTGGCAATTTCATTCATGTGGGTCGCGTATCCGGGAATCTGGCCTGGCGCGCCGCCCTTGCTCCAATGATGCACCAAGCTACGGGTGGAAATACCGAGATCCTGGCGCAGGGTTGGGTAGTTGCCCAGTCCCAGTTGCTTGCCAAGAAAGGTCGCCTTCAGCTGATTGTCGAGCTGGCGGTACAGCTGCTGGCGGGACGTGAAGAACTGCTGACTGCGCAGATGGCCATGCGCTGCATACTCGCGCTGATGGAGGTACTCGATATCATGCAGCGTGTTCTCGATCTGCTTCAAGCCGTTCCCGAGCACGTCGGTGCCGAGCCCCAGCGACGCGCTTGCGCCGCCCACCATCAAAGCGATTTCGGCTTGATGGTCAGCCATGAAATTGGCTTCGCTCTCGCTCAATGACTCCAGAGCCGCGCGCACCTCGGCGGCGGCCGCCATCAGGTCAGCTTCTTCACGTGAGCACGCGGTTGGATTGATCAGGTTGCCGAGGACAAACATTTCACCGGCTTTGAAGCCCTTCGCAAAGGTCGGATTCAGCGCCTTGATGCGATTCACCAGATGTTTGTGCGGCGCGTCGGCGAACAGCCTGGCAAGCACCTGCTCACCGGACATGCTGCGCGGTACCCGGTAGAAGCCGGGCGGCAAGGCCTCGGGAACCTTGAGCAAATCGGGCGGCGGCCAATCCGACAGTTCTGGAGCGGCTTCGACCTTTTGCTCCCAGGCGGCAAATGAGGCGCCGCCGTTGCCTGGCTTGATTTTCGGCAACTCGGCCTGTCGGCCCCAGCCATGATCAGGTAGCCAGCTCGAATCGCGGCTGCCGGTGCTGTCAGGCTTCCAGCCGGTGTCCAGATCCCAGCCCTGATCGAATGGGTAGGTCGCGTCTTTGAGGGTGTCCGTCCCCATGAAAATCTTCCCTGTGCTGTTGAACCGGGCCGCAGTCTATCTGTTTGACGGCCTTGGCTAACCCGCCCTTGTTCACGAAACTTGTGCTGGAAACCGCTGGAGGCTGTTCCGTTCGGGTCAAGGGTATGCCACGCAATACTACGCGGCGAAACCTTTTGGCAGCGCTTATGTAGGTCGTCGGGACTCAGCGCGAAATAGAAGGGTGAGCGTATATTTGTTGCCTTGTATTCTCCCATAGGAAACTCGGGCGATCGAATCCAAACAAAAAAATAGATCCTCGCATCACCAGATATGCTTGCGGCTTTAAGCCTTTTTCTTGAGTCGCCTGTTAGCAGCTACTATTTCTAGTAGTATTTCTTCTTGTATGCTGCTGAGAGCTTTTTTTTGCGCTTCGATTTCTATGACAAATTTTTCTATTTCGGTAGTTTGATTAACGACGTGTTGTTCGGCGAAATCAAAAATTTTTTTTCTCAGGTTTGTACTGCTATCTCTGTATAAATCTATTTTCTCAGCTAAGGAAGCTTCGCCTAATGAGCTAAGCATAAAAGAAGCTTTTCTCACGTTGGCTATGTTCTCGTATACAGCTTCTGACGCGGCTATCCATTTGCTTTCGAAGCTGCTACTGGTTGGCTGATTTTTCGCATACTTATCGAGCAGCTTCATATGAAGGAAAAAAAATAAATTGATATTGTCTGAATACTGAAAAAAATAATCTGCGCTTAGGAATAGACGACTTACATCTTGTTCGGCTAGTTTTTCGATGGTTACTCTTCGGGCGTGACTTCGTATTGTTCCGTAGCTGAGCAAAATCGCTGCTAGCGGAACAGCTATTTGCGACGCAGCAAGAATGTAATCTATGTAAGTCTTTTGCGTAGCTTCGTTGACAAGAATGCGCAGCTGGTTGAAGTCAAGGTCAAGCATGCCGGAGGCCTCGGTGGAGCAATCGATGGCATAGGATACCTGATGTGGTAGCTGGTGTTTGGCTCTTGATGCTGGTTGTTTGTTTGTAAATAGACAAACAACTTTGGTAAGCTGCGCGCCATGACCAGCACCTTCTCCTATACCTTCCCGGCCATCCGCGGCGTCCAAGCGGGTCGGGAGTACTACGTCTCGATGTGCCCCTTGCGATTGCTGCCGAGGCTCTTCGTTTTCGACAATGAAGAGCTCGTGCCGGAGCTCAGGGCCCAGCGTTCGATCAACCTGTCCCGGGTCCCCGAAATTGCGCGGTACATCGTCGCAAACCCCGAAAGCTACACGTTCTCTGCCATCACCGCTTCGGTAGACGGGCAGGTTTCGTTTGAGCCGGTGGGGAGCGGGAGCACCAACGCATTCCGCATGGGAACGTTGTCCATTGATATGGATGCACGTTTCGTTGTGAACGATGGGCAGCATCGGCGTGCTGCGATTGAGCAAGCGCTGGCTGCTAAGCCTGAGCTCGGGGACGAGACCATTGCCGTGGTGTTCTTCCATGATCGTGGTCTAGAGCGCTGCCAGCAGATGTTTGCCGACCTCAACCGGCATGCAGTCAAGCCGTCGCCATCGTTGAGCATTCTTTATGACCATCGTAGCGCTGCGGGCAACGTTGCGAAGCACCTGAGCCTTTCCGCAAATGTCTTTCGAAACCTTATAGAAACCGAGCGCTCATCCTTGTCACAGAGGTCGCGCAAGTTGTTCACGTTGAGCGCGCTGAATTTTGCTGTCATGGAGATGTGTACCGAGAAGGACCTTGAAGATTTCCAAACCGCCTCAACCAAGTGCATGGAATTTTGGGAAGCGGTTGGTGAACGGATTCCCGAGTGGGTGCATGTGCGGAACGGGAAAATGACCGCAGGCGAGGTCCGCCAGGATTTCATCCATTCTCACGCCATCGTGCTTCAGGCGTTAGGTCGGGTTGGTAAATGCATCTATCGGGATGGAAAACCTGATTTGACTAAAGCGCTGGCCGGTCTCTCTGGATTTGATTGGTCCCGCAAGAACAGCTCGTGCTGGGAAGGGCGGGCCATGGTTGGCGGCCGGATGTCCAAGAACAGCCAAAACGTGACCCTCACGTGTAACCGGATCAAAACTGCCTTAGGGCGGCCGCTCTCGCCTGAAGAGCAAAACGTCGAAAACGCTTTCCTTGCCGCTCGGTAAGGTGACCCAGATTTAATATCGGATGGCCCAATGACTCCTCCTGAGTCCATCATTCAAGAAATCCAGAACATCTATCTATCCGACTCTATGCCCTGGATTGTCGGCTATAGCGGTGGGAAGGATTCAACCGCATCGCTCCAGCTTATCTGGAATGCCGTGGCTGCGTTGCCAGCTGAGCAGCGCACCAAAGAAATTCACGTCATCAGTACTGACACTCTGGTTGAGAACCCGGTAATTGCTGCTTGGGTCGCCGGCTCGTTGAAGACAATGGAATATGAGGCCGAGCGCCAAGGGTTGCCGTTTGTACCCAGGCGACTAACACCATCCTTGGAAAGCCGCTTTTGGGTGAACCTCATTGGTAAAGGCTATCCAACCCCGCGCAATCGGTTCCGTTGGTGTACTGACCGACTGAAAATCAGTGCTTCCGAGAAGTACATCCAGGACCTGTCTGAGGCGAATAACGAAGCGATCTTGGTGCTGGGACAAAGGCGTGGCGAGAGTGCTGCTCGTGACAAGGTCATGGACGTATATAGCGGCAGCTCTCGCGACCGTTTGAGCCGTAACGGCAATCCAAAACTTTCCCGCGTATGGGTCTATTTGCCCATCGAAACGTGGAGCAGTGACGATGTCTGGATGTACATCCTGACGGAGCCAAACCCGTGGGGTGTCGATAACCAAGATCTGTTCGATATTTACAAAGGCGCCACGCCCGATGCGGAGTGCCCCGTCGTCGTCGATAAATCCACGCCTAGTTGTGGCGACAGCCGCTTCGGTTGCTACGTTTGCACCATGGTGTCTCAGGACAAGTCCATGGGCGCGATGATTCAGAATGACGAGCAGAAATCATGGATGCAGCCGATTCTGAATTTCCGTAATAACTATCTGACCATCCACGACTGGGACAAGCGGGACTTCCAGCGCATGAACGGCCGGATCAAGATCATGAACGAGCGTGATGAGCTGATTCACGGCCCTTATCTTCAAGATTACCGCGCCACATTGCTTGAAGAGCTGCTACGCACCCAGAAAACGGTGCGTGCAGCCAAAGTGCCAGGTCACGATCAGATCGAGCTGATTCCATTGGAGGAAATGGACGCGATTCGTCGAATCTGGGTTGAGGAAAAGGGCGAAATCGAGGACCTGGTGCCGCAGATCTATCAGCGTGTCTTTGATGAGCCTTATCCAGGTAAACCGCTTGAGCAGCACCCGCTTGAGCCAGAAGACCTTGGGATATTGAAAGAGGTAGCTGCGGAGCTCGATCCTGAGGCTGCAGATCGGCTCTACCGACTGACGCGTAACCTTTTAGGTGTGCAGTTCCAGTCGATGCAATCTCAAAAACGCTCTTTGCATCTGGATCGTCTAGACGCCGTTCTTAAGGCGAATGCATTCCGGACGGAAGAGGAGGCGTTGGCCTTTGCTGTTAAGCATAAACACATGAGCGAGAAAGATGAGCCAGTTTCAGATGATGAGGTTGAGTTGATCCCGCACGTCCAAGAAGAAGTTGAAGCATAAGCATGGCCAAGCTGACGATTAACCAGATTTCAATTCAAAACCTTGGCCCTTTTCGCGAGCAGCAAAGCTTTGACTTCAGCGTGAACGCGAGCCGCCCCGTTATCTTGGTCAAGGCACTTAACGGAAGCGGAAAAACGACTTTGCTGACGTCGCTGCAGATCGGCTTGTATGGGTATAAAGCTGTCAACATCGCTCGCCGCTCTGAGTACGATCAGTTGGTGTCTGGGCTGCAGCGTAAAGACGCTACGGGTAACGCTCGAATCGACATCGCGCTAACCATCGAGCGGGGCGCTGACCTCCAAACGCTAACCCTCAGGCGTGAATGGATCCCGCGCGAATCGGGTTTACGTGAGATTTTCAAGGTCTACCAACACGGTTTCGAAGACATTGCCCTAACTGAAGACTGGGATGAATTCATCAATAGCATTCTCCCGGTTGAGCTCGTTCACCTGTTCCTATTCGATGGCGAAAAGATCGAAGCGCTGGCCAACCCAGAGCGGTTGCCACAGCTGCTGCGTCGCGCAACCGAGGTTTTTCTTGGCCTCGGCGGTATTGACGCGTTAGCCAGCGATCTCAAGGCGGTTGCGCGCCGAGCTGGCGGCAAGAAAGCCGTAGCGGGTGAGCTGAGCGAAGCGCAAACGCAGTTGGAGCAATATGGGCAACAGCTGGATCAGATCAACGAACGCATAGCGATGCTCACGCAGCAGCAGGCTCTGGCGCGTACAGAGTTGGATGATGCCCAGCGCAAAGCACAAATCTTTGCAGTAGAGGCGCAGCGGAGTGGTTTGCAAGCGTATCAGCAGGCCGCCGAGCTCAAGGGGCGCCTGGAGCTGTGTAAGGAACGGCACAGCCAGGCGCGGGCCGCACTGGTCTCGGCATTGGAAGACCCTCTTTTACCGTTGGCTTGGCTCGGACCGTTATGGAGCAGCTATAAAACGCAGTGGGAGATGGACAAGCAAGCCCAGAACGCAGTGCTACTGAGTGATGAGTTCATCAAGCGCGATCAACGCATCCTCGCCGTATTAGAAGCCCAGGCTCCGCAGGCACGGCAGGCCGTGGCGGATCTGCTTAAACAGGACCTGCAGGTATTTGAGGCCGCGAAACAGCATAAGCCCGTACTCTTGCCCAGCGGTAATCCAGCAGAGATCGAGCCGCTATTAGAACTGGCCAAAAAACAGCTGAAACAAGCACAGTTAGCGGTCGAGCAGGCTCAGCGAGATGTAGATAAAGCCCAGAAGGCAGTCGATCAGATTCCTGACAAGGAACAGTTATCCGGCGTGTTTGCGGATATGCAGAAGTACACGCAAGCCGTTTCAGACGCAGAGCTGAAATTGCGTGGGCTGGCAAAAGAGTTGGATGAAGCGCGGACCAGCCAAAACCACTTTGAAAACCGGCTTAACACTGCCCGCCAGAAGCTACGTGCAGAATCAAAAGAAAGTGAATTTCAGCTTCATAGCCTCGAGGCCGCAGAGCGTGCTAAGACGGCTCTGCTTGTATTTCGTGAGCGACTATTGGCCTCTAAGGCGCAATGGCTTTCAGAAATGATCACGGCAGAGTTCAAGCAACTGCTGCGCAAGCGCAATCTAATTTCCCGAGTGACAGTGGAACCCCAAACCTATGCGGTATCCATTGAAGACGTGAATGGCCACAGCTTACCTATGGAACGCTTGTCTGCGGGCGAGAGGCAGATTCTCGCTATTGCCGTGCTTAGCGCATTGATCAGCGAGCGAAAGGGGCGCTTCCCTGTTGTGGTAGATACTCCGTTGGCCCGGCTGGATCGCAAACATCGTGAGGCACTGATCCATAACTTCTTTGCCAAGGTATCTCATCAGGTGTTAGTGCTTTCCACTGATGAAGAGGTAGAGGGCAGCGTGCATACCGCTCTGGAACAGCATATGAGCCGTGAATACGCGCTTACCTTTGACGATGAAAGTCGCCGCAGCATTGCCAATGTAAAAGCCCATCAGCTCCAGCTGGAGGCCGCCTTGTGATTGATCGAATTCGCCTAACCGCAGCAGCCAAGATTCAGCTTTCGACACTTAAACGTAAGACAGGTATAGAACACTACAACTCTATTTGTAGGCATGCGTTGTGCTTGTCTCTAGCTAATCCAACTATGCCTCCCGATGAAGATTTTAATTTTAATGGCGGAATAGAAATTGACTGGAGAGTGTTTGCTGGGGGTTATGAAGATCTCTATTTGAATCTTATATTGATGCGCATGAAGAGCGATGATATAAAAAATACCGCTGATAGTTTAAGAAAAGTTTGTGCCTCCCATATGCATCGTGGGTTGTCTTATCTAGCCGGTAAAGGAGATGACCACATCATAGACTCGTTAATGCTTTGAGGTGCCAAGCCGCTCTAAAGAGCGGCTTTTTTCAGATATTTTTGATATTCATCTATTACGGTTCTTATGGCATGCTCGGCGAAAGACTCAACATCAAAACCAAAAGAAATTCTTGGTGATCTTTTAGTTGACCTTGAGAGAAGTTTTTTAGGTTGTCCAAATGAGTTCTCATTGAGGTGGAATAGCCTATGTATTTCGTCCTCAATGGCAAGGCGAGCAAATTTTCGTTTTCGCTCGTCTTCCCTGTCTATAACTTCACAATGAAGCCCGATATAGACGAACTCTCCGTCGTATGGTGAGCAGTTAGTTGCAGAAAACTCTTTTCTGAGCTTTTCAGAGAATGAGCTGTCAGCTTTGCTTAAATGACTCCCCCAGCGAGATGTTGGTAGTATTCCAGTTTCGCCGATATACGCATGGTCTGACGTGAATATAGCGTATAAGTAGGAGCAATTACGGAAACCCCACACTGTCCCGCAGTGGTATATCATTCCCCCTCCTGGTTTTCATAGGTCCAATCCACAAGAAAACTGTCGATGTTTTTATGAAAGCGACGAAAAGCATTCTCTAGTTTTTCAGTGTCTATGTCTGTCTCATGGTTGAATACGTTGTTTTCTGCGACAGCGGCAGAAAAAATTAGAGCTTCAATTGTGAGTCGCTCCTTTGTTCCATCTTCAAACCGGCTGATGAATTCCTCATAAAATGGGTGACTTTTGTTTATGTATGTATAAACACCCTCTACAGAGTCAAAATATGCTTTCCAAAGCTGCCGGGCAGGTATAGTGTCCGAATACCTGATTTTCTTGAAACTAGTGTCAGAGTCTTCGTGTTGTTTGAGCGGGTCTTTAGCTTCTTCTGCATTAAGTTCTTTAAGCGCTTCGCGCTGCTTTTTTTGCTGCCTTTCAAGTGTTAATTTGTTTGGAGCGCCTTTGTCTGCTTCTTGCGGGTCGTCTTCTGAAACGTCACGCAGTGTGAGATTGAAAGTCTCGCCTTCTCCATGTCGGGTTTTTATTTTTTCTTGACACGCTTGACGTATCTCTTTTGCTGTTCTTATTGCTTGTTTAACTATCTTTTCCAGAGTCCCTAATATTTCATCATCAATTTCTAGGCGCTGTTTTGAAACGTCTACATGAAGTATGTCGTCGTGTTCATCAAGTATTTCAAATCGAAAGCGGACGTTAATGTCATCTTTTGTTATAAGTGGTTTTCCGCTCGGTCCTTCAAGACTGTCACCCCATCGAATTAGCCTGCCGTTCCGATATATGAAGAATCCGCTATTCTCTCGTGAGATTTGATATGCTTTTACCTGCTGCTTATCTTCGGAAGATAGCGGTGAAGACTCGCCGGCCATGCTCGCTTGGGGGAAAGCTACAGCTTTTACTCTTATAGGGGGGAGGTCATTCTCGTACTTGTCCTTAAATGAGTCCCAATCTCTGTCCAATACCAAATAGGGGCTTACGAAATCGTATGTTTCTGGATCCCAGCCTGTGTGTTTGGAAGCTTCATCCAAGAAGAGTAAGTCTTTAGGTTGAATATCATCATATTCTTCGTCGGAGTTGTGTGGTGATACCCTTAGTTTTATTTTTAGTGGCTTTGCCTTCTGCAGAAAAGAGTAGTAGACGACACCGAGTCGGTCCCTTAGCTTGGTTACCGTTGAGCCGGGAGAGGACTGATTAATATTTTCGCAGCCAGATATTTCTACGATGGTTCCTGACTTCTTACTGAGTAGTCTTTCACTATTTTTAACCTGTTCGGGTGTTAGTTCTTTTTGTATTATTGAAAGTCGTCCTAATTCTTCTATCTTCTCAAGGTCGAATACGTATTTATTTGAAATTATGCCGTCTTTTTTACTGATGATGCTTATGCGTGTGCCGAGTGATAGGCCTGCTGCCTTAAGGCCCATTCCGTATTTTGAAAGACTGTTTGGTTTGTAGTTTCGATCTGAGCCAAGTTTGAAGGCATTTATGATTTCACCGTGATCCATTCCGCGACCGTTATCGATGATCTGATAATAGCGGACACTGTTTCTTGACTTTAAGGTTCTACCTTCTCTAAGTTTCAGTGTTACGAATACTTCCGTAGCATTCGCTGTAACTGAGTTGTCAATAATGTCCATGACAGCGGTGTGTGGTTCATACCCAATTTTTGATATCGCCTCGCAGACTCTTAGTGCGTCAAATCCGACCTCTACTTCCTTTTCTTTTGTGCTCATCTTTTTTCCTATATATAAAAAACCCCGCGTAGCGGGGTTTGAATTTCTGCCCCATCCATGTAGGCATTTTCTCTAAATCAATCCCAGCTCAACGCTCCACCCGTCTGGTACTCAATCACCCGCGTTTCAAAGAAGTTCTTCTCCTTCTTGAGGTCCATGATCTCGCTCATCCATGGGAAGGGGTTGGTGGTGCCCGGATATTCCTCTTTCAAACCAATCTGCGTCAACCGACGGTTCGCGATGAACTTGAGGTAGTCCTCCATCATCGAGGCGTTCATGCCGAGCACGCCACGGGGCATGGTGTCGCGGGCGTATTCGATTTCGAGCTGCGTACCCTGGAGGATCATCTGGGTCGCTTCGTCCTTCATGGCGGCGTCCCACAGGTGTGGGTTTTCGATCTTGATCTGGTTGATCACGTCGATGCCGAAGTTCAGGTGCATGGACTCGTCGCGCAGGATGTACTGGAACTGCTCGGCGGTGCCGGTCATCTTGTTGCGGCGGCCCATGGAGAGAATCTGGGTGAAGCCGCAGTAGAAGAAGATGCCTTCCAGGACGCAGTAGTAGGCGATGAGGTTGCGCAGGAACTCTTTATCCGTCTCGACGGTGCCGGTCTGGAAGGTCGGGTCGGAGATGGAGCGGGTGTACTTGAGGCCCCAGGAGGCCTTCTTCGCGACGCTCGGGATCTCGTGGTACATGTTGAAGATTTCGCCTTCATCCATGCCCAGCGACTCGATGCAGTACTGGTAGGCGTGGGTGTGGATCGCCTCTTCGAAGGCCTGACGCAGGATGTACTGGCGGCATTCGGGGTTGGTGATCAGGCGGTACACGGCCAGCACCAGGTTGTTGGCGACCAGGCTGTCGGCGGTGGAGAAGAAGCCGAGGTTGCGCTTGACGATGCGGCGCTCGTCCTCGGAGAGGCCGTCCGGGCTCTTCCACAGGGCGATGTCGGCGTTCATGTTCACTTCCTGCGGCATCCAGTGGTTGGCGCAACCATCCAGATACTTCTGCCAAGCCCAGTCGTACTTGAAGGGGACGAGCTGGTTGAGGTCGGCGCGGGCGTTGATCATCTGCTTGTCGCCGACGTGAACGCGGGCGGATTCGCCTTCGAGTTCGTCCAGGCCTTCCTGGATGTCGAGGTCGTCGAGGGCCTTCTTGGCGCGGGCGACGGCAGCGGAGTCGTCAGAGGCTACGGCGCGGGCTTCTTCGACGGAGCCGGCGGCGTCCTGGTCGAGTTTGGCGGGGGCTTCGTTGCTGGTGGCAGCGGCTAGTGGGGCGGCGGGCGCGGCGGCAGTGGTGGTGTCTTCTTCGTCGAATTCGTCCCAGCTCAGCATGGCGGTTTCTCCTGATTGGGGACCGGCGAGGCCGGTCGGGAATGTTCTGGGCTTTTGTGTGTGCACGCAAAAGCGGGGTGTTGTTGTTGGGGAGGGTGGTGGTGCCCTGCGCCCTTTGTGTTCTGTATCAGGTCGGGTTTGGGCCCGGCCTTTGTGTTGTCTGGTGGGGCTTGCCCCTCACCCTAGCCCTCTCCCCGGAGGGGAGAGGGGATTGGATTTGAGGTGGCCCTCGGCTATGCGTTAACTCGGCTGGTGAGTTGGCGGATAGCGGATCGCGAGCGAGGACTAGGCGTCCCCGACTAGGCGTCCCCGACTAGGTGTCCCCCTCGCTCCTACAGGTCCGGGTTGAGCTAAAGCCTCGGAGCAGCGCTTTTTCAGCGGCGGCTCGGTGCAAGCGGTTTCCAGAGCGAGGCAGCGCTAGGCGCCTGGCGGGTCGGAGCCCCTGAGCGTACGCATGTACGTGATGGGGGCCGGCCTGCCCGGCAACAACGCGCGGTCCGCTCTGGGGACCGCGACTTTCAACTACTTACTTATTGGCAGGCTTCACAGTCTGGCTCATCAATGGCACACGCCTTGGGTACCGGAGCCGGGCCGGCTGCCATCTCTGGTGCTGGCGCAGCCTTGGCCGGCGCAGCGCTGGCGCCGCTGTTGCCACCGCTGGACACGGCGTTGAGCTTGCCGGTGTTGACGGTGGACTTCTCGGTGCTGGTCGCGGCCAGGGCACGGAGGTAGTAGGTGGTTTTCAGGCCACGGTACCAGGCCATGCGGTAGGTCACGTCCAGCTTCTTGCCGCTGGCGCCGGCGATGTAGAGGTTCAGCGACTGGGCCTGGTCGATCCACTTCTGGCGGCGGCTGGCGGCATCGACGATCCACTTGGTTTCCACTTCGAAGGCGGTCGCGTAGAGGTCTTTGAGCTCCTGCGGGATGCGCTCGATCTGCTGCACGGAACCGTCGTAGTACTTGAGGTCGTTGATCATGACCGCGTCCCACAGGCCGCGCGCCTTGAGGTCGCGAACCAGGTAGGGGTTGATCACGGTGAATTCGCCCGAGAGGTTCGATTTCACGTACAGGTTCTGGTAGGTCGGCTCGATGGACTGCGACACACCGGTGATGTTGGCGATGGTCGCGGTCGGCGCGATGGCCATGATGTTCGAGTTGCGGATGCCGTTCTTGACGCGGGCGCGGACCGGCGCCCAGTCCAGGGACTCGGTCAGGTCGACGTCGATGTACTTCTGGCCACGCGCTTCGATGAGGATCTGCTGCGAATCCAGCGGCAGGATGCCCTGGCTCCACAGCGAGCCCTGGAAGCTCTGATAGGCGCCACGCTCGTCGGCCAGGTCACAGGAGGCCTGGATGGCGTAGTAGCTGACCGCTTCCATGGACTTGTCGGCGAAGTCGATGGCGGCATCGGAGCCGTAGGGGATGTGCTGCAGGTACAGCGCGTCCTGGAAGCCCATGATGCCCAGGCCCACCGGGCGGTGCTTGAAGTTGGAGTTCTGCGCCTGCGGCACCGAGTAGTAGTTGATGTCGATGACGTTATCGAGCATGCGCACGGCGGTGCGTACGGTGCGGGCGAGCTTCTCGGTGTCGAGCTTGCCGTTGACGATGTGCTTGGGCAGGTTGATCGAGCCCAGGTTGCAGACGGCGATCTCGTCCTTGTTGGTGTTCAGCGTGATCTCGGTGCAGAGGTTGGAGCTGTGCACCACGCCGACGTGCTGCTGCGGGCTGCGCAGGTTGCACGGGTCCTTGAAGGTCAGCCACGGGTGGCCGGTTTCGAACAGCATGGAGAGCATCTTGCGCCACAGGTCTTTGGCCTGCAGGGTCTTGTAGTTCTTGATCTTGCCGTATTCGATCAGGGCTTCGTAGTACTCGTAGCGCTCCTCGAAGGCCTTGCCGGTGAGGTCGTGCAGGTCGGGTACTTCGCTCGGTGAGAACAGGGTCCACTTGCCGTCGTCGAAGACGCGCTTCATGAACAAGTCCGGAATCCAGTTAGCGGTGTTCATGTCGTGGGTGCGGCGACGGTCGTCACCGGTGTTCTTGCGCAGCTCGAGAAATTCCTCGATGTCCAGGTGCCAGGTTTCGAGATACGCGCAGACCGCGCCCTTGCGCTTGCCACCTTGGTTGACCGCGACGGCGGTGTCGTTGACCACTTTCAGGAAGGGCACGACGCCCTGGGATTTGCCGTTGGTGCCCTTGATGTACGCGCCCAGCGCGCGCACCGGGGTCCAGTCGTTACCCAGGCCGCCGGCGAACTTGGAGAGCAGGGCGTTATCGCGGATGGCGTCGTAGATGCCGCCCAGGTCGTCCGGCACGGTGGTCAGGTAGCAGGAAGACAACTGCGGACGCAGGGTGCCGGCGTTGAACAGGGTTGGCGTGGAAGCCATGTAGTCGAACGACGACAGCAGGTTGTAGAACTCGATGGCGCGGGCTTCGCGCTGTTCTTCCTCGATGGCCAGGCCCATGGCGACGCGCATGAAGAAGATCTGCGGCAGCTCGAAGCGGACGTTGTCCTTGTGGATGAAGTAGCGGTCGTAGAGCGTCTGCAGGCCGAGGTAGGTGAACTGCTGGTCCTGCTCGTGGTTGATCGCGGCGCCCAGCTTGGCCAGGTCGAATTCCTTCAGGCGCGGGTCGAGCAGTTCGAACTGAACGCCTTTTTCCACGTAGGCCGGCAGCGCTTTGGCGTAGAGGTCAGCCATTTCGTGATGAGTGGCGGACTCGGCGACTTCGAGGAAGCTCAGGGCCTCGGCGCGCAGGGTGTCCATCAGCAGGCGAGCGGTGACGTAGGAGTAGTTCGGCTCACGCTCGACCAGGGTACGGGCAGTCATCACCAGGGCGGTGTTGACGTCGGTCTGCTCGACGCCGTCGTACAGGTTCTTCAGGGTTTCTTTCTGGATTAGCGCGCCATCGACTTCTTCGAGGCCTTCGCAGGCTTCGGTGATGATGGTGTTCAGGCGGCCCAGATCCAGCGGCGACAGGCTGCCGTCGGCGCGCTTGATGCGGATGCTCGGGTGGGCATCGACCGGTACGTCGACCGCGCCGCGCTTGCGCTCCTGGCTGCGCGATTCACGGTAGATCACGTAGTCGCGGGCGACTTTCTGTTCGCCGGAACGCATCAGGGCCAGTTCGACCTGGTCCTGGATTTCCTCGATATGAATGGTGCCGCCGGAGGGCATGCGGCGCTTGAAGGTAGCGGTGACCTGCTCCGTCAGGCGTGCGACGGTGTCGTGAATGCGCTTTGATGCGGCGGCGCTACCGCCTTCCACTGCGAGAAACGCCTTGGTGATAGCGACGGTGATCTTGTCATCGGTATAGGGGACGACCGTACCGTTGCGCTTGATCACGCGCAGTTGGCCCGGCGCGGTGGCGGCCAGGTCCAGCGTGCTGTCGGCGGCGTGCGGGTTCTCGCGAATGGACTCGTTCTGCATGGGGTCTCCGGATTCTCTCTGTCTCGGTAGCACGTTAGGTGTCAGGCCTGCTTTGTGGGCGGCCTTGATCGGGTCTTGCGTGTCTCGTATTGCATGAACCATGCCCCGGCGAACCGGACCATGGGTAACTCAAACTGGAAACGATCCGGCACCCGGGGAGGTGGCGAATCGAATGTGCCGAAGCATAGTCAGGCGTTGTGAAGTTCACAACCTCAAAACACAACATGTAGTGTGATGCACTTGGCGCGTGCGCTACTGCTGGGCTTGAGCAAAATCAACGTTGGGCTGCGCAGGGTCGCGGTCTGCGGCGGCGATCCATCGCGCCAGGTGCGGGCGCGAGCCGGGTAAAAACCAGAGCGAATTATTTTGCTTGCTTTTTTCGGCGTTTGTGTCTGTTTGGCTTTTGACACCCAACATATGGGGTAAAAGGCCGCTGGAGCGACACGATAGTGTCGGTTCAGGCACAGTGCAAGGCGCTGAAAATGAACAACCTGTGGATAAGATGTGGGCGAGCTGTGCGCGATAGAGGCGCAGCCCGCGCCGTTTCGGGGCTGCACGGGGTTCGGATGAAATGCGCGTCGACTGACGCATTCGGGCGCCTGGCGACGCTCCAGGAAAAACACTATATGTGGTGTTTTGTCAAAGACGGATTTATTGCGTTTTGCAGCCTTTTGGGGTGCCGTCTCGACGGAGTGGGCATGAATGCTGGCCTTTTGCCTGGAGAGCCATTGACGGTAGAGATTCGGCTAGCCGCTGCGACGGCGGCCAACAGGGGCGTCGCGTCTACCTGTGTCCTGGCTGGTCCGTGATGTCGAGGCGTTTCCCATGGCGACGCCGCACTGAATGCGGCGGCTGTCAGCAGCATGTCTACGGCTGCCATCTGGCCGCGCCCTGACGCTACAATGCCGGCCGGTGTATCGGGAGGGCGCGTGGTGGATCAAGAGTCTTGGAACATCCTGATTGTCGAAGATGACCAGCGGTTGGCCGAGCTGACCCGTGAATATCTGGAAAGTAACGGCATGCAGGTCTCGATCGAGGCGAACGGTGCCTTGGCGGCCGAGCGCATCATCGCCGAGCGGCCGGATCTAGTCGTGCTCGATCTGATGCTGCCGGGTGAGGATGGCCTGTCCATCTGCCGCAAGGTGCGCGATCGCTACGACGGCCCGATCCTGATGCTCACAGCCCGCGCCGACGACCTCGATCAGGTGCTGGGGTTGGAAATCGGTGCCGACGACTATGTCTGCAAGCCGGTCCGCCCGCGGTTGCTGCTGGCGCGTATCCGCGCGCTGCTGCGGCGTCGTGAAGGCACCGAAGCCGCGTCGCCCAGCACGACCAAGCGCATCCAGTACGGCCCGCTGGTGGTCGATAACGCGCTGCGTGAGGCCTGGTTGCGCGGCGAGGGTATCGAGCTGACCGGTGCCGAGTTCGACCTGCTCTGGCTGCTGGCGTCCAACCCGGGGCGGACCCTGTCCCGCGAACAGATCTTCGCCGAACTGCGCGGCATCGAATACGACGGCCAGGACCGTTCCATCGATGTGCGCATTTCGCGCATCCGGCCGAAGATCGGCGACGACCCGGACCATCCCCGACTGATCAAGACGGTACGTGGCAAGGGCTACCTGTTCGTTTCCGAAGCGGCCGAAGCGCTGCAGTGAATTCGATCTTCCTGCGCATCTACGGCGGTGTGCTTGCCGTGTTGGTGCTGGTCGGGCTGCTCGGGGCTGGAGGCCTGCACCTGCTCAACGAGGTGCGCGCCGATCATCATCGCGAGGCGCTCGCCGCCGGCACCTTTCGCCTGATGGCGCACAACATGAGCAGCATGACGCCCATCGAGCGGCGGCAGGCGGCGAACCTCTGGGGGCGCCTGCTGGGCATCCCGCTGCGGGTGCGCACGCTGGAAGACGTCAGCCTGGAGAGCCGCCTGGAAACCCGACTCCTGCGCGGGCAGGTGTTGGTCGAACCGCTGCGGCCGGGAAGTGTGACGATCTTTTCCCTGGTCAGCGCCGAGAACCATCTGGTACTGACCGGCGAGGTGGAGCAGCTCAGCGAACAGCTGGCGCGGGCCACCATCTACCTGTTGATCGACGAGCTGATCCGCTACCCCGAGGCCGAACAGCCCCAGCGCCTGGCCGAGCTCAAGGCCGCCCGCGGCTTTGGTTACGAGCTGGAGTTGCTGACCCGCGACAGCGCCAGCCTGGATGACGACCAGCGCCGCCGACTGGACGAGGGCGACACGGTGATGGCGCTGGTGGGCGGTGGCGAAGCCGTTCAGGTTTATGCGGCGGTGTCCGGCACTCGCTGGATCATGTCGCTGGGGCCGCTGTATCAGCTCAATCCCTATCCGCCTCAATTGCTGGTAGTGATCGGCGTGCTCGGCCTGTCCCTGATCGGGCTGACCGTCTACCTGCTGGTACGGCAACTGGAACAGCGCGTACGCGGCGTCGAGCGTGCGGCCACGCGGATTGCCGGCGGGCATCTCGAAGCGCGGGTACCGGATGCCGGAACGGATTCGGTCGGGCGCCTGGCCAAGGCTTTCAACGGGATGGCCGCTCATCTGCAGCGTCTGCTGGCGGTGCAGCGGGAGATGGTCAGCGCGGTCGCGCACGAGCTGCGCACACCGGTGGCGCGTCTGCGCTTCGGCCTGGAAATGGCCGCCGAGGCGCAGACGCCGGAAGCCCGCAGTCGATACTTAGAGGGAATGGATGGCGACATCGACGACCTCGATCGGCTGGTCGACGAGATGCTGGTCTATACGCGACTGGAACGCGGCTCGCCGGAGCTGACCTTTCAGGCGGTGGACCTCGGTGCGTTGGTGGATCAGGTGATCGGTGAGCTGGCGCCGTTGCGCGCCGATGTTCACGTCGAGCGGGGCCCCTGTACGGTTGCGGCCGATGGCGATAGCTCGGTCGAGGCCGAGCCGCATTACTTGCGTCGGGCATTGAGCAATCTGGTCACCAATGCCATGCGTCACGCCGATAGCCGCGTGCAGGTGAGTTTTGCCGTCGATGCCGAACGCGCCAGCCTGAGCGTCGACGACGACGGGCCCGGCGTGCCGGAGGAAGCCTGGGAAAAGGTCTTCACGCCCTTTCTGCGCCTGGACGACAGCCGTACGCGCGCCTCGGGCGGCCATGGGTTGGGGCTGTCCATCGTGCGGCGGATTTCCTACTGGCATGGCGGCCGCTCGCAGATTGGCCACAGCGAACTGGGCGGCGCCCGCTTCAGCCTGGTGTGGCCGCGTAGACAGACAGGGTCGCGACTCCCTGCGCAATGATCGGCCGGGGCGCGGCTCTTGAGGTTGCAGCGATGGGTTGCACCCATCCTACGGACGGAACTCATTGGCCGCGCCACGCACGTAGGATGGGTGAAACCCATCAAGCCACTGTTGCGGCCGCGTAGACAGACGGGGTCGCGGCTTCCTGCGCAGTGATTGGCCTATGCGCGGCCCTGGCGTTTGCAGGCGATGGGTTGCACCCATCCTACGAGGGAATTCATCGACCGCTCCCCACACTTAGGATGGGTGAAACCCATCAAGGCACGACTCAAGGATCCGTCGGGCTCGAAGGCAGTCAGACCGGAACGCCGACAAGGCTCAGCACATAGTCCTCGAACCGGGCGAACTGGCCGTCCAGTTCTGTGCCGGTTTTCCATTCGTCAGAGAGGTCGTTGAGCAGACGCAGGCGCGCGCGGCCGTCGGCGCCCTGGTGAATCAGCTCCGCTTCCTGGAAATAGAAGCGCGTCTTGACCAAGGGATAGAGGGCCTTGAACAGGCTTTCCTTGATCGAGAACGTCAGCGTCACGCGCAATGCCCGCTGCGTTTCGTCGAGCTCGGCCCAGCGTTGCAGTTCCCAAGGGGTGAGAATTTCCTCTGCCAGCCGCTCGGCCCGTGCGGCGGGTAGCAGCCGCTCCACATCGAGCCCGAGCCCGCGCCATTGCTCGCTGCGCGCCGCCACCACCGCGGCCCAGCCAGCGCCGTGGGTGATGGAGCCGACCACCCCGCTGGGCCAGCAGGGCGCGCGGTCTTCACCGACTGCAACAATGGACGGCACGCCGGTGGTTGTGCGCAAGGCTTCATAGGCGCAGATGCGCCCGGCCAGAAACTCCGTCTGGCGTTTGTTGACCGCCTTCATCGGCGGGATGCCCCAGCGGACGAAATCTTCCGGATCGAGCCGGTCAGGATCGAAACGGGTGCTTAGCAGCCGTACGCCGGAAAGGGCGAACGGCAGCGGCCAGTGATCCTGCAGCGGCGTGCAACAGGCGGGATGTCGGGGAGGGCGGTTCATGCCGGTCAGTGTGCCTCAGCGAGGTGGCAACGTGCAGGGGGGGTGAATCTTTGCTTCGACCTGTTCGCGAGCCAGCTCGCCTGTACGGCTATGGCTTCTGTAGGAGCGGGCTCTGCCCGCGATCGGCGGTCCGGTGTGTGCCGAGGCTACGAGTCGCAGGCAGAGCCTGCTCCTACAGTAAACGTCGGGATAACCGAACCACGATAGTTCGGCCGACGATCGACCATGCCTCAATAGCCATATTTTGCGAGCCAGCTCGCCTGTACGGCTATGGCTTCTGTAGGAGCGGGCTCTGCCCGCGATCGGCGGTCCGGTGTGTGCCGAGGCCACGGATAAAACGTGGCGGCAGGCGGATCAGTTGCCTTCCGGCCGGGCGAGGATTCTGGGAGCGGCTTCGATGATCTGCCGCGACAGGTTCTCCATCCGCGGCGACTGGACTTTCCAGGTGTGCCAGTAAAGCGAGATGTCCAGCGGTGCATCGGCAGCCAGGTCGACCACCGCACCCTGGGCCAGCGCGTCATGCAGCAGCGGTTCCGGCACCATGCCATAGCCCAGCCCGTAGCGGATCGCATTGAAGCGCGGCTCGGCGCCGGGCACATAGTGGCAGGGGTAGGCGCCCTCGGGCAGGCCCAGCTCGCGCAGCAGGAAAGACGAGGTCAGGCGATCCTTGCGGGTGTAGGCGACCACGGGCGCCTTGCGCGCGGCATTGCGGTTCATCCCGTAGGGGAAGTATTGCTGGCGAAACGCGGCGGACGCGACCAGACGATAGCGCATGCTGCCCAGCGGGCTCGCCGTACAGCCACGCATTGGCTTGGGTTCGGTGCTGATGCAGCCGATCGCCAGGCCCGTCTCGAGCAGGCTGTAGGTATGGTCCTGGTCCTCGACCGTCAGGTCCAGCAGCACCCGTTCACGAATCAGCACGTCGGCCAGGGCCGGGAAAAACCAGGTGCCGAGGCTGTCGACGTTAAGGGCGGCCACCACCACCAGCGCCGCATCGCTGCGCTCGGCCAGATCCGCCATCAGGTCGGCTTCGAGCAAGGCGGCGCGCTTGAGGTACTGCAACAGCCGCTGACCGGTTTCGGTCGGGCGACAGGGCCGGCTACGCACTACCAATGCATTGCCCAGGGCGCTTTCCAGGGCGCGCACGCGCTGCGAAATTGCCGGCGGCGTCAGGTGCAGGCGCAGCGCCGCTTGCTCGAAGCTGCCGGTTTTGATGACCGCGCGAAAGGCTTCGGTCTGTTTGGGGTCGAGATTCAAGCCCTCGGTCCTCAGGTTAAGTAAATATTTGCATAGCCTAATTTTGCTAAATCACACCGATTAAACCCGAGTGTGCCCCATAATTGCGCGCTTTCCTCTCGCCTGCCCCTTTGGAGTTCCGCTGTGACGCTGCTGCACATCATCTACCTGATCGCCATTACGGCCGAAGCCATGTCCGGCGCCATCATGGGCATGCGCCGGGGCATGGACCTGTTCGGCATCTGCATGCTGGGCACGGTCACTGCGCTGGGCGGCGGCACGGCGCGTGATGTGCTGCTGGGGCACTATCCGATCGGCTGGATTGCTCATCCCGAGTATCTGGGTTTCACGGTCGGCGCGGCCATTGTCACCGCCATGATCGCTCGGCACATGCATCATCTGCGGCAGGTGTTTCTGCTGGTCGACGGCCTGGGCCTGGTGGCTTTCACGGTCATCGGTTGCGGCGTGGCGATGGACATGGGGGCGCATCTGTCGATCGTCGTGCTGGCCGGAGTGATTACCGGCGTGTTCGGCGGGCTGCTGCGCGACATCCTCTGCAACCGGGTACCGATGGTGCTGCGGCGTGAACTGTATGCCACGGTGGCGCTGTTCACCGGCGTGCTCTACGTCAGCTTGCTATGGCTGGGTGTCGGTAACTCCATCGCTTCGCTCGCCACGCTCTGTGCCGGTTTCCTGTTCCGGGTGCTGGCGATGACCTTCCAGTGGAAACTTCCCCATTTCCAGGTGCGCGACATTCGCGGGCTGGACTGACCGCCACGGTCCACCCGGCCCGGCATCGGCCCGGCATCGGCCCGGCATCGGCCAGTTTCCTTCCGACGGTCGCCGGCTCTGGTATGCAGATTCCAGGCTGGCGAGCCGCTACACTAGCGGCCTGGCAACCAGGGGAATGGATCCGTGCTGAAAGACCTAGGAATCAAGAGTCGCGTGCTGGTGCTGATACTGCTGCCCAGCACGGTGCTGGCGGTGGCGCTGGGCGTCTACTTCACGTGGATGCAGTTGTCGGAAATGCGCCACCAGCTCGACGAGCGCGGCAAGCTCATCGCCGAACAGCTGGCTCCCCTGGCGGCGCCGGCGATGGCTCAGGGCTATGGCAAGCGCCTGCAGCGAATCCTCAACCAGGTGCTGGACCAGCCGGACGTACGCGCGGTAACGGTGCTCGACGCCGAGCGCTATCAGCAGGCCCACGCCGGGCCGAACATGATCACCCCCTCGCCGCCGACGGACCCCGAGGCGCTGACCCAGGTCAGCAGCGTCGACACCACGCGCATCCTCCTGCCGGTACTCGGCAAGCATCTGAACCTCGCCACGGACAACCCGAACGACGATCTTCGTCCGATCGGTTGGCTGGAGCTGGAGCTGTCGCACCAGGGCACCTTGCTGCGCGGTTATCGCAGCCTGTTCACCAGCCTGCTGCTGATCGGGGCGGGGTTGATCATCACCGCACTGCTGGCGCTGCGCATGAGTACCGCGATCAGCAAACCCCTGCACAAGGTCAAGGTGGCGGTGGCGCAGCTCAAGGATGGCTACCTGGAAACCCGGCTGCCGCCGCTCGGCAGCCATGAAATGGATGAGGTCGCGGCGGGCATCAACCGCATGGCCGAGGCGTTGCTCAGTGCGCGCGAGGAGTTGCAGCAGAGCATCGACCAGGCCACCGAGGACGTGCAGCAGAACCTCGAAACCATCGAGATCCAGAACATCGAACTGGACCTGGCGCGCAAGGAGGCCCTGGAGGCCAGCCGCATCAAGTCCGAGTTCCTGGCCAACATGAGCCATGAGATCCGCACCCCGCTCAACGGCATCCTCGGCTTCACCCACCTGCTGCAGAAAAGCGACCTGACGCCGCGTCAGCAGGATTACCTATCGACCATCGAAAAGTCCGCCGACAGCCTGCTCGGGATCATCAACGAGATTCTCGACTTCTCGAAGATCGAGGCCGGCAAGCTGGTGCTCGACAGCATCCCGTTCAACCTGCGCGATCTGATCGAGGACACCCTGACCATTCTCGGCCCGGCGGCGCACGCCAAGCATCTGGAGCTGGTCAGCCTGATCTATCGCGATACGCCGCTGTCACTGATCGGTGATCCGCTGCGCATCAAGCAGGTGCTGACCAACCTGGTCAGCAATGCCATCAAGTTCACCAACGAAGGCACGGTGGTCGTCCGGGCCATGGTCGAGGACGAGCGTGCCGATCGTGCGCAGCTGCGCATCAGCGTGCAGGACACCGGCATCGGCCTCACGGATCAGGACCTGCGCGCGCTGTTCCAGGCATTCAGCCAGGCGGACAACTCGCTGTCGCGCCAGCCGGGCGGGACCGGACTCGGGCTGGTGATTTCCAAGCGCCTGATCGAGCAGATGGGCGGCGAAATCGGAGTCGACAGCATTCCGGAGGAGGGCTCCGAGTTTTGGATCAGCCTGAGCCTGCCCAAGGCCCGTGACGATATCGAAGATCTGCCGCGTGCGGCGCTGCTGGGGCGGCGGGTCGGCCTGCTCGAGCAGCATCCGCTGGCCCGCCAGGCGTTGCAGCATCAGCTGGAAAGCTGCGGGCTGGAGGTCTTGCCGTTCGATTCCCTGGACCTGTTGCAGGGTGCGGTGGCCGGAGCGCAAGCGAGCGAGCAACCCATCGAGATCGCTGTGCTCGGCGTTAGCCACCGTGAAATCCCGCCGCAGCAGTTATGCCAGCGGCTATGGGATTTCGAGGCGTTGGGCTGCAAATGCGTGGTGCTCAGCCCGACCAGCGAACAGGCGCAGTACCACGAAGCGCTGCCCGAGTCCCATACCCATGCGCAGCTGCAGAGCAAACCGGCGTGCACCCGCAAGTTGCAACGGGTGCTGCTGGATCTGCTGCGCCCGCCGCAAGCGCTGGGCGAGAGCCTTGCGCTGCCCGAAACACGCCCGCCGCGCGTCCTTTGCGTCGATGACAACCCGGCTAACCTGTTGCTGCTCGAAACCCTGCTCACCGACATGGGCGGAGACGTCGATGCGGTGAGCAGCGGGGCCGACGCACTGGAGGCGGTCAAGCGCAAGTCCTTCGACCTGGTATTCATGGACGTGCAGATGCCGGGGATGGACGGGCGCCAGGCCACCGAGGCGATCCGCCAGTGGGAAGTCGAGAACGGCCAGCCACCGTTGCCGGTGATCGCGCTCACTGCGCATGCGCTATCCAACGAAAAGCGTTCGCTGTTGCAGAGCGGGCTGGACGACTACCTGACCAAGCCCATCAGCGAGCGGCAACTGGCCCAGGTCATCTTGAAATGGACGGGGCTGCCGCTTGCGCGAAGCTTTCTCGCCGCGCCGGCCGAAGTGCTGCTGCCGGAAAATGATCTCAAGGTGCTGGACGCCGAGGAGGGACTGCGCCTGGCCGCCGGCAAGGCCGATCTGGCGGCGGATATGCTGAGCATGCTGCTGGCGTCGCTGGAGGATGACCGGCAGATCATTCGCCAGGCGCGCCAGGCCAATGACCGGCAAGCGATGATCGATCGCGTGCACCGCTTGCATGGCGCCACGCGCTACTGCGGCGTTCCACAGCTACGGGCCGCCTGCGAGCGCAGCGAGACACTGCTCAAGCAGAACCACCCGAGCGCGGCCCAAGCAATGGACGAACTCGACAACGCCATCGAGCGCCTGGAAGTCGAAGCCCGCGTCGTCTAGCGCGGCATCGCCACCCATTCATTCGCCCCGAGGTCGGGCCTCCCACAAAAAAGCGGGCCTGAGCACGGCTTCATGTGGGAGCCCCCCGCGGCGAATGGGCTCGACGCAAGCACGAGGCCCGGCGTGGTCCGGTCAGCGGTGCCAACCCATTCGGCCCGAGGTCGAGCCTCCTACAGGAGACGAGGCCTGAACGCCGCCCTTGTGGGAGTCGCGCCCTCGCGGCGAATGGGCTCGGCGCGCACGTGCGGCGCGGTTGATCTGATCAGATGCTCCCAACATCGTCCGCCCCGAGGTCAGGTCTCCCATAAAAAAGGTGAGCTGAGCACCGCTTTCGTGGGAGGCGCGCCCCGCGGCGAATGTGCTCGGCGCGCACAAGAGGCTCGGGTGACCGATAAGGTGGGCCCAATCCTGTCCGCCCCGAGATCGGCGCCCCAAAAAACAAGCTGGGCCTAAGCACGGCTTCATGTTGGAGCCGCGCCCCCGCGGCGAGGGCTCGATGCAAGCACGAGGCGCGGCGTGATCCACTCAGGCGTGCCTAATCCCATTCGGCCTCGAGATCGGGCCCCACAAAAAAGATGGCCCTGAGCACGGCTTTTGGGAGGCGCGCCTCGCGGCGAACGGGCTCTGCGCCACCCGTGGGCTATTCGCCCATCACCACGCCTTCGCGCCGCGGATCGGCGCCGCCGAACCAACCGCTGCTGGTGCGTTGTATTGCCTGCAATCCGCTGGTCATCTCGGCTTCGTTGACCTGATGCCCACGGGCTTCGAGCGCCTTCACCGTGGCCTCGGGGAAGCGGCCGGCTTCGAGAACGGTCGGGCCATTGAAGCTGCCGAAGTTCGGCAGGTCTATTGCCCGCTGTGCATCCAGGCCCCAGCCATACATGCCCAGCAGGGTCTTGGCGGTGAAGTGAATGATCGCCGCGCCGCCGGGCGAACCGACGCTGGCCAGGAACTGGTCGCCCGCGGCGTTGAATACCAGGGTCGGGCTCATGCTGGAGCGGGGACGCTTGTTCGGCTCGACCCGGTTGGCCACCGGTGTGCCTTGCGCGTCACGCGGCTCGAAGGCGAAGTCGGTCAGTTCGTTGTTCAGCAGGTAGCCGCCGGGCAGGCCGGTACCGCCGTCGTTGAGCAGGCGCGAGCCGAAAGCCTGTTCGATGGTGGTGGTCATCGCCAGGGCATTGCCTTGCTCGTCGACGATGCTGATATGGCTGGTGCCATATTCCGGCTGCTCGCGCTGCGGGGCGAAGGCGAGCGGCATATCGCCCGGGTCGCCGGCTTCGGCGGTGCCCATGCTGCGCGGGCCGATCAGCTCGGCGCGCTGCTTGAGGTACTTGGGCGCCAGCATGCTGTTCCAGGTGCGCCCCGGCACTGGGACGAAATCAGGGTCGGCGATGTACTTGGCCCGGTCCGCGTAGGCCAGGCGCGAGGCCTCGGTGTAGCGGTGCAGAAACTCTGCCGATGGCACGCCCTGATCCAGCGCCGGCAGCGGCGACAACTGCTCGAGTATCCCCAGGATCTGCATCTGTGTGAGGTGCCCGGAGGATGGCGGTGGGAATCCGCAGACCTGATAACGCTGCTGCCAAAGGTTGCACAGCGCATCGCGTTGGCGCGGTTGATAGACCTCCAGATCGCTCAGGGTCATGGCACCGGCGTTGTCCTGTTCATTGACCTGCTGGACCAGCGCCTGGGCGTTGGCTCCGCGGTAGAAAGCGTCGCTGCCGTTGTCGGCGATGTTGCGCAGCAACTGGGCCAACGCTGGGTTGCGCAGGCGATGGCCCGCTGGCCACGGCGTCCCGTCGGGCTGGTAGTAAAAGGCCGCCGAGGGTGGGTTGTTGCGAAGCGCCGGATCGCTGGCGAGCAGGCCATGCAGCCGTGGACTGATTTCGAAGCCGTCTTCGGCCAGGCGAATGGCCGGCTGCAGCAGGTCCCGCCAGGGCAGTTTGCCGAACTGCCGGTGCGCCTGCTCGAGCATCTTGACGGTGCCCGGAACTCCCACCGAGCGACCGCCTACAACGGCCTGCTGAAAGTCCATCGGGGTGCCGTCGGCCTTCATGAACAGGTTTTCGTCCACCGCGGCAGGGGCGGTTTCACGCCCATCCAGCGCCGTTACCTGCGCGCCATCCCAATACAGCAGAAAGGCGCCGCCGCCGAGCCCGCTGGACTGCGGTTCGACCAGACTCAAGACCATCTGCACGGCGACTGCGGCATCCAGCGCGCTGCCGCCGGCCTTGAGAATCTGGTACCCCGCCTCGGTGGCCAGGGGGTTGGCCGCAGCCACGGCGAAGCGCTCCGTTGCCCAGCCGGGTTTGGCGTTGTAGCCACTGGAGGCCTCAGGGGCGGGCGGGATGCGGTTGGCGGAGTCGGGGGCGGAACAGCCGGCCAAGCCGGTGAGCAGAAAGGTGAAGACCAGTGCGAGCGGGCCGAGCGGCATGGGCGGGTTCCTTGTGGACGCGGGATAGACGTGTTGCTTATAGACCTAGACTACTGACCACTATCTGCCAAGCTCGATCGCTACGTTTGTTCCGCACCGCGTTCTTTCGCTTGGGCTTCGACGCAGGCCGAGTGGTCTGCCCGTGCCCGGTCGTTGCCGGTATCATGTGCGCCTTCCAAATGCCGCTCGGTTCATCGACGCCATGACAATTCAGTACCCGACCATTGCCGATTGCGTCGGCAACACGCCCCTGGTTCGCCTGCAGCGACTGCCCGGCGAAACCAGCAACACCATCCTGGTCAAACTCGAGGGCAACAACCCCGCCGGCTCGGTCAAGGATCGCCCGGCGCTGTCGATGATCGCCCGGGCCGAAGCGCGTGGCGACATCAAGCCCGGCGATACCCTGATCGAAGCCACCTCCGGCAATACCGGCATCGCGTTGGCCATGGCCGCGGCCATCAAAGGCTACAAGTTCGTGCTGATCATGCCGGACAACTCCAGCGCCGAGCGCAAGGCGGCGATGACCGCCTACGGCGCCGAGCTGATTCTGGTGAGCAAGGAAGAAGGCATGGAGGGCGCTCGCGACCTGGCGGTCAAGATGGCGGCCGAAGGGCGCGGCAAGGT
This sequence comes from Stutzerimonas stutzeri, assembly GCF_018138085.1. Taxonomy (NCBI): domain Bacteria; kingdom Pseudomonadati; phylum Pseudomonadota; class Gammaproteobacteria; order Pseudomonadales; family Pseudomonadaceae; genus Stutzerimonas; species Stutzerimonas stutzeri. The sequence goes on from NZ_CP073105.1 coordinate 1,708,491, forward strand.
GCTCGATCAGTTCGCTAATGGCGATAACCCCGAGGCGCATTACAGCAGTACCGGCCCCGAGCTCTGGCAGCAGACCGGCGGTGGCATCACCCATTTCGTCAGCTCCATGGGCACCACCGGCACCATCATGGGCGTGTCGCGCTACCTCAAGGAGCAGAATCCGGCGGTCCAGATCATCGGCCTGCAGCCGATGGAAGGCGCATCGATTCCCGGCATCCGCCGCTGGCCGCAGGAATACCTGCCGAAAATCTACCAGTCCGAGCGTGTCGACCGCATCGTCGACATGTCGCAGGACGAGGCCGAGCGCGTCATGCGCCGCCTGGCCCGCGAAGAGGGCATCTTCTGTGGTGTGTCGTCCGGCGGTGCGGTGGCGGCTGCGCTGCGCCTGTCCGAGGAAGTCGAGAACGCAGTGATTGTCGCGATCATCTGCGACCGGGGCGACCGCTACCTGTCGACGGGCGTGTATGACGAACCCAATTGACCCGTCCACGCCCAGTCAAGGCGGTATTCGCTAATGGCCAAACGTAGCGGCGGTTTGCGCTTCCAGCCCAGTGGTGGCGAGAAGAAGCCGCAGATCCCGACCGGCAAGAAACAGCGGCTGGGTATCGAGCGGCTGGCCAATGATGGTCGTGGCATTGGCTTTATCGAAGGACGTACCTGGTTCGTCGAGGGCGCCTTGCCTGGCGAAACGGTCGAGGCGCGGGTGCTGGGCGCGCGCAGCCAGGTCGTCGAGGCGCGTAGCGAGCGGGTGCTGACCGCCAGCGAGCAGCGCCGCCTGGAACCCTGTCCTCACGCGCGCGTCTGCGGAGGCTGCAACCTGCAGCATCTGCCCGCAGGCGACCAGCTCGCCCTGAAACAGCGCAGTCTCGCCGAACAGCTGTCACGCCTGGCGAACATCGAGCCGACAACCTGGGCGGCGCCGCTCAGCGGCCCGGAGTTCGGCTATCGACGGCGCGCCAGGCTGGCGGTGCGCTGGGATAACAAGGACCGCCGCCTTGACGTCGGTTTCCGGGCCAGTGCCAGCCAGGACATCGTCGCTATCCGTGAATGCCATGTGCTGGTACAGCCCTTGCAGGCGCTGCTGCCGGCATTGCTGACGACGCTGCACGCGATGGACAAGCCTCAGGTGATCGGTCACCTGGAATTGTTCAGCGGCACCGCCGAGGCTGTGCTGGTGCGCCACACGGCTGCGCTGGCGGCGACGGATCTGCAGCGTCTGGAGACCTTCGCCCGGGAACAGGGCGTGCAGCTGTGGCTGCAGGGCGAAGGAGGGCCTCAGCCGTTGGAGCCCGCCTACACGCTGGGCTACCGGTTGCCGGCCTGGGATCTGGAGCTGGCCTGGCGGCCGGGCGACTTCGTCCAGGTCAACGCTCCGGTGAACGGGGCGATGGTGGCGCAGGCACTGGAATGGCTGGCACCGCAAGCGGGCGAACGGGTGCTGGACCTGTTCAGTGGGTTGGGGAATTTCACCTTGCCCTTGGCGCGTATCGGTGCGCAGGTGGTGGCGGTGGAAGGCAGCGAGCAGATGGTCGAGCGCGCCCGCACCAATGCGGAGCATAATGGTCTGGATGGGGCGCACTTTTATCAGGCGGACCTGTCGAAGCCGCTTGTCGAGGCGCAGTGGGCCGAGGGTGGCTTCGCGGCGGTCCTGCTCGACCCGCCACGTGACGGGGCGCTGGAAATAGTCCGGCAGATGACGACTTTAGGCGCAAGGCGCGTGGTCTATGTTTCATGCAACCCTGCGACACTGGCGCGTGATGCGGCCGAGCTCGTTCGTCAGGGGTATCGACTCGAGCGGGCCGGCGTGCTGGACATGTTTCCACAAACCGTCCACGTCGAAGCGATGGCGCTGTTCGAGCGGCCGGCGTAGCGCGGAATTTTCGGCAGGCGATAGGCCTGCGGTTCAATCGACCGGCTCCGAGAAAGCCGGCGTATGACGCATACGATGCGTAGAAGGGAAGGTAGATAGATGGTCCAGGTCAGAGCGCTTCAGCCGATCAACACCGACGGCAGTATCAATCTCGAAGGCTGGCTCGATCATGTGCTGGGGATGGACCCGGCACTCGACCGCGACGCACTCAAGCAGGCCTGCGAGTTCGCCCGAGCGGCCGAACAGCAGGCCAACGCGGCGCAGAATCTGTGGAGCGAAGGTACCTCCAGTTACCAGACGGGGCTGGAGATCGCCGAGATACTGGCCGATCTCAAGCTCGACCAGGACAGCCTGGTGGCCGCGGTGATCTATCGTGGTGTACGCGAAGGCAAGATCCAGCTGGCCGAGGTCCATCAGCTGTTCGGCCCGGTGGTCGCCAAGCTGATCGAAGGGGTGCTGCGCATGGCCGCCATCAGTGCCAGCCTCAACCCGCGCGAGTCGCTGGTGCTGGGCACCCAGACCCAGGTGGAAAACCTGCGCAAGATGCTGGTGGCGATGGTCGACGACGTGCGCGTCGCGCTGATCAAGCTGGCCGAGCGCACCTGCGCCATCCGCGCGGTGAAGAACGCCGATGACGACAAACGCCATCGCGTTGCCCGCGAGGTCTTCGACATCTACGCACCGCTGGCTCATCGCCTGGGCATTGGGCACATCAAGTGGGAGCTGGAGGATTTGTCCTTCCGCTACCTCGAGCCCGAGCAATACAAGCAGATCGCCCAGCTGCTGCACGAGCGACGCCTCGATCGCGAGCAGTACATCCAGAACGTGGTGCAGCAGCTCAAGGACGAATTGACCGCCACCGGCATCCATCCGGAGATCGACGGGCGTGCCAAGCACATCTATTCGATCTGGCGGAAGATGCAGAAGAAAGGTCTGCAGTTCAGCCAGATCTACGACGTTCGCGCCGTGCGAGTACTGGTGCCCGAAGTTCGCGACTGCTACACCGCGCTGGGCATCGTGCACACCCTGTGGCGGCACATTCCCAAGGAATTTGACGACTACATCGCCAACCCCAAGGAAAACGGCTATCGCTCGCTGCACACCGCCGTGCTCGGACCGGAAGGCAAGGTACTGGAAGTGCAGATCCGCACCCAGGCCATGCACGAGGAAGCCGAACTGGGCGTCTGCGCGCACTGGCGTTACAAGGGCACGGACGTCAATTCCAGTTCCAACCACTATGAAGAGAAGATCGCCTGGCTGCGTCAGGTGCTCGAATGGCACGAAGAGCTGGGCGATATCGGCGGGCTGGCCGATCAGCTGCGTGTGGATATCGAGCCCGACCGCGTCTACGTCTTCACCCCGGACGGCCATGCCATCGACCTGCCCAAGGGTGCCACGCCGCTGGACTTCGCCTACCGCGTGCACACCGAGATCGGCCACAACTGCCGCGGCGCCAAGATCAATGGGCGCATCGTGCCGCTCAACTACAGCCTGCAGACCGGCGAGCAGGTCGAAATCATCACCAGCAAGCACGGCTCGCCAAGCCGGGACTGGCTGAACCCGAACCTAGGCTACATCACCACCTCGCGCTCGCGGGCGAAGATCGTCCACTGGTTCAAGCTCCAGGCCCGCGATCAGAATGTCGCGGCCGGCAAGGCGCTGCTCGAGCGCGAGCTGGGTCGTCTCGACCTGCCGCCGGTGGACTTCGACAAGCTGGCGGAAAAGGCCAACCTGAAGACCGCCGAGGATATGTTCGCCGCGCTCGGTGCCGGTGACCTGCGTCTGGCGCAGCTGGTCAACCAAGCGCAGCAGTTAGTGGAGCCGGATAGTCATGCGGCCGATCAGCTCGAACTGATCCCTCGCCGCCCCACCAGCACCAAGCCGGGCAAGCGTGGCGATGTGCAGATCCAGGGCGTCGGCAACCTGCTGACGCAGATGGCCGGCTGCTGCCAGCCACTGCCGGGCGACCCCATCGTCGGCTACATCACCCTGGGCCGCGGGGTCAGTATCCATCGCCAGGATTGCGCCTCGGTGCTGCAACTGGCCGGGCGCGAACCGGAGCGGATCATCCAGGTCAGCTGGGGTCCGATCCCGGAGAAAACCTACCCGGTCGACATCACCATCCGCGCCTACGATCGTTCCGGGTTGCTGCGTGACGTTTCGCAGATCCTGCTCAACGAGCGGATCAACGTGCTGGCCGTCAACACCCGTTCGAACAAGGAAGACAGTACGGCGCAGATGACCCTGACCATCGAGATCCCCGGGCTGGATGCGTTGGGACGGTTGCTGAGCCGGATCTCTCAGTTGCCCAATATCATCGAGGCCAAACGCCAACGCACTGCCTGACCTGCTGCGCTCGGCCATACGGCGTTGCAAGCCTGCTGAAAAATGCTCATTGGCAACAGCCAACTCCGCTTTTTCGGTTGGGCTTCGCCTAGCCAGCTCTTCGCTCGCGACGCTCGGGGCCAGACGCACGAACGAGGTATATCGGAGATGGCAGCCAACTCCGCTTTTTCAGCAGGCTGCGCCTTGTCTGGCCTTCGCTCGCAACGCTCGGGTAGCTGGAAAAGCTCGTAACACCGTAGGGTGGGTGTCACTTTTTTACATCCACCATGACGACGCTGCGGTGGATGGGTGAAGCGTCATCCACCCTACAATGGGCTCAGCTTCGATCTCAGGCTTTTACCGAGGAATCCATGTACCAACTCAACGACCTGCTGCACCTGATGGCCCGGCTACGTGATCCGCAGCATGGCTGCCCGTGGGATTTGCAGCAGGATTACGCCAGCATCGTGCCGCATACCCTTGAAGAAGCCTACGAAGTGGCCGATGCCATCGAAAGCGGCGACTTCGATCACCTGCCAGGCGAGCTGGGCGATCTGCTGTTTCAGGTCGTCTATTACAGCCAGTTGGCAAAGGAAGAAGGGCGCTTCGAGTTCGACGCGGTGGTCGACGGGATTACCTGCAAGCTGTTGCGTCGGCACCCGCATGTCTTTCCTGATGGCGATCTCTACGGCTCGCCCGAGCTGCCCCGCCTCGACGAGGCGCAGATCAAGCAGCGTTGGGAGGAAATCAAGGCAGAGGAACGCGCGGAGAAATCCGCCGCGCCGGAGCAGTTGTCGTTGCTCGACGATGTGCCCAGCGCGCTGCCCGCCCTGAGCCGTGCCGCCAAGTTGCAGAAACGCACCGCCCAGGTCGGCTTCGACTGGCCGGATGCTTTGCCGGTGGTGGACAAGGTGCGCGAAGAACTGGACGAAGTGCTCGAAGCCATGAGCGAGGACGATCCCGAGGCGATCGCCGAGGAAATCGGTGATCTGCTCTTCGTCGTGGTGAATCTGGCGCGGCACCTTAGAGTCGATCCGGAAAACGCCTTGCGCGCGGCCAACCGCAAATTCGAGCGCCGCTTCCGTTTCATCGAGCAAGCCTTGCGAGACAGCGGACGGGCCATCGAGAATTGCGACCTGGAGACACTCGACGCGCTGTGGGGCGAGGCCAAGAAAGGCGAACGTTCGCCTTCCTGCGGCTAGCCGCGAGGGTGGATGTCGCTTTTCACATCCACCACAATGCGCTTCAACGCCGTTACGCATGTTTACCCTGCGCCATTTTGAATTCACCACGAGACGAGCCGAACATGAGTCTTTCCCTTCGCGATCAGCTGCTCAAAGCCGGGCTGGTCAATGAGAAGCAGGCCAAGCAGGCCGGCAAGCAGCAGCAGAAACAACAGCGTCTGGTAAAGAAAGGCCAGATCGAAAAGGACGACTCCCAGCGTGAAGCGGCGCTCAAGGCACAGGCCGAGAAGCTTGCCCGTGATCAGGAGCTGAACCGTCAGCAGCAGGAAAAGGCCGCGCAGAAGGCGCGTACCGCGCAGATCAAGCAGCTGATCGAGACCAGCCGCCTGCCCAAGCTGACCACCGAGGATTACTACAACTTCGTCGACGACAAGAAGGTCAAGCGCCTGTCTGTCAACAAGCTGATGCGCGACAAGCTGTCCAGCGGCTCGCTGGCCATCGTCCGGCACGGTGGCGGTTACGAGGTGATCCCGCGCGAGGCGGCGCTGAAGATTCAGGAACGCGATCCGCGCCGCATCGTTCAGCTCAACACCCAGACAGAAGCTCCGGACGCGGACGATCCCTACGCGGCCTACCAGATCCCCGACGATCTGATGTGGTAAGGCTCGCCGTCAGCTCGCTGGCAGCTGCGCGCTACCGGTCATGAGGTCGCTCGCGCACCGGTAGCGCCGCGTAACCCTTAGGTGCGTGCGTTCCATGCCCGACGGAAGGATGGATTTATGCCGTCTGACCGCGCTCTACTGCTATAGCCCATCCGGGCTTGTGGACCAGCAGGAGGACAGCGACATGGAAACCCATCCTTACGCGGACGAACTCGACACCTTCAGCTTGCAGGCCAACGGTGTACCGGGCGACCCGGAAGAGCCCGGCGTGCCGGACTTGCCCAGCGAACCCGGCGAGCCGACCATTCCGGATCAGCCACCACCCGCGCCGGTCGCCTGATCTTACGGCGAAATCCGAGACGCCCGAGCGAGCAGGTCGACCACCTGCTCGTCCGGTGTCTGTTCGAAATTACCGTAATGGCGACCCACGCCAATGAACGGCTCCGGCATCGCCAGACACAGCAACTCGTCCACTTCCGTCTTCAGCATCTCGATCACGTCCCGCGGGCCCACCGGCACAGCCAGCACCACGCGGCTCGGTTTGGACTGCTTGAGCCCTTTGAGTGCTGCCCGAACCGTGGCGCCGGTGGCGATGCCATCATCGATCACGATGACGCAGCGACCGGTGATCACCGGCGCCGGCCGGTCGCCGCAGTAGCGATGCCGGCGGCGCTCCAGTTCAGTCAGTTGGCGCTGCATTTCCTCCTCGAACCAGTTTGGCGGCGGAGCGACCTGGTTGAGCAGTTCCTGGTTGATGACCCATTTGGGCTCGGCGCCATCGATCACCGCGCCCAGCGCCAACTCCTCGTTTCCCGGCGCGCCGATTTTGCGTACCAGCACCAGGTCCAGTGGCGCGCCGAGACGCTGAGCCACTTCGAAAGCAACCGGCACGCCGCCGCGCGGCAACGCGAGTACCAGGGGATTCTGCTCACACAGGTGATACAGCGCCTCGGCCAGCTCCTGGCCGGCATGGCTGCGGTCGCGAAACAGATAGGATTCAGACGTGAACGCGCGCATGGCTCACTCTCCGAACGGGTAGGTATCCGGAACGATTTCGTCGTCGATCTGCTGAGGGCCGATAGGCGTCACCGCGGTGGTCTGCTCCAGCCAGATCAAGGCGTCGAACTGTTCGGACAGTATGGCCTGGAAATAGTGACTCTGGCGTTCGGTGGCCGGCCGGTAGATGACACCGATCGCGCGTTCCAGGCGTGGTCTGGCCAATGCCTGGCGCAACGACGTTTCGTTTCGCCAGCTGGTCAGTGATGCCGCGATGCCGGTCCGCAGGAACAGGTTTTCCCAGCTGTCCGGACGGGAGGGGCGGACCTGCTTGATCTGCATGGGCTCATCCCAGTTGTCCGCCGCTGCCACCTCGCCGCGGTCGGTGGCCATGCCGATGAGCACGGCGTCGCTGCCGAAGGCGGTCCGGCATAGCTCGCCGATGTTGAATTCGCCGCCCCAGCCCATGGACGTCGATGCCGCGTTGCCGATATGCGAGTTGTGCGCCCATACGATGGCCTTGGCATCGTCGCCGCGATGCTCCAGCAGCGCGCGCAGGGTATCGAACATGTGTCGGTCGCGAAGATTCCACGACTCGGCGGATCCCTGGTACATGGCGCGGTAATACTGCTCGGCGGCCATCACGACGCGGGCGTTGCGCTCGGCGTTGAAGAAGCTGCCACCGTCTCGCTCCAGATAGCGCAGCCGCTGGTCGAGCAGCGCGCGCAACTGCTCGACTACCTGGTCTTCACAGGAGGGCTCGCCGAGCATCACCTTGTGGCCATAAACCGCCGGCTCTTCATGCCAAGGGCTCAGGCAGCCGTAGCGGCGGCGCGCGGCGCTGGCAGCCTGCGGATCGACGCGGTCCAGATAATCCAGCACTTCACGGATCGAAGAGCCGAGGCTGTAGACGTCCAGGCCACGAAACTCTGCGCGCCGCTCGGGCGCCAGCCCCTCGTTGTGACTGCGCAGCCAACTGGCGAAGTCGGCGACTTCCCGGTTGCGCCACATCCAGGTCGGGAAACGCTTGAAGCCTTCTTCGACCCAGGTCGGCGGTTGCTGGTGACGCACGTACCGGTCGATCTTCGCCGCATCCGGCCAATCCGCCTCGGCGGCGATGATGTTGAATCCGTGGCGCTCGACCAGTCGTCGGGTAATTTGCGCGCGAGCGCGATAGAACTCGGAAGTGCCGTGGCTGGCCTCGCCGATCAGCACCACCCGTGCGTCGGCGAACTGGTCGAAGTGCTCGGCGAACAGCGGGTCGTCCAGCGCCGGTAATGGTGTGGCGTGGTGGCGCAGCAGCTCGAGCAGTTGTTCATCGCTGGTTTCGGTAGGGCGTTGGCGTGATCGGATCATGGCCGCGTCTCCTGGTCTGCTCTTACCGATGACCGACGCTGGATGCCCCTGTTCAGACCGTTCGGCAGGTCGTCCGAACAAGCGTAAGCGGCAGAACTGAACCCGACGGGCTAGTCTCTAAGCAAGGCGACGTCGATATCGGCAAACGAATTTTGCCGAAGGCGCTAGAACAAGGGGGTAGTCATGACGACCTGGATCATCGCGTACAGCAAAGACGGCAATACATCCATCATCAGGACCGAGTCCGATCACCAGCCGGATATAGACGAGGCAGTAGCGCTGGTTACGCAAAAGGCGGAACAGGAGTTTGCCGGAGAGGAAGATGCCTACGAGCATGATCCGGATATCGAGGAAACGCCGGCAACCCGTCTGGCCGAGCGCTTCGGCATCACCGTAACCGGAATCTCCCAGGCCTGATTGCCGATCAGGTCACCTGCCACACCTCACCATCTCCAACCACGAACAGACGCCGACCCGGGTTGGCGTCGACCTCCAGCATGCCGGTGAAGCCGCCGAAGGCGGGCAGCAGGCTCAGCCGCTCGCCAATGCAGAAGCAGGGCAGGCGCAACGACTGGCGCCCGCGTCCGTTCAGGCGAAATGCCGGATGCAGATGGCCCGCGAGAACGTGGTGGGTGGGGTGCGGATCGGGTTCGTGCTGCAAGGCGAACGGGCCTAGCAGCAGCGGCTCGGGGACGACGGTCATGCCCAGCGTAACGGGCGGGTCACCGGCTCGGCGGTCGTGATTGCCACGGATAAGTGTGATCGCCAGCGAGGCGTGATCGGCCCGCCATTGATGCAGCCGAGCCAGAACAGCCGGTGTCTGGGATTCGGGCGCGTGCAGGAAGTCGCCAAGGAAAATCAGCTGGCGGCAGCTGTAGCGCGCCAATAACAGGTCCAGACGTAGCAGATTGCTTTGCGTGGTGCCGTGCGGCACCGGTTGGCCGAGCCGGCGGTAAGCGGCCGCTTTGCCGAAATGGATATCGGCCACCAGCAGCGCCTGTTGGTCCGGCCAGTAGATGGCTTTGTCGCCGAGCAGCCATAGCTCGGTCTGTTCCAGTTCGATGGCCAGGTGCGAAGTCATGGCGGCATTTTATCGTGCGCGGGTGATGGTTCCCATGTCAGGTATCGGACCAGTCTCGACAACGGCCTGGCATTGGCTGCCTTCTGATGTTGTGGGAGGCCCGCCCCGGGGCGAAGCTTTTGCTTTGGAGGGGGGTAGAAGATCTGCTTTCGCCGCGAGGGCGCGCCTCCCACGGGCCGTGGTGCGCCGTTGCTCTTCGTGGGAGGTACGCCTCGGGGCGAAGCGGTTAGGGTTTCCGCTTTTTCAAGCGCGGCGTGCCGTCCTTGGTGGCGCGGGGTTTTCGTTTGGGGGCGGTTTCGCGTTCGACCGCAATGTTGGCGTCCGCTTCCGGCTGGTAGCCGCCGGGCCCGGCGGCCTTGTCTAGGTCGGCGACCATGCGGCGGATGCGGTCGGCCAGTTTTTCCGAGGTCATGCTTTCGCGGAAGCGCTCGACCATCAATGGGAAGGCCAGCGGCGTGGTGCGTTTGACGACATGTACGTCTAGCTGACGTTGCTGCAAACGGCTCAGGGTCTGCTCCAGGCGCTCGACCTCCAGCTCCTGGCGCAGCACTTCTTCCTCGGCCTGGGTCAGCAGCAGGTTGGCCGGGTCGTACTGGCGGAATACGTCGAAGAACAGCCCGCTGGAGGCCTGCAGCTGCCGCGCGCTTTTTTGCGCACCGGGGTAGCCGGAAAACACCAGCCCGGCGATGCGCGCGATCTCGCGGAAGCGCCGACGGGCCAGCTCTCCGGCGTTGAGGCTGGCGAGCACGTCGTGCAGCAGGTCGTCCCGGGTGAACAGCGCCGGCGTCAGCCACTGCAGCCAATCCACTTCGGTCGCCGAGAGCAGTTCGAAACCGTAGTCGTTGACCGCGATGGAAAAGGTCAGCGGCTGTCGTTGGCCCATCCGCCACGCCAGCAGGCTGGCCAGGCCCAGGTGCACGTGGCGGCCGGCGAAGGGGTAGAGGAACAGATGCCAGCCCTCGCGCGACTTCATCACCTCGGCCAGCAGCGTGGTTTCGGTGGGCAGCGCCGACCAGTCCAGTTGTACTCGTAGCAGCGGCTCGACCAGTTGCATCTCGGCGCTCTCGAACCGGCCACGCGACGCCGCACCGAGCTGCTCGACCACCGCATCGGCCAGTTCGCTCGATAGCGGCATGCGCCCGCCATTCCAGCGCGGCACGGCGGCCTTCCTGCCGGTGGCGCGGCTGACGTAGGCGGTCATGTTCTCGACCCGCACCAGCTCCAGCAGCCGGCCGCCGAAGAGGAAGTTGTCACCGGGGCGCAATCGGGCAATGAAGCCTTCCTCGATGGTGCCTAGCGAGCGACCGCTGCCGCCCTTGGCCCAGAATTTCACCGTCAGGCTGGCGTCGCTGACGATGGTACCGATGCTCATGCGATGGCGCAGGGCGACGCGGCGGCTGGGGACCGTCCACAGCCCGGTCTCGTCCGGCTCGACGCGCTGGTAGTCCGGATAGGCCGTCAGTGAATGCCCGCCGTGGCGGACAAAGGCCAGTGCCCATTGCCAGTGGTCCTCGGTGAGATCGCGATACGACCAGGCCTGACGCACTTCGGCGAACAGCTCATCGGGCCGAAAGCCGCCGCCCAGCGCCATGCTGACCAGGTGCTGCACCAATACATCGAGCGGACGATGCGGTGCGCTGCGGGCTTCGATACGGCGTTCGGCGATGGCCACCTGGGCGGCGGCGGCTTCCACCACTTCGAAACTGTGCGTCGGCACCAGCGTGACCCGCGAGGTCCGACCGGGCGCATGTCCGGAGCGGCCCGCGCGTTGCATCAGCCGCGCCACACCTTTCGGCGAGCCGATCTGCAGCACCCGCTCGACCGGCAGGAAGTCGACCCCGAGATCGAGGCTCGAAGTGCAGACCACGGCCTTCAGCGCGCCTTGCTTGAGGCCCAGTTCGACCCAGTCGCGTACCTCCCGCGCCAGCGAGCCGTGGTGCAGGGCGATGAGTCCGGCCCAGTCGGGACGCGTTTCGAGAATCGCCTGGTACCAGATTTCCGACTGCGACCGGGTGTTGGTGAAGACCAGCGTGGTGGCGGCCGAGTCGATCTCCTCGACCACCTGCGGCAGCATGCGCAGCCCGAGATGACCGGCCCAGGGGAAGCGCTCGATACTTGGCGGCAACAGCGTGTCGACGCGCAGGTCCTTGTCGACCTTGCCTTGCACCAGCTTGCCGTCGCCGGGGTATAGCAGCACGTCCAATGCGTGAGGCTGATTGCCCAGGGTGGCCGACAGGCCCCAGATAATCAGCTCCGGCATCCACTGGCGTAGCCGCGCCAGCGCCAGTTGCAACTGCACGCCACGCTTGTTGCCCAGCAATTCGTGCCACTCATCCACGACCAGCATGCGCAGGCCGGCGAATGCCTGGCGTGCGTCGGCGCGGGTAAGCAGCAGGGTGAGGCTTTCCGGCGTGGTGACCAGTGCGGACGGCAACCTCCGACCCTGGCGCGCCCGCTCGGCACCACTGGTATCGCCGGTGCGTAGTCCGATGCTCCAGTTGACGCCGAGATCATCCAGCGGGGCCTGCAGGGCGCGGGCCGTGTCGGCCGCCAGGGCGCGCATGGGGGTGATCCAGAGGACGGTGAGTGGTGCCTGTTTGTCTGAAAGTTTGACAGGCGTCTGCGGAGCCTTCGCGGGCAAGCCCGCTCCTACAGAAGCGAAACGATCGAGCGCGCCCAGCCAGACGGCGTAGGTCTTGCCCGAGCCTGTGGTGGCGTGAAGCAGGCCGGATTCGCCTTGGTCGACCGCTTGCCAGACTTCGCGTTGAAAGGGAAAGGGCTGCCAACCCCGACTGGCGAACCAGCGTTCGCTCAGGAGGCCGGGTGCGTCATTCATTGGCCAGCCTCTTGGAGGTGGGCCACGCGCGTATACCCGCTAGCAGCGCGTGTCGCCTGGCACACCGTGCCCGTTCGCGGTCGAGACCGCTCCCACGGTGGGTGTGGATTGCTCGGCCTGTGGGAGCGGTCTTGACCGCGAAAAAGAGGCTGCCCGTGCCTACCGAGTCGGGCTCGGCGCTTATGCCAGCGGCTCTGTCCGCTCGCGTTCTCCGCGTAGCAACAGCTGTCGCTATGCCCCGTGCCCGTTCGCGGTCGAGACCGCTCCCACGGTGGGTGTGGATTGCTCGGCCTGTGGGAGCGGTCTTGACCGCGAAAAAGAGGCTGCCCGTGCCTACAGAGTCCAGATCGCCGCTTATGCCAGCTGCTCTGTTCGGTCCTGTTCTTCGCATAGCAACAGTCATCCCCATGCTCCGTGCTTATTCGCGGTCGAGACCGCTCCCACGGGGTATGTGGACTGCTCGGCCTGTAGGAGCGGTCTTGACCGCTAAAAGAAGGCTGCTCATGTCTACGGAGTTCGGACCAACGCTTATGCCAGGGGAATGCTCTGCCGGTCATCCCAACAATTCCTTTAGCGTTTCCAGCGTGTCGGCTTCATCCACCGGTTTGTCGAGGCGCCAGCGCAGCATGCGCGGGAAGCGCACGGCGATGCCGCTCTTGTGGCGGCTGCTGGCGGCGATGCCTTCGAAGCCGAGTTCGAACACCAGCGTCGGGGTCACGCTGCGGACCGGGCCGAATTTTTCCACGGTGGTCTTGCGCACGATGGCGTCGACCTTGCGCATCTCCTCGTCGGTCAGCCCGGAATAGGCCTTGGCGAAGGGCACCAGCTTGCGCTCGGGATCGCCCGGTTCGCCGTCCCATACCGCAAAGGTGTAGTCGGTGTAGAGGCTGGCGCGGCGGCCGTGGCCGCGCTGGGCGTAGATCAGCACGGCGTCGACGGAGTACGGATCAATCTTCCACTTCCACCAGACGCCGACATCCTTGGTCCGGCCGACTCCGTACTGGGCGGCGCGTGCCTTGATCATCATGCCTTCGACGCCGCGCGCCCGAGACGCCTCGCGCTGTTGCGCCAGATCGGCCCAATCATGACCGGTCACCAGTGGCGAGAGCATCAGTCGCGGGTTGGGGCAGTTGGCGACCACCTTTTCGAGCTGCTGCCGGCGCTCACGGTGTTCACGTTGGCGCCAATCGTCGCCCTGCCACTCCAGCAGGTCATAGGCGAGGACGGCCACGGGCGCGTCCTGAAGGACCTTGGAGGTCAGATTCTTGCGACCGATACGCTGCTGCAGCAGGGCGAAAGGCTGTACGCCAAAGCGTTCGGTGTCTCCCGCAACATCGCCATTCGGCTGCTCGAAAAGTTCTGTCGCGGGCTCGCCGGGTGCGTGCTTCCAGACCAGGATCTCGCCGTCGATCACCGTGCCGTCCGGCAGGCAGCCGGCCAGTTCGCAGAGTTCCGGGAAGCGCTCGCTGACCAGTTCCTCGCCGCGCGACCAGACCCAGATCTGCCCGTCGCGCTTGACCAGCTGGGCGCGAATGCCGTCCCACTTCCATTCGATGAACCAATTGTCCGGCGCGCCGAGCAGCGTATCGAACTCTTCCACCGGCTCCTGCAACGGGTGGGCGAGAAAGAACGGGTAGGGCTGGCCGCCGCGCTGGGCATGCTCGTGTTCGGATTCGTCGGCTATCAGTGCACGGTAGCCCTCGGCGCTCGGACGGTGCGACAGATCGGTGTAGCCCACCAGCCGCTGCGCCACGCGCTTGGGGTCCAGATCGACCAGCGAGGCCAGCGCCCGCGTCACCAGGAGTTTCGATACGCCGACGCGAAAAGCGCCGGTGATCAGCTTGATGCAGACCATCAGGCTCAGCCGATCCAGCTCGGCCCAGAGTGCAGGAAGACGTTCGGCCAGCTCTTCCGGTGGCAGGCCGCGCAGGGGCAGCAGTTTGTCCTGCATCCACACGGCCAGCCCGTCGTCCGAGCTGTGTTCGGCCTCGGGCATCAACAGCGAGATGGTTTCGGCCATGTCGCCGACCGCCTGGTAGCTCTCCTCGAACAGCCACTCCGGCAAGCCCGAGGCCTGCATGGCGGTTTCGCGCAGCACGCGGGTCGGCACCAACTGACGCGGTCGGCCGCCGGCGAGGAAGTACACCGCCCAGGCGGCATCGGCCGGATCGGCGTCGCGAAAATAGTCGCGCATGGCAGCGAGCTTGGCGTTGCTCGAGGTGGTGGCGTCGAGGCGGCTGTAGAGGGTGGCGAAGGCTTTCATATCCAGGCACCTGCAACTACGAAAGCCTTTTCGCAAGCGAGCTTGCTGCTACAGGGGTGGCGTCGTGCTTCGGTGTAGGCGCGATTCGGTAGGCGCCAGCGCGTTGCTGAAGCCGGTGACTGCGGGTCGCGAGCAAAGCCGCTCCCACTGGAGATCGATGCGTAATAAGGCATCATTCGGCCTCCTGAGTGGCATCGTCCTCTTCACCGTATTCGGTCTCGAAGGCCTGGGCATCGAGGCCGCGCATTTCGCGCAGGTAGCGCACCAGCACCGGGACCGAGCCGTGGGTCACCATCACCCGCTCGGCGCCGGTCTGCTCGATGGCCCAGAGCAGGCCGGGCCAGTCGGCGTGGTCGGAGAGCACGAAACCTCGGTCGACGCCACGCCGCCTTCGTGTGCCGCGTAGCATCATCCAGCCGCTGGCGAAGGCGTCGGCATAGTCGCCGAACCTCCGCATCCAGGTGCTGCCGCCCGCCGACGGCGGGGCGAGGATGATGGCCTGCTTCAGGCGCGGGTCGCCTTTTTTCAGGTCGCCGGCATAGACGGTCGGGGGCAGGTAGATGCCGCCTTCGCGGTAGACCTTGTTCAGCGGTTCGACCGCACCATGGACGACGATGGTGCCGATGCTTTCATCGAGCCCGTGCAGGATGCGCTGCGCCTTGCCGAAGGCGTAGCAGAACAGCACGCTGGCGCGCCCGGCCGCGGCGTTGGCGCGCCACCAGTCGTTGATTTCGCGGAACACCTCGGCCTGCGACGGCCATTTGTAGATCGGCAGGCCAAAAGTCGATTCGGTAATGAAGGTGTGGCAGCGCACCGGCTCGAAGGGCGCGCAGGTGCCGTCCGGCTCGACCTTGTAGTCACCCGACGCGACCCAGACCTCACCCTTGTATTCCAGCCGCACCTGCGCCGAGCCGAGCACATGGCCGGCGGGGTGGAAGCTGAGCCTTACGCCGTGATGCTCGATGGATTCACCATAGGCCAGCGTCTGCAGCGGCATGTCGGCGGCGATGCGTGAGCGCAGGATGCCTTCGCTGTCGCGGGAGGCCAGGTAGTGGCCCATGCCCCAGCGCGCATGGTCGCCGTGGGCATGGGTGATGACGGCTCGGTCTACCGGGCGCCAGGGATCGATGTAGAAATCACCGGGCGGGCAGTAGAGGCCTTCGGGGCGGGCAACGACGAGGTCCATGGATACAGGCACTTTACGGGCTTGTAGGGTTGGAGCACGGCGCAGCGCTGCGAGTTCGCTTGGGCGAGTGGTGCGCCTTGGCGAAGCCCGCTCCGGGCGAAGCTTTTGCGTCAGATGGGGCAGTAGACCCTGCATTCGCCGCGAAGGCGCGCCTCCACGGGGCGGGGGCCATTGCTCTGACGGGTGGGGTGGGTGGCGTCCCGCTGCGGTCCGCCAAACACTGGATGCGGCTATCAATCCACCAGTTTCAGATGCGAGGTATCCGGCGGTGGCACGTCGCTGGCGCGGCGGCGCTCGCTCATGTCGCTGCCCACCGGCGCCAGGCTGAACTGCGAGAGATCCACTGCCGGGGGCACGGCTTCGGGACGGGCGTCCTGCAGGTCGGCACCCGCTGGGGCGATGCCGAAATCGGGCGCCTGGACGTCGACGAAGGCCGCCATATATTCGTCGCGTGGGGCGACCTGCAGGGGTTTGCGCGCCGCACCGTCCGGCATGGCTGTCGGTGCTGCTGCGGGCTCCTGCGCAGGCGGCGGGGCGAGTTCGATTTCCTCGACTTCCACCGGCATCGGCCGGACCTCGGCGATGGCGCCGGCGCGCGCCATGGCCTGGCGGTACTTCTCGACGCTGGCATGGTCGAGGTCCTGCTTGATCACGATGCGCCGGCCGGAGAACAGCACCGCGATCCGCTGGGCGTCGGCCTGGAACAGACGAGCCAGATTGGCCTCGACCTGCTCGAGGGTGGCGCCTGGGGCGAGCTCACCGGAAAACGAGATCTCGTAGCGGCTCATGATTCTGGGTCCTTTGTCTGGGCAGCGGCGATTCGGTGATCATAGTGGCTGCGATGGGTGCATGAAAGTCCGCTTCGTTAGCCGCGTCACGCCTTCGGCAAACGGCGCACACGAACGCGGACGACCGAAGCTATCGCTGTCCGGCGTCAGCTCCTCGATGGCTGGCTGGGCGATAATGCGGCCCCGGCGATTGCCTGCTCAACCTGCTAACCCAAGGATCGCGAACATGGTGGTATTCGAAATCAAGCCCCTCAATCCCGAGGCCTATCGGCAACAGACGCGTCGCAGCACGCTGGTGGTAGTGGCGACCTTCGCGGTGCTGGCGATGGGGCTGGCCACGCTGGCCGTCGCGCTGTTCGGCGAGCCGGGCGCGGACAACCTGCGCTGGAACATCGTAGGTGTCGTGCTCGGGTTGCTGCTGACCGCCGCGCTGGTGCGCTTCGTCTATTGGACAAAGCCCTGGATGGCCAGCGCCGCCTACGGTTGGAAACTCAAACGCAGCCTGATGAGCGTGACCAACCTCATGCACCACGTGACGGCGGGGGTAGAGGCGGGCGATCCCGCGGCGATCAAGCTGCTGCGCTTCTATCACCTCGGCCTGACACAGATGCATCAGCTCGATGGCAACAGTGCGTCGCTTGGAGAGGTGCAACGTGACATCGACCGGCACCGCGACCTGATGGAAGCACGTGGGCTGGACCCCGATCAGCGCGCCCTGGATGACGCCTGGCTGGGCTCGGTGAGGCGTTTCGCCGCGCTGAAATAGCGCAGGCGCCCCGCGCGGTCGCTGTTTCGTCGTGCCTCGGCCCGGCGGGCTCGTTCCGCGCCGGGTTCAGGCCCCGCGGTGGCGGCCCGTGCATGCGTCAATACCTGCGCGTTGCGCTCGCATATGACTGGTTGCAAGCCCGCGGAATATCCATACTCAGCAGCTGTTCGAGCCGGCCCACGCCGGCTTCGGTGGTTCGCTCAGCCTCAGGCCAAGGAATATCCAAACGATGAAACCGCTGTATCTGCTTGGCCTGATGGCCGGCCTGTCCCTGCAATCGATTGCCGCCGAGCCTCCATCCCCTTTGCTGGACGACAAACCGGCCTTCATCGCCAGCCTCATCGAGAAGATGACGCTGGATGAGAAGATCGGCCAGCTGCGCCTGATCAGTATCGGTGGCGACATGCCGCGCGAGCGCATTCTCGAGGAGCTGGCTGCCGGCCGCATTGGCGGCACCTTCAATACCGTCACTCGAGGGGACAACCGGCCGATGCAGGAAGCGGCGTTGCGCAGCCGGCTTCACATTCCGATCTTCTTCGCCTACGACGTGGTGCACGGGCACCGGACCATTTTCCCCATCGGCCTGGGCCTGGCGTCGAGCTGGGATCTGGAGGCCATCGCCACCAGCGGTCGCGTGCAAGCCATCGAAGCCAGCGCCGACGGGCTGGACATGACCTTTGCGCCGATGGTCGACATCTCCCGCGATCCTCGCTGGGGGCGGACATCCGAAGGCTTCGGCGAAGACCCTTACCTGGTGTCGCAGATCGCTCGTACCATGGTTCAGGGCTATCAGGGCAAATCACCGGCCGCGGCGGACAGCGTGACCGCGAGCGTCAAGCATTTCGCGCTCTATGGTGCGGTGGAAGGCGGCCGTGACTACAACGTGGTGGACATGAGCCCGATGCGCATGCACCAGGACTTCCTGCCACCGTATCGCGCAGCCATCGATGCGGGGGCGGGCGGCGTGATGGTCGCGCTGAACTCGATCAACGGCGTGCCGGCCAGCGCCAATACCTGGCTGTTGCAGGATCTGCTGCGGCGCGACTGGGGCTTCAAGGGCGTCGCGCTCAGCGACCATGGCGCGATCAGCGAGCTGATTCGCCATGGCGTGGCCAAGGACGGACGCGAGGCGGCGCGGCTGGCGATCAAGGCCGGCATCGACATGAGCATGGCCGACTCGCTGTATCTGCAGGAGCTGCCGGGGCTGGTGAATTCGGGCGAAGTCGGTATCGGCGAGATCGATGCGGCGGTGCGCGAGGTGCTGGGTGTGAAGTACGACATGGGGCTGTTCCATGATCCGTTCCGCCGCATCGGCTCGGCGAAGGATGACCCTGTCGACGTCAACGCCGAGAGCCGCCTGCACCGCAAGGCCGCCAGGGAAGTGGCGCGCCAGTCGCTGGTGCTGCTGGAAAACCACGACCGCACGCTGCCGCTGGCCAAGCGCGGGACCATCGCGCTGGTCGGCCCGCTGGCCGATTCGCCGATCGACATGTTGGGCAGCTGGTCCGCCGCCGGCGTCGCCAAGCAGTCCGTGACGCTGCGTCAGGGCATGCTCGACGCGCTGGGCTCGAACGCCGAGCTGAGCTATGCACGAGGCGCCAACATCACCGATGACAAACACATGGTCGACTACCTGAACTTCCTCAACTGGGACAACCCGGAGGTGGTGCAGGACCCGCGCTCGCCGGCGGACATGATCGCCGAGGCGGTGGCTGTGGCCGAGCGCGCCGATGTCATCGTCGCCGCGGTGGGCGAATCTCGGGGCATGTCCCACGAGGCCTCGAGCCGCACCAGTCTGCAGATTCCCGAGAGCCAGCAGGCGCTGCTGAGGGCGCTGAAAAAGACCGGCAAGCCGCTGGTGCTGGTGCTGATGAACGGCCGCCCGTTGGATCTGAACTGGGCCAAGGCGAACGCCGATGCGATCCTGGAAACCTGGTTCAGCGGCACCGAAGGCGGGCACGCCATTGCCGACGTGCTGTTCGGCGACTACAACCCCTCCGGCAAGCTGCCGATATCCATCCCGCGCTCGGTGGGCCAGATCCCTACCTACTACAACCACCTGCGTGTCGGCCGCCCCTATGTCGAGGGCAAGCCGGGCAACTACACCTCGCAGTATTTCGAAGAGCAAACCGGGCCGTTGTATCCCTTCGGCTATGGCTTGAGCTATAGCCAGTTCGAGTTGTCCAAGCTGCGGCTGTCGAGCCCGACGATGGCGCGCAACGGCGAGCTGGACGTCAGCGTGACGCTCAAGAACGCCGGCCCGCGGGACGGCGCCACTACCGTGCAGTTATACCTTCGTGACGAGGTGGCCTCGGTCATTCGCCCGGTCAAGGAACTCAAGGCATTTCGCAAGGTCGCCCTCAAAGCGGGAGAGGCACGTGAGATCCGCTTCCGGCTCAGTGAGAATGACCTGGCATTCGTCAACGCACAGTTGCAGCGCGTGGCCGAACCAGGCGAGTTCGAGGTGCAGGTCGGGCTGGATTCGGAGCAGGTGGAGCATGCCAGCTTCACCTTGCAGTGAGCCTCTTCGCAGCTTGTCGCCCGGGCCGTGCTGAAGCCTGAAAAAGCCTTCAACGAGTAGCTATCCGGCGCTTGTGCGGCATGGGATGATTTGCCGCTTCGCTTGTTCGCGCAGGGAATCATTTCCCGTTGCGGTAGACCAACGAGGGCAAACCGGGCCGCAAAGCGGCCAGCGGTAATCGTGATAGCTCAGGAGGCGATGTGTCACGTACCTTTCAACTCGAAACAGGCGCTCGCAGTAGTCGAGCGCTCCGAATGACGCTGAGTGTGTGCCTGGGGCTGTTCGCCAGTTCCAGCTGGGCATTCAGCCTCGACGATGTGGCAACCAAGGCTGAAAAGCTCGCAGCGCAAGGCTACGAAGCACCGAAGAGCAACCTGCCGCCAGTCTTTCGCAACATGGCGTTCGGCGACTATCAACAGCTGCGTTTTCGCGGCGACAAAGCCCTGTGGCATGACGCGCCGACACCGTTCGAGCTGCAGTTCTACCATCAGGGCATGCACTTCGACGTCCCGGTGACGATCAACGAGATCACCGCCGACGGCGTCGAGGAAATCCGCTACGA
Organism: Stutzerimonas stutzeri; assembly: GCF_018138085.1. Classification (NCBI taxonomy): domain Bacteria; kingdom Pseudomonadati; phylum Pseudomonadota; class Gammaproteobacteria; order Pseudomonadales; family Pseudomonadaceae; genus Stutzerimonas; species Stutzerimonas stutzeri. Next base: position 1,728,887 of record NZ_CP073105.1, read on the forward strand.
GCCCGAGATGTTCGATTTCGGCAAAGTAGAGGTCGATCATGCTGCGCTGGAGAACCTCGGTTTCTCCGGCTTCAAGGTGCTTTATCCGCTGAACAAGGCGGACAAGGCCGACGAACTCATGACGCTGCTCGGTGCCAGCTATTTCCGCGTGGTCGGCAAGGGCCAGGTGTATGGCCTGTCGGCGCGCGGCCTGGCGATCGACACGGCATTGCCGTCAGGCGAGGAGTTTCCGCGGTTCCGTGAGTTCTGGATCGAGCGGCCAAAGGCCGATCGGCGCAACCTGGTGATCTATGCGCTGCTCGATTCGCCACGTGCCACTGGCGCCTATCGGCTGGTGGTCACACCGGGCAAGGACAGCACTGTGGACGTGAAGGCGCGCGTCTATCTGCGTGAGCCTGTGGAAAAGCTCGGTATCGCGGCGCTGACCAGCATGTACCTGTTCGGCTCCAACCAGCCGAGCGACCTGCTCAACTACCGCCCGCAACTGCACGATTCCGAAGGGCTGGCCATTCACACCGGGGCCGACGAATGGATCTGGCGCCCGCTGAACAATCCCAAGCGCTTGGCCATCAGCAGTTTCAGCGTCGAGAACCCGCGCGGTTTCGGCCTGCTTCAGCGCACCCGTGACTTCGGCCGCTACGAGGATCTGGACGACCGCTACGACCTGCGTCCCAGCGGTTGGGTCGAGCCCAAGGGCGACTGGGGCAAGGGACGGGTCGAACTGATCGAGATTCCTACGCCTGACGAAACCAACGACAACATCGTGGCCTTCTGGGTGCCAGATCAGCGCCCCGAGCCCGGTCAGTCACTGGACCTCGACTATCGCCTGCACTTCACCATGGACGAACCGGCAGTGCACGATCCTGCTTTGGCCTGGGTCCAGCAGACGCGGCTGTCCACCGGCGACGTCAAGCACTCGAACCTGATCCGCGAGCCGGACGGCAGCACTGCGCTGATCGTCGACTTCGTCGGCCCGAATCTGGCGGAGCTGCCGGCGGACGCGCCGGTGAGCACTCGTGTCAGTGTCGACGACAATGCCGAACTGGTGGAAAACAACCTGCGCTACAACCCGGTGACCAAGGGCTGGCGTCTGACCTTGCGTATGAAGATACGCGACCCGAAACGTCCGGTTGAATTGCGCGCAGCGCTGGTGGATGGCGAAAAGACGCTCTCCGAAACCTGGAGCTATCAGATTCCGACCCATGAATAATCCAGTGGAGTCTTCGCTTACGGACGACTATGTCGGCCAGCTGCCGATCGATGCCGAGCAACGTCAGGCGCTGACTCGCGAGGTCGAACAGGCCGGTGGCGAGCTGCCGGCCGTGCATCGGGCCCTGGCTCACAGTGGCCCGACGGACGGAGCCGAATCGGAGGGCGATGAGTTCCTGGCTTCGGTCGCCGCGCGGCTGAAGCTCGGCTGGGGCGATACCCTCGAGCGTGCCAAGGCGCTGGCGAGCGACCATCAGGGACGCACCTGCATCCGCTCGACGCCGCCCATCGTGCGCACCCGGATGGTCCCCGAGCCATGGCACACCAACATATTGCGGCTCAGTTGGTGGCGCTTCTTGCGCAAGAAGAACCGCACCGTCGAGATGCCGCCGCCCCAGCTCGTGGATCGATCGGGCTGGCGCAAGGTGGCAGCCTTCCGGCGCACGACGCTGCTGATCCTGATGCTGGTGCAAACCGTGATCGCCACTTGGCACATGAAATCGGTACTGCCATACCAGGGTTGGGCGCTGGTTAATCTGCAGGAGGTGTTCGACCAGCCGCTGCAGGAGTCGGCGCGGCAGATTCTTCCTTACCTGGTGCAGACCAGCATTCTGTTGCTGTTCGCGCTGCTGTTCTGCTGGGTTTCGGTGGGTTTCTGGACGGCGCTGATGGGCTTCTTCCAGCTGCTCAAGGGCCATGATCGGTACAACATCTCCGCCAGCACCCTCGGTGACGAGCCGATCCCCCGTGAGGCGCGCACCGCGCTGGTGATGCCGATCGCCAACGAAGACGTGCCGCGGGTGTTCGCCGGGCTGCGCGCGACCTATGAGTCGCTCAAGGCGACCGGGCAGATCGAGCATTTCGATATTTTCGTCCTCAGCGACAGTAACGATCCCGATACCTGTGTTGCCGAGCAGAAGGCCTGGCTGGAAGTGTGCCGGGACGTCGACGGCTTCGGCCATATCTTCTATCGCCGCCGTCGCCGTCGAGTGAAGCGCAAAAGCGGCAACATCGACGACTTCTGCCGTCGCTGGGGCAGTAGTTATCGCTACATGGTGGTGCTCGATGCGGACAGCGTGATGAGCGGTGATTGCCTGACCAGCCTGGTGCGGCTGATGGAAGCCAATCCCGGTGCCGGCATCATCCAGACCGCGCCGAAAGCCTCGGGCATGGACACGCTGTATGCGCGCATGCAGCAGTTCGCCACCCGGGTCTATGGGCCGTTGTTCACCGCCGGGCTCAATTTCTGGCAGCTGGGCGAGTCCCATTACTGGGGCCACAATGCGATCATCCGGGTCAAACCCTTCATCGAGCATTGCGCCTTGGCGCCGCTGCCGGGCAAGGGCGCCTTCGCCGGCGACATCCTGTCCCACGACTTCGTCGAAGCGGCGTTGATGCGCCGGGCCGGCTGGGGCGTGTGGATCGCTTATGACCTGCCGGGCAGCTACGAGGAATTGCCGCCCAACCTGCTCGATGAGCTGAAGCGCGACCGCCGCTGGTGCCACGGCAACCTGATGAACTTCCGGCTGTTTCTGGTCAAGGGCATGCACACGGTGCATCGTTTCGTGTTCCTGACGGGTGTGATGTCCTATCTGTCGGCGCCGCTGTGGTTCACCTTCCTGGTGTTGTCCACCTGTTTGCTGGCGATTCACACGCTGATGGTGCCGGAGTATTTCCTGCAACCGAACCAGCTATATCCGCTTTGGCCGCAGTGGCATCCGCGGGAAGCCATTGCCCTGTTCTCGGCGACCCTGACCCTGCTGTTCCTGCCCAAGCTGCTCAGCGTGCTGCTGATCTGGATTCAGGGCGCGCAGGAATATGGCGGACGGATCCGGGTACTGCTGTCGATGCTGCTGGAGAGCCTGTTTTCCATGCTGGCGGCACCGGTGCGCATGCTGTTTCACACGATATTCGTGACGGCTGCGTTTCTCGGTTGGTCGGTGCAGTGGAATTCGCCTCAACGTGCCGACAATGCCACGCCCTGGGGTGAGGCTTTGCGTCGGCATGGCTCGCAGATGGTGCTGGGCGTGCTCTGGACGGTGCTGGTGGGCTGGCTAGATCCGGCTTTTCTGTGGTGGTTGGCGCCGATCGTGGTGTCGTTGATCCTGTCGGCTCCAGTGTCGGTGCTTACCAGCCGCACCGGGCCGGGTCTGGCGGCGTTTCGCCGTAAGCTGTTCGTGATCCCCGAGGAGTTCAATCCGCCACAAGAACTGGCCTCGACCGATCGCTACACACGCCAGAATCAGGACAACGCCCTGCATGACGGCTTCCTCGCGGCGACGGTGGATCCAATCTATAACGCCCTGGTCTGTGCCATGGCACGAGCGCGTCACGCCAAGATCGTCCCGGGCGCCGAGCAGTTGCGCGAGCAGCGCATGCAGCAGATTCTCGATGCCGGCCCCAACGGAGCGGCCGAGGCCGCGCGCTGGCGTTTGCTGAACGATCCGGACGGGATGGCGCACCTGCACCAACGGGTCTGGCAGGACGATCGCTACCAGGCGTGGCGTGAGGCCTACCAAAAGCCCCAGCAACCGGAAACGCCCTGACTGCCAAGCTCGCGGTCGAGACCGCTCCCACAGGTGACCTAGCTGTTGAGTCGTTTGTGGGAGCGGTCTTGACCGCGAAAAAAACTCTTCTGTCGGCGTTATGGCGTTTGGTCAAGGAGGGGCTGGGTGTCATGTCTAGCCCAGCGACTCGCCGAGGCCGTGCGTGCGCTAACGTCTGGAAAGCTCGCGGTCGAGACCGCTCCTACGGGTGACGTAGCCGTTGAGTAGTTTGTGGGAGCGGTCTTGACCGCGAAAAAAACTCCTCCGTCGGCGTTATGGCGTTCGGTCAAGGAGGGGCTGGGTTTCATCTAGCCCAGCGGCTCGCCATGCCGTGCGTGCGCTAACGTCTGGAAAGCTCGCGGTCGAGACCGCTCCTACGGGTGACGTAGCCGTTGAGTAGTTTGTGGGAGCGGTCTTGACCGCGAAAGAAACTCCTCAGTCGGCGCTATGGCGTTCGGTCAAGGAGGGGCTGGGTGCCATGCCTGGCCCAGCGACTCGCCGAGGCCTTGCGTGCGCTGAACACCTGGAAAAGCTCGCGGTCGAGACCGCTCCCACGGTTGGCCTAGCCGTTGAGTAGTTTTCTTGACCGCGAAAGAAACTCCTCAGTCGGCGTTATGGCGTTCGGTCAAGGAGGGGCTGGGTGTCATGGCTGGACTAGCGACTCGCCATGCCGTGCATGGGCTGAACGCTGGAAAAGCTCGCGGTCGAGACCGCTCCTACGTTAGGCCTAGCCGTTGAGTAGTTTGTGGAAGCGGTCTTGACCGCGAAAAAAACTCCTCCGTCGGCGTTGTGGCACTCGGTCCAGGAGATACTGGGCACCATGACTGGCCCAGCGACTCGCCGGGCCGTGCGTGCCGCTAGACGCTTGGAAAAGCTGGCGGTCGAGACCGCTCCTACGGGTGGGCTAATGTGGAAGGCTTCCACGATTGGCTACTCGTGGACGGCCCCGTGGGAGTGTTCGCTGCCGTCGGCATGCTGATGCACGTGGGGGCTGTTTTGCGGTTCGGCCAGTTGATGGACGTCTGACGGTTGTTGGCCACCGTGGCCAGCGTCTTCGCCGGCATGCGGGTGGTCGGCTGGGTGCGGCATCGATTTGCCGCCCCCGTGCTGGTGGCCTTCGCTGGTTGCTATCAGCGTCTGGTATTCCAGCGCAGTCAGCGACGGCAGCTGTTCCAGCAGGGCGACCAGACCCCATATGTATGGATCGGACATGCTTCTGCCCCAGGCGGGCATGCCGCTGGATCTGATGCCATGTTTGATGACCCAGAAGTCGCTGGCCGGGTCGTGGGTGCGGTTGGGGTTGGTGAGGTTCGGCGGCGACGGGTAGAGATTCTGGCTCAGTTCCGTGCCGTCCATACCAGGGGCGAGATGGCAGCCGACACACATGGCGTCGTAGTTACCCGCTCCTGATCGGATCAATTGCGGATCGCCCAGATCGGGCGTTTCGATCCCGCTGGCACGGGTTGCGATGGAGCGCTCTCGAACGGTTTCCAGCAACATATGGACCGATGGGCTATGTGGTCGGTCAGCGGCGACGTCGATCAGGCCGGAATACACCACGCCCGCTCCGATCAGGAAGATAGTGAAGGCGGCCAGCAGCAATGTCGTCAGGGTTTTAAGCATTATTCGGCGTGTTCTCAGAACCAGAATCGGACGCCCGCCACCAGGCGGGCCTCGTTTGTGTCTTCACCTTCGGCACGCCGCAGGTCGGCGCTGTCGCCGTAAGTACGGCTCCAGCTTACTCCCAGGTAAGGTGCGAATTGTCGACTGATTTCGTAGCGCAAGCGCAATCCTGCGCTGGCCTCGCTGAGACCCGAGCCGACACCGCGTGATTCGTCATTGCGGCCATACAAATTGAGTTCGGCATTGGGCTGCAACACCCAGCGCTGTGTCAGCAGAACGTCGTAATCGGCTTCCAGGCGCAGCGCGGTCTGGCCAGCCTCGCCGATGAAAGCCGTGACTTCGGTTTCCAACCCATACAGCGGCATGCCCTGCACGCCGAAGGCTGCCCAGGTTTGCGGTGAGCCGGGTTCGAAGTCCTGGCGAATGCCGGCGACGGTCTCCCACCAAGGGCTGACGGCATGGCTCCAGAGCATCTGCAGTTCGGCCTCTTCGGTGTGGCTGTTGCTGCGTTCGCCTTCGGAGCGGAACGCCAGGCGATCGACGTCACCGCCGAACCAACCGGAGAGATCCCAGGCCAGCGCACTGCCGTCGTCGGCATCCTGCCATTCCAACTGATCGGCGAGGACAAAAAAGTTCGAGCCGCCCTGATGCATCTGGTGCGGCGGCAAGTCGGGGAATGCCGCCGCGCGCTCCGTGTCGCGAATCGTCGGGACCGGCGAGCGAGTTTCCCGGCCTGGCGGAATGCCAGTTGCCGGCGGGTGGGTGGCAGTTCCCTGTGATGCGGAGCCGTGGTGCATGTCGCCATGACCCATGGCCTCATGATCCATGGCCTCGTGGTTCATCTGGCCATGATTCATCTGGCTGTGATCCATCGGCGCAGCATGACCGGCGTGGTCCATGGTTTCCTGCGCCTGGCTCGTCGCAGCGGCCAGACTCAGGGCGATGGCAAGAGGCAGCCGACCGGATCGTGGAACGACCACTTGCCTCGCCTGGACGCTATGTTTGGATCGCCCGTCAGTGATCATGCTGCTGGCCCTGTTCGCCACCCTTGGGCCTGTCGTGGTCCATCTGGCCGTTGCCCATGTTGCCGTGGTTCATGTGGCCATCGCCCATATGTTCCTCGTGCATCTGCATCATCTCGTCGTGATCCATGCCCTGCATCATGCCGCCTTGTTGCGGCTTGGGTTGCGTTGCGTGCGGGGCGGCCTCGGCGCTGGGTGCTTCCTCGGCGTGATGTCCGTCGTGTTCGTTTTGCGCAGGGGCGGCGCTCAGTTGTAGGGCGGCGAACAGGCCAAAGGCGAGTAGGGCGCTTTGCTTGAACGGGGTCATGAGGCTCTCCTTCATTCTTCGACGCGGACTTCACGGAACATTCCGAGATCCATGTGCATCAGCATGTGGCAGTGGTAGGCCCAGCGGCCGAGGGCGTCGGCCGTGACGCGGTAGCTGCGTCTGGCGCCGGGTGGCATGTCGATGGTGTGCTTGCGCACCTTGAAATTGCCCTGCTCGTCTTCCAGGTCGCTCCACATCCCGTGCAGATGGATGGGGTGATGCATCATGGTGTCGTTGACCAGCACGAAGCGCACCCGCTCGCCGTAGGTCAGGCGAACCGGTTCAGCATCGGCGAAGGGGATGCCATCGAACGACCAGGCGAAACGCTCCATGTGGCCGGTCAGGTGCAGTTCGATGGTGCGTGTCGGCTCGCGGCCGTCCGGGTCGGGGAAGGTGCTGCGCAGGTCGGCATAGGTCAAGACACGGCGCCCGTTGTCGCGCAGTCCGATGCCGGGGTCGTCCAGTTTGGCGACCGGCATCATGGTCTGCATGTCCACCAGCGGATTGCCGGTTTCGCTGGCCGGGTGGGTCTGCATCGGGCTGTTGCTCATGGCACCGCCATGGTCCATGGCCGAGTGGTCCATGCCGGTCATTCCCGCATGATTCATTTGTCCATGATCCGTTTGCGAGTGGCCCATCTGCGCGTGGTTCATCTCACCGTGATTCATCGCTTCGTGCCCGGTGGCGCCTGGGGCCATCGGCTGCTGCGCTCCGGCAGCATGCGAGCCGTGATCGCCATGGCCCATGTCGCTCATGCTCAGTTCGGGGCGGGGATCGGGTTGCGGCACCGGCGCGCTCAGCCCTTGGCGCACGGCCAGGGTGCCGCGGGCATAACCGCTGCGGTCCATGGACTGGGCGAACAAGGTATAGGCGTCCTGGCTGCCATCCGGGGCGACGATGACATCGACCGTTTCGGCCACGGCCAGGCGCAGCTCGTCGACCTCTACCGGTTCGACAAGCTGGCCGTCCACCGTGACCACGGTGAGCTTGAGGCCAGGGATGCGGAAGTCGAAGTAGGTCATCGCCGAGCCGTTGATCAGCCGCAGGCGAATGCGCTCGCCGGCTTCGAACAGGCCGGTCCAGTTGCCGTCCGGTACCTGGCCGTTGAGCAGGTAGGTATAGGTTTCACCGCTGACATCGGCGAGATCGGTCGGCGACATGTTCATCTTCGCCCAGGCCCAGCGGTTGCTTAGCGTGTCGCTCCAGCCCTGGTCGGCCACGTCATCGATGAAGTCCCCCAGCGTGCGCCGGCCGCGGTTGTAGTAGTCAGCCTGTTTTTTCAGCTTGGCCAGCACTCGCGCGGGGCTCTCGTCGGTCCAGTCGCTGAGCATCACCACATAGTCGCGATCGTAGGTGAATGGCTCCGGCTCTCTGGGGTCGATGATCAGCGGGCCATAGACGCCGAGTTGCTCCTGGAAGGCTGAATGGCTGTGATACCAGTAGGTACCGCTCTGCTTCACTTCGAAGCGGTATTCGTACAGGCCGCCCGGTGCGATGCCGGCAAAGCTGAAGCCGGGCACGCCGTCCATGTTGGCCGGCAGCAGGATGCCGTGCCAGTGGATCGAGGTGTCCTGCGGCAGGCGATTGCGCACGCGCAGCGTCACGATGTCGCCTTCGCGCCAGCGCAGCAGCGGGCCGGGGATGCTGCCGTTGATGGCCAAGGCGGTGCGCTCGCTGCCGCTGAAGTTGACGCTGAGCGAGTCGATGGTGAGGTCGAATTCGGTGCCGGACAAAATCTCCTGGTCATCCGTCTGACCGGGCCGGTCCAGCGCCCACACGGGCTGGCGCCACGCGCCCAGGCCAGCGACGACGCTGCCTGCTGCAAGGGTCTTGATGAAGGTTCGGCGCGACGCTATGGACTGCATGATGTTCCTGTCGATTTAGCGGGGCGGGTCGCCGTCATGCGCCTAAGGGTTGCCGGTGGGGCAGGGGCGGGCCTGTTCGGCGTCGTTCAAATGGCAGGCGGGCGGCTTCGCCGACCCGCCTGTGTCGCTGAGCGAGCAGAGCGGCGGGACTCAGTCCGCCGGATAATCCGCCATCACCACATCCTTGCCCTCTTTGGTCAGGCCGATCACCTGATAGGCCTGGGCGGGCTGGCCGTAATCCATGCCGGGTGAGCCGGCCGGCATGCCGGGTGCCGCTACGCCGAGCAGGTCCTGGCGACGCTGCAGCTCCTGGATTTGCGCCACCGGCACGTGACCTTCGACGAACTTGCCGTCGATCACACCGGTGTGGCACGACCCCAGCCGCGGCACCACGCCCAGTTTCTGCTTGACCGCGCTCATGTTGGCTTCGACGTGATCGCGCACCTCGAAGCCGTTGGCCTGCAGGTACTTGATCCAGTCTTTACAACAGCCACAGTTGGCGTCGCGATGAACGTCAATGACCTGGGCGGCCTGGACGCTACCGGCCATGAACAGCGCGGCAATGACAGCAAGTTTGGATCGGGTGATGGCCATGAAACACTCCCGTTTTAATGAAATCAGCGACAGCCGCAGCCGCTGCCGCAACCCCTGGCGGGTGCTGCGGCGGGGCTCGCCTGGCTGGCGAGTTGCGCCGGGTAGCCGGCGTCGTTCAATGCGACGAGCAGCGCGGTGCTGTCGGCGCCGCCTTCGACGCGAACAAGGCCGCTCTGGAGGTCGACGTCGATCGCCTCGACACCCGCGATGGCATTCAATGCCTGGGTGGCGTGCCGAACGCAAGCGCCGCACGTCATGCCCTGTACCTGAAGTTTGATGGAGCTCATGGGAAGTCCTCCGCAGTAACCGGACCATCCGGCTTTGGATGGATCTTCAACCTTGCCCTTGTGGCAAGGTCAAGCCGCCTTCGCATGGCGTTCGATATGGCTTCGACGATAGCGCGGCAAGGCTTTCGACAAGCTGAGCGGAACATTACTTTTCTGTCAGCTTGTGGTTCCCGCTGTAGGTTGTCGGCACACTCTGGGTAATGCCTCGAAGCACGTCTTGAAAGGATGAATCGATGAAACTGCTGGTCGCCGAAGACGAACCGAAAACCGGCACCTACCTGCAGCAAGGCCTGAGCGAGGCGGGGTTTTCCGTCGACCGCGTCACCCGTGGCACCGATGCGCTGCAACATGTCCTGAGCACGCCCTACGACCTGCTGATCCTGGATGTGATGATGCCGGGGCTGGACGGCTGGGAAGTGCTGCGCATGGTGCGTGCGGCGGGGCAAGACGTGCCGGTGTTGTTTCTCACCGCGCGTGATCGCGTAGAGGACCGGGTCAAGGGCCTGGAGCTGGGAGCAGACGATTACCTGGTCAAACCCTTCGCTTTTTCCGAGTTGCTGGCGCGGGTGCGCACGCTGCTGCGCCGGGGCAGCGCAGCGGCATTGCAGACGCAACTGAAAATCGCCGATCTCGAAGTGGACTTGCTCAAACGTCGCGCCATACGTGCCGGTCAACGCATCGACCTGACCGCCAAGGAATTCGCTTTATTGGAGCTGCTGCTGCGGCGGCGCGGCGAGGTGCTGCCCAAGTCGCTGATCGCCTCGCAGGTCTGGGACATGAATTTCGACAGCGACACCAACGTCATCGAGGTGGCGATTCGAAGGCTTCGCGCAAAGATCGATGATGACTTCGAACCCAAGCTGATCCACACCGCGCGCGGCATGGGCTACATGCTCGACGAGCCGAATGCGCCATGACGCGGCTGTCCCTCACGGCCCGGCTCAGTCTGATGTTCATGCTGGCGGTGACCGGTGTGCTGGCTGCGGCGGGCTTTTTCTTCAAGCAGTTGAGTCAGCATCACTTCGATCAGCTTGACCGGCATGCGCTGGAAGAGAAGCTACAGGCCAGCCGAAAGCTGCTGGAGGGGCTCGACGACCTGTCCGGTTTCGACGCCATGCGCCCGCAGCTACAAGCCTTGCTGGGCGGCCACAGTGAGCTGACGGCGCAGATCTTCGATGCCGAGGGGCGCCTGTTGTTCGCCGATACGGGCGGGGGGCGGCTGGTTGGCAATCACCCATATTCGACTGTCGATGGTGAGCTGCAGCGCGATGGCCGCGTTTGGCAGCGCAAGACCGGCGAGGTGGAGATTGCCGGGCAACCCCTGAAGATCGTGCTGGCGCTCGACGTTACCGCCCACAAGGTGTTCTTTCAGACCCTTACGGGCTGGCTCTGGGCTGGGTTGGTGCTCTGTGCGCTGATCAGTGGTGTGCTCGGCTGGTTACTGGCCCGCAGTGGGCTGCGCCCGCTGCGCGAAGTCACGCAGGTAGCGGCGTCGGTGTCGGCCAAGTCGCTGACCGAGCGCATCCCGGTCGAGTCGACACCGGCCGAGTTGCAGCAATTGGTGCTGGCCTTCAACGCGATGCTGGCGCGGTTGGAGGATGCCTTCGTGCGGCTGTCGAACTTCTCCGCGGATATCGCCCATGAGCTGCGCACGCCGCTGTCCAATCTGATGACGCACACCGAGGTGGTGCTGACGCGCGCGCGTAGCAGCGAGGACTATCGGGAAAACCTCTATTCCAATCTGGAAGAACTGCGGCGCATGGCGCGCATGATCGACGACATGCTGTTTCTGGCCAAGGCCGACAACGGCCTGCTCATCCCGAACGCGCAACCCATTGCGCTGAACGACCTATGCCGCCAATTGCTGGAGTTCTATCAACTGACGGCTGACGAGCGCGGCATTCGCTTCGAGTTGTCCGGCCATGGCCAGATCGAAGGCGATCCGCTGATGCTGCGCCGGGCATTGTCGAATCTTCTGTCCAATGCGCTGCGCTATACGCCGGACGGCGGGGTCGTTCACCTGGGCATCGTGTCCGATCAGGTTGGGGTAGCGCTCAGCATTGGCAATCCGGGCGCGACCATCGGCGAAGAACATCTGCCGCGGCTGTTCGACCGCTTCTACCGGATCGATCCGGCACGGCGCGAGGGCAATCCGAGCAACGCCGGGCTGGGGCTGGCGATTACGCGTTCGATTGTCGAGGCGCATCAAGGCGAGATCCGTTGCAGCAGCCGCGACGGCTGGACGACGTTCGATATTCTGTTTCGCCGGCGCGCCTGATCGCCGCCCGGCGTCGATTCTTCTTTGCCGACACGCAGCACTGGTCAATCACGACCGCGCATGGTTGCATCGGGGCGCTGCCGTCCTGCTCGACAACATGTCCGGAGATCGTGCCGGGCAACCTTCTACCGCGGCGCAGGGAGGAATCATGAACATCGAACGATGCGAACACCTTATCGACTGGACCAGCCAGACCCATACGCGCCTGTCCAGCTGCATGAGCGAAGCGGCAGAGGAACGCAGCGACTCGTTGGCGAGGATGCTGCTGGTCTACCTGGCGCAGCATGAGCAGGAGCTGACCCGCACCATCGCCCGGATCAAGGAACACGCTGACCCCCGTGCGCTCCATACCCGGCTGCACGATGCGGTTCAGGGCGACACGCTGGCGCTGGATCTCGACAGCGAGGCCTACGCACGGATGAGTGTTGATGAGATCTCACGTGAAATCTTCGCCATCCACAATCAGATCATCGACCTGTACCGTTCGCTCGAGACGCGCCCCGGCCTCGATCGGGCGCGCGAGCTGCTGGGGGAAATGCTGCAGTTGGAAGAGCACGAAACCATGCGTCTGGCGCAGCAGGTCAATCGCATGCATGAGCTCTGAACGATCGGCTGTGGGGCTCGGTCGATCAGGCAGGCATCAGACCACGTAGCGCAGGATCGCCACGAAATGCAGCAGGCTGCCGACCATGACGAACAGGTGCCAGATGCCGTGCCAGTGGCGGAAGCGCTGATCGTAGGCGAAGAAGACGATACCCGCGGTGTACGACACGCCGCCGGCGACCAGCCAGGTGAAGCCGGCGGTGCCGAGCGCGGCGAGCAGCGGCTTGACCGCCACCAGCACGATCCAGCCCATGACCGCGTAGATGACGATGGATAATACCCGCGCTTCCGAGCGCGGTTTGATTTCCTGCAGCATGCCGATCACCGCCAGCGACCAGACGATGCCGAACAGCCACCAGCCCCAGGCGCCACGCAGAGTAACCAGGCAGAAGGGTGTGTAGCTGCCCGCGATCAGCAGGTAGATCGACAGGTGATCGAGCTTCTGCATGACCGCTTTGGCGCGTCCTCGGACGCTGTGATAGACCGTCGAAGTGCTGTAGAGCAGCACCAGGGTGAACCCGTAAATGGCCACGCTGACGATCTTTGCGACATCGCCATCCATGGCGGCCAATACCAACAGCCAGACTGTTCCGATCAGCGCCAGAACGCCGCCGGCCAGGTGCGTCCAGGCGTTGAATTTTTCTCCGTGATACATCGGTGTTCAGCCTCGACCCGCTCCCGCAGTCAATTGCCCATCAGCACGCCGAAGACCTTCTTCGCCACGCTGGTGGCCGCCTGCGCCGGGTTCTGGCGGATACTGGCTTCCTGCTCGGCGATGACGGTGAACAAGCCATCGAGGGCCTGTTCGGCCACGTAGCCCTCGACCGTGCCGTACTTGGCATCGACCGCGCCGAGGCCGGAGGCTTTTCCGGCCAGCGCATTGTATTGCTGGGCGACGCCGACCTTGTCGGTGGCCTGCTTGATGATGGGCAGGAACTTGGCGCGGATCTGCTCGCGGCTGGTCTTGTTCAGGTACTGGGTCGCCGAGTCATTGCCGCCGGCCAGGATTGCCTTGGCATCGGCCACGGTCATCTTCTTTACCGCGTCCAGCAGCAACGCCTGCGCCTGCGGAACCGCAGCTTCGGCTGCCTTGTTCATGCCGTTTTCCAGTTCCTCGACCTGGGCGCCCATGCCCATCATCTTCAGCATGCGCGAGGCCTTGCCGATGTTGCCCGGCAGCTCGATGCGCACGTCCGGGTCGTTACTGAAGCCGCCCGGTCGGCCGAGCTGCTGCACGGCGACTTTCGCTCCCTGGCTCAGCGCGTCTTTCAGCGCCTCGTTGGCATCGCCCTGGCTAAGATCGGACAGCGAAAGCGCCCAGGCGCTGGCGGAGAGCATCAGACCGGTGAGCAAAGCAGTGGTGCGCAGCATGGGGAATCCTCTGGAGTGGTGCAGCAGGCAGGTGCAGAGCTTAAAACGCCAGGCACGGCGTGCCAAACGATGGCGGCAGCTTGTACCGGCCGTTTCGGAGGTGCAAGCCTGCGAAATCGACGGACGAGACGGGCCGCCGACCGTACCAGGCGATGCCGGCGCGTGTTCGATCGCAGCCAGGGTGGCATCATCAGGCTCGCCGTCGGCAATCCGCTCGAGCGTCAGCTCGATCCGAGAGCATCCGCTACGCACTGACCGACGAGATAACGGCGACGAACACTTTCCGAGGCTAGCGGATTCGAACACCAACATGTGCAGAGGGGATGAACATGCTGAAAGCACTCAAGGCGCTGTTCGATAGCAGCGGTGACGATCACCATACGCCACACGGCGTTGAAGTGGCCGCGGCGGCGCTGCTGATCGAGCTCGGCCGTGCGGATTACGAAAGCGACCCGGATGAGCGAAAAGCAATCATCGACGCCATCCGCCAGGGCTCGGGACTGCAAGACGACGAGCTCGACTCCCTGGTTGACGCTGCGCAGGCGTCGGCCGAGCGATCGACCTCGCTGTACGAATTCACGTCGCTGATCAACGCGCAGTATTCGCTGGACGAAAAAGTCGCGCTGATCGCGGCGCTATGGCGCGTCGCCGTCGCCGATGGCGACATCCACAAATACGAAGAGCATCTGATCCGTCGCATCGCCGATCTGCTGTATGTGCCGCATTCGGAGTTCATACGCGCCAAGCTGCAGGTACTCAGCACCTGAGTTGCTGCTCGGGCCAGTCGGTTCGCACCGCAGCCGGCAGCATAAACGCGCTCAGGTTTGATCGTCGGACAACCTCCCAGCGGGTCAGAACTCGAAAGCACCCGGATCGCACTGCCGGTCGTCACGCGGGCTGCCACGCGGTTTCGCAGCTGTCCGCGAAGTAGCCCACCGCGTGTTGACCACTCGGCAACGGCATCATGGCCCAGGGTGTGCCATGGATGACCGTGTTGACGTGCGCGATGCGGTTGCCACGACCATCGACCTGCGCGCGCAGCGGGTAGAGCGGAACCGGCGAACGGGCAACGGAGGAGGGCGTGAGGTTCGTCAGGCTGGGCGTTGCGCAACCGCCCAGACCGACAACCAGCGACAAGGCGATCACACGGGTGCGTGTCATACAGGGCCCTTTCGGTAGAAGTCCGAAGAATTTTTGTCGGGTCGCCTGCTGATTATGGGTGTCGTGCTTGTCGGCGAATGAACGTTTCGGCATTAAGCCTAAGCGCCATTAGCGTGGTTTCCAATGACGGCCTTGCGGTCGGACGCCCATGCTTGAGCGTCCCGTCGCCGTCCCGATCAGTCGGTTAGCTGTTCATTCGTCGTGTCGCTCCAGCGCCACCTGGCGAATCGATAAACGAATCTCGGCGGGCAATACGCGCTTGGCGACACCTTCGGCCAGCTCACCGAGCTTATCGTGGTAGCCGAGCTTGCCAGCATCGTCCTGGCGCAGCACATCCTGATCCTGCAGGCTTTTGATGAAGTGTCGGAACAGGCTCTTGTCGAAGAACTCGGGCGCGTTCAGGCCATGCAGGATCGACAGCCGCTGGGCCATGATCGTGCAGAGCGTTTCCAGTTCTTCGGCGTCGAGCGTGTTCTGACCGCTGTTGAGCAGCAGCGAAATCGCCATGTAGAAGCGTTGCAGGGTCTGCACGATGACCCGCGCCAACAGCGTCAGCAGCACGAACTGGCGCGAGCTGGGAGCTGGCCGCACATAGGTCTCGCCGTCGAGCTTGAGCAGGCCCTGCTCGACGAAGGCGGCGAGCCACCGATCGATCACGGCCTCCAGTTCCTCCGGCTCCCAGCGAATGAACAGCTCGGCGCGCAAGTACGGGTACAGCGCTTCGGTAAAGCGCAGGATCTGTTCACGGCTGATCCGCGAACTGCTCTGGAAGAAGCTCGCCAGCAGCGCCGGTAGCGCGAAGATGTGCATCACGTTGTTGCGGTAGTAGGTCATCAGGACGGCATTTTGCTCGTCCAGGTAGAGGATGTTGCCCAGCGCATCCTTCTGTTCGGCGAGCAGGCCGAGTTCCTTCACGTAGCTGATCAGCGCCTCGCCATTGCCGTCCGGCAGCGTGGTGTGGGGCGAGTAGGGCACGGCGCGCAGCAGGTTCTGGTAGAGGTCGAGGATACGCGCCAGCGAGCGGCGATCCAGCGCCTGGCGGCTGGTGGAAAGCATGGCCAGGGCCACCAGGTTGACCGGGTTGACCGCGGCCGCCTCGTTGAGCCGCTGGGCGATGCGCTCGGACAGCTTGTTGGTGGTCTCGTTGAGCCAGTCGGGGCGGAAGTTCGGTGCCAGGTCCTGCTGGCGCCAGCCGGGCTGGTGTTGCTCCAGAAACTCGTTGAGCTTCAGCGGCTCGCCGAAATTCACCCAGACCTGCCCGAAGCGCTGCTTCAGCGCACCGATGACCTTGAAGATGTCGAAGATCGATTCCTTCTTCTTCGCCGCGCCGCGCAGCTCGCCGAGATAGGTGCGGCCTTCCAGCACCCGCTCGTAACCGATGTACACCGGCACGAAGAGAATCGGCAGGCGCGATGAACGCAGATAGCTGCGCAGGGTGATGGCGAGCATGCCGGTCTTCGGCTGCAACATGCGCCCGGTGCGCGAGCGCCCGCCCTCGACGAAGTACTCCACCGGAAAGCCGCGGCTGAACAGCGTGTGCAGGTACTCGTTGAACACCGAGGTATAGAGCGGGTTGCCCTTGAACGAACGGCGCATGAAGAAGGCACCACCGCGGCGCAGCAGGCTGCCGACCACCGGCATGTTGAGGTTGATACCCGCGGCGATATGCGGTGGGGTCAAGCCGTTACGGAACAGCAGGTAGGACAGCAACAGATAGTCGATATGGCTGCGGTGGCACGGCACATAGATGACTTCGTAGCCATGCACCGCATCCTGCAACGGCTCCAGATGATTGACCCGGATGCCGTCGTAAATCTTGTTCCAGAACCAGGACAGCACTACCTCGAGAAAGCGCACGGCCGTGTAGGCATAGTCGGAGGCAATTTCGTTGCCGTAGCGCAGGGCGCGGGCTTCGGCCTTTTCAAGCGGGATGTTTTCGCGCTCGGCTTCGTCCTTGATCGCCTGCCGTACCTGCGGAGCGTGCACCAGGCCCTTGACCAGGTTGCGGCGGTGCGAAAGATCCGGACCGATGACGGCGGTCTTCTGGTTGCGGAAATGCACGCGCAGCATGCGATGGGCCATGCGCAGGGTGCGCTCGTGGCCCTTGTTCTGGGCCACCAGTTCGTTGAGCTGGATCGGCGTGGAGAACTGCACGCGGGTCTTGCGGCCGAGGATGACGATGCTCATCAGTTTGCGCAGGCGTCCGGTCACGGCCCAGCTGTCGGCGAACAGCAGCTTCCAGGGACTGGTTTCGCGTGCCGGGTTCTGGCCCCAGAACACGCTCACCGGAATGATCTGGGCGTTGTCCACTGCGTTGTGTTCCAGTGCGCCAACCAGGCGAACCAGCGGCTCGGGGGTGACCATCCCTGTGCGCCGGCCGAACCAGCTGGCCGCTGGATTAAGGAAAATGAACGCCGCGGGCTCCACATGATCACCCACCGCCACTGCAGCGACCGGCCGCGGCAGGCCGGCCTTGCTGCACTCGTGGTCGAGTACCGCCAGATCGCTCAGCGAGGCGCGCTGCAAGACATAGAACACTGGCTTGCTGCGATCCAGTTTGAGCGTAAAGGCGGACTGGTTGATGGTCTCGGAACGTACCCAGACGTAGAGCACACGGCGCAGCAGGGAAAAGATCAGACGGCGAACGGGAGAGCGGGTCATACGGCAGATTCGACTGTGAAAGGGTTGATACCCTCGAAGGGCGCAAGTGTGCCGCATGCGGGTTGTAGGCAAAAGGGCAGAGATGTGTGCGTCGGCTTGCGAACGGGGGTGGCCCTATCAGCCGGACGGCAATCCACGTGCTTCTTCGAGCGGCCGCTACGAGGCGCTCTGTTTGACGGCGTCGAGCGGTAGCCATCTCTGCGAACTGACGACCTTTGCATATTCCCCGTCCAGGCTAGCCAGCGACATGTCGTGTACCGCTTCGGCGCTGCGTAACCGGCCACGATAGTCCCGCTTGGCGAAGGTGAAACAGGCATCTTCGACTACGTAGGTCTTAAGGCCCCTGCAACCCGCGGTTCGCGCTGTCGCCTCTACCGAGTTGTTCGTCGCGGCGCCGGTGACGACGATCGAGCCAACGCCCAGTTGCGTCAGGATCGCTTCGAGGTCGGTTCCGGTGAACGCGCAAGGTGTAGCTTTTTCGATGACTGTTTCGTTCTGGTTGGGCTGGAACGTCGGCTTGAATTCGAAGCCGTCCTGAAAAGGCCAGAACACCGACTCGGGCTCGGTTGATCGGTGTCTGACATGGATCACCGGCCTTTGCTGCCCACGCCAATGCGTGAGCAGGGCGAGAATCGCCGCCTCCGCGTGCGGGTTGTTACGCTGGCCCAGCTTGGGATGATCGATACCTTTCTGCTGATCGATCACCAGGAGCGCCGCATCTTCCATTCGTTTTGGGTCCACCTAGATGAAGCTTGCATAGCTCTGCCGTTGATTGTTCGCGGTCGTTATGAGCGGGGCAGGGCGATGCGATGAATGTGTTCGAGCCGCTAGTCATCTGAAAAGATTTGCTGGGCCATATTGTCGACCACCACCGGACTGTCGAAATAGGTGACTGACGGATCGGTGCCGTATTTCTCCTGCACGAAGGCCCTCCAGCTGTCGGTATACATGGCCTGCGCGTCGGCTCGCGAATTCCACAGGTAGATGCCGCCGACGGTGCTCCCGTCTTCGGAAATCACATAGTGCTTGCGGATCAGCCCGGTCACGCCCTGGTAGGTCGGGACGGTGCTGAGGAATATGGCGCGCGCTTCATGCCGCGTGATGGGCTTGGGCAACCGGAATGCGGTGATGGCTATGATCATTCGGATCTCCTGCGCAGGGTTCGAATTCTCGAGGTGTCGCGTCGGCAGTGGCCCTCCGCGCGTAACATCTGGCCAATCGCGGCGCGTCTCGCCGTGCTCGGGCTGCTCAAGAATAGTCGAGGCCGCGCGCTTTGCCTGCGTGATTGCCGCAGGACTGCCCTTGCCGGTTGCAATGCCCGCCGCGCTCTTTTTATAGTCCGGCCCGCATTGGGCCCGTCTTTGCCGAGTTCGGTCGTGGGTCCGTCATGGGTGAGAACGATGATCGAACTGAAGAATCTGACGAAACGATTTGCCCAGCACACCGCGGTGGATGCGTTGTCATTCACTGTCCAGCCCGGCGAAGTGCTCGGTTTTCTGGGTCCCAATGGGGCTGGCAAGTCCACCACCATGAAGATGCTGACCGGCTTCCTGGCGCCGACGTCCGGCACGGCGAGCATCTTTGGCTGCGACATCCGGACCCGAACGCTACAGGCCCAGCGTCAGATCGGCTACCTGCCGGAGGGCGCGCCCTGTTACGGCGACATGACGGTGCGCGGCTTTCTCGAGTTCATCGCCGAGGTGCGCGGCTATCGTGGCGCGGACAAGCGCGTCCGGGTCGATACGGCAGCGGGGCAGGTCGAGTTGGAGACAGTGCTGGGGCAGAGCATCGAGACCCTGTCCAAAGGCTTCAAGCGTCGCGTCGGCCTGGCCCAGGCGATCCTGCATGATCCGCGCGTGTTGATCCTCGATGAGCCCACGGATGGTCTGGACCCGAACCAGAAACATCAGGTGCGCGAGCTGATCAGCGGGCTGGCGCAGGACAAGATCGTCATCATTTCCACCCATATCCTCGAAGAGGTTACCGCGGTCTGCACCCGTGCGGTGGTGATCGCCGGTGGGCGGCTGGTGGCCGATGACACGCCCTTCGAACTGGAGAGCCGTTCGAAGTATCACCAGGCCGTGACCCTGGTCAGCGATGAGCCGTTGGACGACGTTGCGCTGGCGGCGTTGCCGGGCGTGGCCGGTATCGAATTCAACGAGCGTGAGCATAGCCTCACGTTGCTGGCCAAGCCCGGCGAAGTGATCTTCCCGCTGGTCAATGCATTGATAACTCAGCAGGGCTGGGCAGTCAGGGAGCTGGACGTGGAGCGTGGCCGCCTGGATGAAGTGTTCCGAACCTTGACCCGTGGGGAGGCGCTATGAGCCAGTTGCCGGTAGTCTTCAAACGCGAGCTGGGCAGCTATTTCGCGACGCCGCTCGCCTATGTGTTCATCCTGATCTTCCTGGTGCTGTCCGGGGTGTTCACCTTCTACCTGGGCGGTTTCTACGAGCGCGGCCAGGCGGACCTCATTCCGTTCTTCAGTTTCCATACCTGGCTTTACCTGTTCCTGATTCCAGCCATCGCCATGCGCCTGTGGGCCGAGGAGCGCAAGTCGGGCTCCATCGAATTGTTGATGACCTTGCCTATCACCCGTTTCGAGGCCGTCACCGGCAAGTTCCTGGCGGCCTGGGTGTTTGCCGGCATTGCCTTGCTGCTGACCTTTCCGATGATCATTACCGTCAATTACCTCGGCGAACCCGATAACGGCGCGATCGTTACCGGCTACTTCGGTAGCTGGTTGCTGGCGGGCGCCTTCCTGGCGATCGGCTCGTGCATGTCGGCGTTGGCGAAGAACCAGGTGATCGCCTTCATTCTGGCTGTCAGCGTGTGTTTCCTCTTTATCGTCAGCGGCCTGCCGATGGTGCTCGATGCATTCGCCTGGGCGCCGCGGTGGCTGGTCGACGCGGTCGCTTCGCTGAGCTTTCTGATTCGCTTCGACGCCCTCAGCAAGGGCGTCATCGACCTACGCGACCTGCTGTATTTCGTCACGCTGATCATTGCCTGGCTGGCCGCCACTGCCGTGGTGGTCGATCTGAAGAAAGCGGCATAAGGAAGTCCCATGAAACGAGTGATGTATTCGGGTGCCGGGTTGCTGCTGATCGCCTTGGCTTTCCTGCTGTTCAACGCCTTCTCCGGCCTGGTGTTCACCCACGCGCGGCTGGATTTGACCGAGCAGAAGCTCTACACCATTTCCGAAGGCACCAAGACCATCCTCGAGGGGCTCGACAAGCCCATCGAGCTGGATTTCTTCTATTCGGACGAGGCGACCAAGGGCCTGGTCGCGCTGCGCAACTATGCGCGGCGCGTGGAAGAACTGTTGCGTGCCTACGAGCGCGAGTCCGGCGGCAAGTTGAAACTGCATGTCGTCGACCCGGAACCCTTTTCCGAAGAGGAAGATCGCGCTGCCGAACTCGGGCTGCAGGCCGTGCCGCTGAACCAGGGAGGCGACAAGGTCTATTTCGGACTCGCCGCGACCAACGCCGAAGGCCGCACGCAGAGCATCCCCTTCTTCGCGCTGGATCAGGAGGAATTTCTCGAGTACGAACTCAGCCGCCTGGTACAGAGCCTGGCGTCGCCGCAGATGCCCGTCGTCGGTGTGCTTTCGGACTTGCCGATCACCGGTGGATTCGACATGCGTACCCAGCAGGCGACCCCGCCCTGGACGGTATTGGAACAGATTCGCCAGCTGTTCCATATCGAAAGCCTGGAGCGCAACGTCGACATGATTCCGGCCAATGTGTCGGTACTCATGTTGGTGCATCCCAAGGCGCTGCCGGAGCCGACGCTCTACGCGATCGACCAGTTCGTCATGCGGGGCGGCAAACTGCTGGTATTCCTCGATCCGTACAGCGAGGCCGACCCGGGTATGGGGTTCATGCCGGGAGAACCTGGCGATGGCAAGGGCTCCAATCTGAGACCGCTGTTGAAGGCCTGGGGCGTGCACATGGCGCCTGATCAGGTGGTGCTGGATGCGGCCAATGCCATGTCCGTGGGCGTGGGCGAGGAGCGGCGGCCGGTCCGGCATCCGGGCTGGCTGAGCCTGCCGCAGCAAACCATGGATACCGATGATGTCACCACCGCTTCGCTGGAAAGCCTGACCATGGCGACTGCCGGCTTTCTCGAACCGCTGGAAAACGCCACGACCCGTTTCACTCCGCTGATTCAGAGTTCCACGTACGCCATGCCGATCGAGGCGCAGCGTTTTGCCACGCTGGAAAACCCCGAGGTGCTGTTGCGTGATCTCGAGCCTACCGGTGAGCGCTATACGCTTGTGGCGCGCATCCAGGGCCCGGCGCGTTCCGCCTATCCGGATGGCATCGAAGGCCGCAAGGACGGCCTGAAGGATAGCGCCAGCATCAACGTCATCGCCGTGGCGGATACGGATCTGCTGGCCGACCGCATGTGGGTGCAGGTACA
This sequence comes from Stutzerimonas stutzeri, assembly GCF_018138085.1. Taxonomy (NCBI): domain Bacteria; kingdom Pseudomonadati; phylum Pseudomonadota; class Gammaproteobacteria; order Pseudomonadales; family Pseudomonadaceae; genus Stutzerimonas; species Stutzerimonas stutzeri. The sequence continues at coordinate 1,750,833 of NZ_CP073105.1, forward strand.
GGATTTCTTCGGCCAGCGCATGCCGCAGCCCTGGGCCGACAATGGCACCTTCGTGGTCAACGCACTGGACAACCTGTCCGGCACCGACGCCTTGATCAGCGTCCGCTCACGAGGCCGCTTCGCCCGGCCGTTCGTGGTCGTCGAGGAGCTGCAGCGGCAGGCCGAGAACCGCTTCCGCGAGAAAGAGGAGGCGCTGCAACAGCGTCTGGCCGCGACCGAGGCGCAGCTTGCTGAATTGCAGGGGCCGAACGCTGACGGTGCGATAGAACTCACCGCCGAGCAACAGGCTGCGCTGCAGCGCTACATGCAGGAAAAACTGCGGATTCGCAAAGAGCTGCGCGAGGTACGTTACCAGCTCAACGCCGATATCGATGCGCTGGGGCGTCTGCTCAAGTTCTTCAACATTGCGCTGGTGCCGCTGGTATTGACCTTGGGCGTGTTGCTGACCTGCTTGTGGCGTCGGCGCAGAACGGCATGATTGCCGCGGCTCTCCGCGGCAAGGGGAGCCGTACTGGATGGGCGGTGGTGGCCGGTTCGCGAATCGGCCACGGCCGCGCGGCCAAATACCGGTGACGTGGCGGCGTGAAGGTCTAAAAAAACCCGGAGACGGGAAAAATCCTTGTTCTATACTCGTCCGTCGATTGTTCTGAAACATCCTTGTCACGCCTGCTTGGCTATAGTCACTGCCGTTAGGCGGCCTGCAAGTGCTTCAGGCCGATCGTCCCTCCCCAAGCGGGGAATAATAAGAATCGAGTTGGAGAAGTAGGATGGCTGAGCGCGAAACCGGAACCGTCAAGTGGTTCAACGATGCCAAGGGCTATGGATTCATCCAGCGTGGCAGCGGGGCGGATGTATTTGTTCACTACCAGGCTATTCGTGGCGAAGGCCACCGCTCTCTGGCTGAAGGCCAGCAGGTGGAGTTTTCCGTGACCCAGGGCCAGAAAGGCCTGCAGGCCGAGGATGTGGCCGGGCTCTGATCACCGCAGCGGAGCATGAGTCGGTCGCTGACCGCCTCGAGATGCTGACAAAGCCCCGACCCAGGTCGGGGCTTTTGTTTTTTGCGGCTGTCGGCAGGCCGCCAGGGGGCGATGGCGAGCCGTCATACTCAGCGCATTTTCATCGCGCTAGAAACACGAAACCCCGCCACAGGGCGGGGTCCGTCGTCGCTTCGCAGCGCGTTGTCGCGGTTGTTACATGTTGGGGTAGTTCGGCCCGCCGGTGCCTTCCGGCGCTACCCAGGTGATGTTCTGAGACGGGTCCTTGATGTCGCAGGTCTTGCAGTGCACACAGTTCTGCGCGTTGATCTGGAAGCGCTTGCTGCCATCGTCATTGTCCACGACTTCGTAGACGCCAGCCGGGCAGTAACGCTGGGCAGGCTCGTCGTACAGCGGCAGGTTGCGCTCGATCGGAATGCTAGGGTCGATCAGCTTGAGGTGAACCGGCTGCTCTTCTTCGTGGTTGGTGTTGGAGAGGAATACCGAGCTGAGCTTGTCGAAGCTGAGCTTGCCGTCAGGCTTGGGGTAATCGATCTTCTTCGATTCGGCCGCTGTTTTCAGGCAGGCGTAATCCGGTTTGATGTCGTGCAGCGTGAACGGAATCTTGCCACCGAAAATGTTCTGGTCGATGAAGTTGAAAGCGCCACCCTTGACCGCGCCCCACTTGTGGATCGCCGCGCCGAAGTTGCGGCTGGCATACAGCTCCTGATACAGCCAGCTGGCTTTGAAACCTTCCTCGTAGCCGGTCAGCTCGTCACCGCCTTCACGACCGGCAAACAGGGCGTCCGCCACCGCTTCGGCGGCCAGCATGCCGGACTTCATCGCGGTATGGCTGCCCTTGATCTTGGCGAAGTTCAGCGTACCGGCATCGCAACCGATCAATGCGCCACCGTTGAAAACCATTTTCGGCAGCGAGTTGATGCCGCCTTTGGCAATGGCGCGCGCGCCGTAGGAGACGCGCTTGCCGCCTTCCAGGTACTGCTTGATGACCGGATGATGCTTGTAGCGCTGGAACTCATCGAACGGGGAGAGGAACGGGTTGCTATAGGACAGATCGACGATCAGACCGACCACGACCTGGTTGTTCTCCAGGTGATAGAGGAACGAACCTCCGGTATTCGCATCGTCCAACGGCCAGCCGGCCGTGTGCACGACCAGGCCTTGCTCGTGCTTGGCAGGATCGATATCCCAGAGTTCCTTGATGCCGATCCCGTAATGCTGCGGATCGACATTGGCGTTGAGCTGGAAACGGTTGATCAGTTGCTTGCCGATATGGCCGCGACAGCCTTCGGCGAACAGCGTGTACTTGGCCCGCAGCTCCATGCCTGGGGTGTACATGCCTTCTTTCGGATTACCTTCGCGGTCGACGCCAAGGTCGCCGGTGACGATGCCGCGCACCACGCCCTGTTCGTCGATCAGCGCTTCCTGGGCGGCGAAGCCCGGGTAAATCTCGACACCGAGGTTCTCCGCCTGCTGGGCCAGCCAGCGGCACAGGTTGCCCAGGGAAATGATGTAGTTGCCTTCGTTATGCATGGTTTTCGGGACCAGTGCATTGGGCAGCTTGCGCGCGGCTTCGGCGCTCTTGAGCAGGTAGATGTCGTCTCGCTTGACCGGGGTGTTCAGCGGCGCCTCGAGCTCTTTCCAGTTGGGGAACAGCTCGTTCAGCGCGCGCGGCTCGAACACGGCACCAGATAGGATGTGGGCGCCTACTTCGGAACCCTTCTCAACGACGCAGACGCTGATCTCCTTTCCGGCATCGGCGGCTCGTTGCTTCAGTCGGCAGGCAGCGGACAGGCCCGCGGGGCCGGCGCCGACGATAACTACGTCGAATTCCATGTATTCGCGTTCCATTGGCTATCTCCTACTCAAGGCTTGATTGTTTTATAGATAGTGGAGGGCTGGATCGGGTCCCTGATCAAGCCGAGCTGGCGCATTATATATAGACGCCCGGATGGGTCCAATACAAACGTTTGTTTGAATTTTTCGTCAGCCTGTTAGAATCCGGAAACTGCGGCTCATCAGGCCGGGTGAAAACGTAGCGAGCGACAGTTAGGCAACGCGGAAACAGGCGAGGAAGCGGACTGGGCTCGCACGCGAGTTTACGGGTTGTAATAAGCATTCCGACTGGGCTCGCAAACGAGCGTGTTTTAACGCGGCATAACCGAGCGCGGTAGTTTTCACACGGCCTGTTATGGCGGGTCATTCGCATTGTTGACCCCGGCTTACGGCTGCAGTCAAGATACGGGCAGTTTTGTGCTCGCCGAACAGGTCCAATGGCTGAGTTGACGGCCTGGACCTCGAGCATGGCTCGGTTCGCCTCAGCGAAATTCTATTCACCGGAGAGTAACGAGGAATCCATGAAGATTCTTGTAGCTGTCAAACGAGTGGTCGATTACAACGTCAAGGTCCGCGTCAAGGCGGACAACTCCGGCGTCGACCTCGCCAACGTCAAGATGTCGATGAACCCCTTCTGCGAAATCGCCGTGGAAGAAGCCGTACGCCTGAAAGAGAAGGGCGTGGCTAGTGAAATCGTCGTGGTTTCCATCGGACCGACCGCTGCGCAGGAGCAGCTGCGTACCGCACTGGCACTGGGTGCCGATCGGGCGGTGCTGGTCGAGTCGACCGAAGAGCTCAACTCGCTGGCCGTGGCCAAGCTGCTCAAAGCCGTCGTAGACAAGGAGCAGCCGCAGCTGGTCATCCTCGGCAAGCAGGCCATCGACAGCGACAACAACCAGACCGGCCAGATGCTGGGTGCGCTGACCGGGTTTGCCCAGGGCACCTTCGCCTCGAAAGTCGAAGTGTCGGGTGACAAGGTCAGCGTCGAGCGTGAAATCGACGGCGGCGCGCAGACCGTTTCGCTGAACCTTCCGGCCATCGTCACCACCGACCTGCGCCTGAACGAGCCGCGCTACGCCTCGCTGCCGAACATCATGAAAGCCAAGAAGAAGCCGCTGGAAGTTCTGACTCCGGACGCGCTGGGTGTATCCACCACCTCCACCGTCAAGGTCCTCAAGGTCGAAGCGCCAGCTGCACGCAGCGCCGGTATCAAGGTCAAGTCCGTGGAAGAACTGGTCGAGAAACTGAAGAACGAGGCGAAGGTAATCTAAATGACTATCCTGGTTATCGCTGAACACAACAATGCCGTCCTGGCTGCCGCCACGCTCAACACCGTGGCCGCCGCGAAAGCCATCGGTGGTGACATCCATGTGCTGGTCGCTGGTAGCGACTGCGCAGCCATCGGTGAAGCCGCTGCGAAAATCGAAGGCGTCTCCAAGGTACTGGTTGCCGACAACGCCGCCTACGCTCACCAGTTGCCCGAGAACGTCGCGCCGCTGATCGCCGAGCTGGCCAAGAATTACAGCCACGTGCTGGCCGCGGCTACTACCAATGGCAAGAACTTCCTGCCACGCGTCGCGGCGCTGCTGGATGTCGATCAGATTTCCGAAATCATCGCCGTTGAAAGTGCCGACACCTTCAAGCGTCCGATCTATGCCGGCAATGCCATCGCCACCGTGCAATCCAGCGCACCGATCAAGGTCATCACCGTTCGTTCGACCGGTTTCGATCCGGTGAACGCCGAAGGCGGCTCGGCGTCTGTCGAGCAGGTATCGGGTGCTGGCGACGCTGGTGTTTCCAGCTTTGTCGGTGAAGAGCTGGCCAAGTCCGATCGTCCCGAGCTGACCGCGGCGAAGATCGTCGTGTCCGGCGGCCGTGGCATGCAGAACGGCGACAACTTCAAGCACCTGTACTCGCTGGCCGACAAGCTCGGCGCTGCGGTCGGCGCTTCGCGCGCCGCGGTCGATGCCGGCTTCGTGCCGAACGACATGCAGGTTGGCCAGACCGGCAAGATCGTCGCGCCGCAGCTGTACATCGCCGTCGGCATCTCCGGTGCGATCCAGCACCTGGCCGGCATGAAGGACTCCAAGGTGATCGTTGCGATCAACAAGGACGAAGAGGCGCCTATCTTCCAGGTCGCCGACTACGGCCTGGTGGGCGATCTGTTCGAGATCCTGCCGGAGCTCGAGCGTCTCGTCTGACCGAGCCGCTGCCAAACAAACCCGCTCTCGTAGCGGGTTTTTTGTGGGCGCTCGCGTGCGACTAGCGATGGTAAGATCGCCAGGCGCTCACCGGCGCCAGTCCGAGTCCCAATTCAGAGGTTTTCCATGCGCTGTGCCGTTTCGCTGACATTCGCCTTGACCGCCTTGTTGTTGGCGACGCCTTTCGCGGCGAACGCGGCGGCAGCCAAGTGCGATCGGCTGATCGCAACCGGTGGCGCGAACAATCCACCGTTTCTATGGCGCGATCCGCAGAATCCCAAGCGTCTGGTGGGCGCGAATGCCGACCTGCTGAAGCAGATCACCGACTCGCTGGGGCTGAAACTGGAGCTGCTGTACACCGGGAACGCCGAAAAAGCCTTGGAAGAAGTTCGCAGCGGTCGGGTGGACCTGTTGGCCGATGCGGTGATCGACGTGCAGCAACTGGCGTATCTGGATTTCATCCATCCTCCAATTGCTGAGCTGCAAACATCGGCGTGGGTACGCAACGAGCCTGGCTTTCTCTACTCCAGTCGCGACGAGCTGGCAGGTCACTCAGGCACCTACGTCGCCACGACGCGCTTCGGTAGCGAGTTCCGGACCTACGCCGACAAGCACCTGCGTCTGCGTACCGCTCCAAGCCTGGCCGAGGCTGTGCAGGGGCTTTTGGCGGGCAAGTCCGACTACGTGCTGCATGAACGCTACAACGCCATCGCGCAGGCCGGTCGGCAGGGCTGGCTGGACAATATCCAGCGACTGGAACCGCCGGTGAGCCGGAGTGGGATGCATTTCGCGGTGGCGCACGACTCTGCGTGCAACGGGCCGTGGTTGCGCGGACAGCTGGCGATAAAAATGACAGAATTGCGTGCCGCCGGCGTGCCGCAACAGCTGCTGGTAGACAATCTCGAACGCTGGAAGCAGCAACCGGCATCGACAAGCAACTCGCAACGCTAGGACCTCTCCCTTGAACAAACACCTTTCCTGCATGCTCGGGCTATTGGCGTTGGCCGGTTGTGTCAGCGATCCCGCACCGACTGAACAGTTGCGTCTCACCGAGCAGGCGCTGACGCTGGCGCGCTCGGCAGGCGCCTCGGAGCAGACACCGGAGCTGGTGCTGGCAGAAGACGAGTACGCGGCTGCGATGGCGGCGATGCGGGACGAAGACTTCCGAAAGGCACGGCGGCTTGCCGAAAGGGCGGAGTTGGACGCCCGGCTGGCGGAGGCCAGCGTAATTAACGATAAGCGTGATCAGGAGCTGGCCGAGTTGCAGCGACGCATCGCGCGGCTACGTGAACAGTTGGGAGATCTGCGGTGAGAGCGGTGCTTTCTATTCCCGTGTTGCTGGTAGCGCTGGCTGGGCTCCAGGGTTGTGCTTCGCAGGCGTCCCGCCAGCAACTGGAACAGGCGACCTTGGCGTTCCAGAGTGTCGGTGACGATCCGCAGACGCTTCACGATGCACCGAAAGATGTGATGCGAGCTGCCGAATCGCTGGAGCGGGCCAATCGCTTTGCCGACTACTGGGGCGGCGATGCGGACGTCGAGCATTATGCCTATCTGAGCCAGCGTTACAGCGAGATCGCCCGCCAGCACAGCGAGCAGATTCAGAAGCAGCGGCGTGCCACCCAATTGGCGATGGAGCGGGAGCGCTTGCGTCAGGCGCTGCAGGAGGCGCGCTTGCTCGATGCCCAGCAGCAAGGTCGCTTGCTGGAGGATCAGATGGTCAGTCTGGCTGCGGCGGAAACCGATCGTGGCCTGGTGATGACGTTGGGCGATGTACTGTTCGAGGCTGCCAGCGCCGAGCTCGGCCCTTCGGCCAATCGCACGCTGCTCAAGGTCGTGCGTTTCCTGCAGCTCAATCCCAAGCGCAGGGTGAGGATCGAGGGCTACACCGACAATCGAGGCGACGCGGCCGAGAACCTGGCTCTGTCCGAGGCTCGGGCGCAGGCGGTGAGCGATTTCATGCAAAGCCTGGGGATCGACGGCGCACGCATGGAGGTGGTGGGTTATGGCGAGCAGCACCGCGTCGCCGAGAACGCCTCGGCGCGTGGGCGGGCGCAGAATCGGCGGGTCGAGATTCTGTTTTCCGATGAGCAGGGCCGTCTCAGCAGCCCGCGTTAATTTCCCGTGTATCGTTGCGCTGACCAAAGGTAACGGACTGTGTCGGCGAGTTAGCCGTTAACTGTATTGGTCGAGCATAACAGTGTTGGACTACTGTTATGGTTCAGTTGGCGGGGACGGACGTTATGACCAATCTGTTGCTTTATCAGCGCATCGCACATCAGCTCGCCGAAGACATCCGGCGAGGGGTTTATCGCCCGGGCGAGCGTGTGCCTTCGGTGCGCAAGATGAGCATGCAGCTCAACGTCAGCCATGCGACCGTGCTGCAGGCTTACGCCAATCTCGAAGACCAGGGGATGATCCGGGCGCGTCCGCAGTCCGGCTTCTATGTTCATCACACGCCGGCACTGACCGCGCCGACCCCTGATATCGCTCAGGTCGAGCGGCCGACGCTGGTCACGCGCAGCAGCATCATCAACCAGGTGCTGAGCGAGTCACGCCGCGATGGTCTGATTCCGTTGGGCGCCGCCGTGCCCCATGTGGATTACCTGCCGGCGCGTGCGCTGCATCAGCAACTGGCCAAGGTGACCCGCTTCCAGAGCCAGCGTGCGTTCAGCTACATGTTCAGCCCCGGTTACGAGCCGCTGCGCCGGCAGGTGGCGATCCGCATGCGCGACGCCGGTGTGGTCGTCGGACCGGATGAAGTGGTGATCACTCATGGTTGCGTCGATGCGCTGCAGATGTCTCTTCGGGTTTTGACCAAGCCCGGCGACCTGATCGCGGCGGAATCGCCCAGCTACTACGGCCTGTTGCAACTGGCCGATCTGCTTGGGCTCAAGGTCATCGAAATTCCCTGCGATCCGGATACCGGGCTCAGCCTCGAAGCGCTGCAGCTGGCGGCCAGTCAGTGGCCGATCAAGGCGCTGGTACTGACGGCGCGCCTGAGCAATCCGCTTGGCGGCAGCGTCCCCGACGCGCGGCAGAAGCAGTTGCTGAAGTTGGCGGCGAATTTCGACATCCAGATTGTCGAAGACGATATCTATGGTGAGTTGTTGTTCGATGTGGGTTCCATCAGGGCGCTCAAGTCCAACGATGTGGACGGACGAGTGATCTACTGTTCTAGCTTCTCAAAGACGATTTCGCCTGGGGTACGCATTGGCTGGATCATTCCCGGGCGCTACCGTGACGAAATTCAGCGCTTGCAGACGTTCAGCACGCATTCGGCGTGCAGCGTGACGCAGATGGGTGTTGCGGCGTATCTGGAGAACGGCGGCTATGATCGCCACCTGCGTTACATCCGCCACGAATACCGGAAGAACCTCAGTGCCTTCCAGTTGGCCGTGCAACGTTATTTCCCGGAGGGCACGCAGATGACGCGACCCACCGGTGGCTTCATTCTCTGGGTCAGTCTGCCTGCTCGGGTGAATACCAAGGAGCTGCACGTTCAGGCGCTCAAGCGCGGCATCAGCATTGCGCCGGGCTTGATCTTCAGTAACACCGAGCAGTTCAATCATTGCGTGCGGCTCAATTGCGGGTTGCCTTGGACGGCAGAGGCTGAGCGAGCACTGAAGACACTCGGCGAGCTGGCGGGGGACCTTTGCCGGCAATCGAACTGACAGGATCGAGGAGGCGTTGGCCATGAAATGCTTGAGTTTGCTGCTTGCGCTTCCCTTGTTGGTCGCCTGTGACGGGGACAAGCTGCCACCGCAGCCAGGGCCGCCGGCCAAACCCAAGGTGGAAACCACGGCCACTGACGCCAAGCCACTGAGCACCCTCGAACCTGCGGCTACCGAACACGCCAACCGCGATGCACGCAAGCCCCCGGCCATCGAGATTGAGCTCGATCCGGTCGTCGATGAGGAATCCGAGCGGCTGCCGTCAGAGCAGGTCGCTCCCGCGCCGCCCAAGCCGGTGGCGGCGGCACCGGCGAGCCCGAAGAAGAAGGTCGCGCCCGAACGTGTCGAGTTGCCCGAGGCCGAGCTTGACCTGAGTCTTCCGGAGGACTGGGCCAAGGAACTCGAACCGGGGCACGGGGAAGATACCGCCTCGATGCAGTTGTTGCCGCCGTTGTTCGAATCGCGGGAAGCCAACAACTCGGTGCAGATGAGTGGACGCCTTCTACAAGGCTTGCAGGAGGATGATCCGCTGATCGATGGGGCTGAAATCAATTTCGAACTGAAACGCTGAGTTGGTTCGACGCGCTAGCGCACCGGGTTGCAGCTCGGGATCGCTTCGTTTTCGACGTTCGCCAGCAAAGCCCGCAAGGCGTCCGCCGGAAGCGGGTAGCTCATGTGAAAGCCCTGCATTTCGCTGCAGCCGTCGGCAACCAGGCGCATCAACTGTTCCGAGGTCTCCACGCCCTCGGCCGTGACGCGCATATCCAGGCCGCGACCGAGGTCGATGAGTGCCTTGACGATGGAATGATCTTCGCTCGAATGCGTCATGCCCACGACAAAGCTGCCGTCGATCTTGATCGTGTCGAACGGGTAATGGCGCAGGTTGTTCAGGGAGGAGTAGCCGGTGCCGAAGTCATCCATCGCCAGGCGTACGCCGATGCTCTTCAATTCGTTGAGCACATCCAGGGTGCGGCGGTTCTCCTGCAGCAGCGCCGTTTCGGTGATTTCCAGCTCAAGACGGTGGGCTGGCAGCCCGCTTTCTCGCAGTACGCTCTGAACCAGATCGGGGAGCACATCGTTGCGTAGCTGCAAGGGCGACAGGTTGACCGAGATCATCAAGTCTTCGGCCCAGCCGCTGGCCTCGGCGCATGCCTGACGCAGCACCCATTCGCCGAGCGGAACGATCAAGCCGGTTTCTTCGGCCAGCGGAATGAAGTGCTCAGGTTGCAGCAGGCCGCGGCTCGGGTGGCGCCAGCGCAGCAGCGCTTCGGCACCATTGATGCGCATGCCTTCGCTGAAGTAGCGCGGCTGGTAATAGACCACGAACTGACCATCGACGATGGCCTCGCGCAGTTCGTCCTCCTGGCGGCGCCGCTCGAGCAGGCGCTGGTCCATATCGCTGCCGTAGAACCGCCAGGTACCACGACCATCGGATTTGGCTTGATACAGCGCGATGTCGGCGCAGCGCAACAGTTCGCTGGCCAGGTTGGTGTCAGTCGGCGCCATGGCGATGCCAATACTGGCGCCGATATGAATCTGTTTACCTTCATAGATGAAGGGCTCGCTGATCGCCTCGACGATACGGGCGCAGAGCCTCTGGACATCCTCGTTGTGTTGCAGACGGCTCATGACCAGGACGAATTCGTCGCCGCCCAGCCGTGCCACCAAGTCGTCGCCGCGGGTGCATTGCTTGAGGCGATCGGATACCCCGACCAACACTTCATCGCCCGCACCATGGCCCAGCGTGTCGTTGACCGGCTTGAAGCGGTCCAGGTCGATGTACAGCACGGCCAGTCTGGATCCGCTGGTGAGCGTGGACAGTTTGCTGTCCAGATAGTCGCGCAGGCGGTTGCGATTCGGCAGGCCGGTCAGGGCGTCATGCTGCGACAGATACTGCACCCGCGCCTGGGCTCGGGTCTCCTCGGTGATGTCGCTTGCCGTGCCCCGGTACCCCAGCAGCGTGTCGTCCCGGTAGATGGCCCGTGCGGACAACCGGCAGTTTCGCTCGCAGCCGTTGGCCGCCTGATAGCTGCAGCGCAGCGGTGCGCGGTGTGGCGCGGCCAGCCAGTCGTGCAGCGCGGCCTGATCGCTGATCAGCAGATCGATCAAAGGGTGGCCAATCCAGGCGGAAGGCTGATGCCCGGTGATTTCCTCGAATCGATTGGAGAGATAGGTTAGACGCGCGTTCTGATCGGTCTCCCAGATCCAGTCCGATGCGGCTTCCGCCACGTCGCGGAAACGCTCTTCGCTGGCTGCCAGTGCCTTGCGGCTACGGGATAGTCGCTCGTAGTTGGCGTCCATGAACCTGACGGTCTTGAGCGCTTGACGCAGCAGCAGCCAGGCCAGGATGCCAAGCCCCAGCGTGACCGCAGCCAGCACCGGCAAGGTGATCCAAAGCAGGTAGTGCCCCGGCTGAGACAGATCCCAGGTAAACGCCTGGGGCGTCCCGTCGACCCTCTGCAGGGTGAGCGATGCGTCATGGCCGCGGGTCGTCCGTTCATCGACACGCAGGCCTTCGACCGTATAGTGCTCGCCCAGCTGAATCAGCTGTTCGGCATCCAGCACATCGACGAAAAGCAGGGTCGAGGCGGGACGGTCCATCGGCTCGACATCACTCCCGCCCGGTATCATCACGGCTGCGGCAACCATCGCCGGATGCCCGTCCGCCGTTAGCAGACCGACCACGGACTCATCATCTTCAACGGCTTCGCGGGCTTGCCCGAGCAACGTCTCCAGACCGCCACCGAGCCATTGGCGCGCGTCGACCTCGACCAGCTCGCCGTGGATGACCGAGTAGGTCGTTTCGCCATCGCTCGCGATGACCAGCAGCCCCTCATAGCCGAAGTCGTTATAGAGAGACGGGCCGAGGTTTTCCTCGTCATAGGCCCAGGCGGTATTCACCCGCTTGCTCAGATTGGCATAGGCGTCGCCCCAGAATGCGTTGTCGGTGACTTGGCGGGCCATGTTGCGCTGGCGCGCCTCGAAGGCCTTGCCGACCAGAGCGGTTTGCTGCGTCAGCGCATCGCGGTCGATGGTACGTGCGATATGAATGATCGCCACCGCGGCGGCGATCAGCGCAGCAGCCAGCACACAAGCGATACCGGGCAGGATACGCTTCGAGAATGTCGCTTGGGCTTTGGGGTTGCTGACTTGGATCGACGACGGTTCCGACGGCATTGAGGCTTCCTTGAGGAAGGCAGAATCATCTCTTGTATGAAGGCCAAAAGCCATCTTTGACTGATGGGTCAGCTATTTTCGCGGGTTATGCGGGCCCAGGGCCCGATCGAGCTACCTGTTGCGCGCGTCTTCGGCGTCCGCTTCGGCGTTGCGCTGGGCGATCCGTCGTTTCTGCTCGTCGGTCAGTGGGATTTTCCGGGCATCCGCGCGCAAGGCCATCAGCCCGCCAACGATCATGCCGAGGACCAGGACCAGCAGTAACCAGATATACCAAGGCATGTCTTTTCTCCTGATGATTTTTTGCGCGTGCTTCACCTTACTCCACGCTGTTCAGCCGCGCCATGGCGTGCCCGAACGGCTCAACGAACGGGCGGCCTCGATGAGTATTTTCTGCGACAATGCGCGCCGAAATTGCAGAGGAATGCTCATGTCCTGCCAGACCCCCATCATCGTTGCGCTCGATTTTCCATCCCGTGATGCCGCGCTGGCCTTGGCCGCTCAGCTCGACCCGGCGCTATGCCGCGTCAAGGTCGGCAAGGAACTGTTCACCCGCTGCGGTCCGCAAATTGTCGAAGCGCTGCAACTTAAGGGATTTGAGGTGTTTCTCGACCTGAAATTCCATGACATCCCCAACACCACGGCAATGGCGGTCAGCGCCGCAGCGGAGTTGGGTGTCTGGATGGTCAACGTTCACTGCTCCGGCGGCCGGCGGATGATGGCCGCGTGTCGCGATGCCCTGGACAAGGTAAACGGGCCCAGGCCGTTGCTTATCGGCGTCACGGTATTGACCAGCATGGAGCAGGCGGACCTGGCCGATATCGGCCTCGATCTGGAACCACAGCAGCAGGTGCTGCGTCTGGCAGGACTGGCGGCGGACGCAGGCCTCGACGGTCTGGTCTGCTCGGCGCAGGAGGCGCAAGCCCTGAAGGCGCGTTTCGCGCAGTTGAGTCTGGTCACCCCGGGTATTCGACCGGCCGGTAGCCAGGCGGACGATCAGCGGAGGATTCTCACCCCGGCCGAAGCCATGGCCGCGGGATCGGATTATCTGGTGATTGGCCGCCCGATCGCGCAGGCAGCCGATCCGGCCCGGGCGTTGGCTGTGGTGGTCGGCGAGCTGGCCTAAGCCGTGTCGTACAGACGGTCGTCGCGCCTGCGACAACCGTCTGCGCTGGCGACAAAGGTCAGCTGACCTTCAACACCAGCTTGCCGAAATTGCCGCCGGTGAACAGCTTCATCAGCGTATCCGGGAACGTTTCCAGGCCTTCGACCACGTCTTCCTTGCTCTTCAACTCGCCGCTCTGCATCCAGCCGGCCATGTCTTTCATGGCTTCCGGATAGCGCGAGACGTAATCCATTACCACCATGCCTTGCATGCGCGCACGGTTGACCAACAGCGACAGGTAGTTGGCCGGCCCCTTGACCGCTTCCTTGTTGTTGTACTGGCTGATGGCACCACAGATGACGATGCGCGCGCCTACGCCGATGCGGGTCAGCACCGCATCGAGGATGTCGCCACCAACGTTGTCGAAATAGACATCGACGCCCTTGGGGCATTCACGTTTCAGGCCCGCGGCGACGTCTTCGCTCTTGTAGTCGATGGCGGCATCGAAGCCCAGTTCGTCGACGAGGAAACGGCACTTGTCGGCTCCGCCGGCGATGCCCACGACGCGACAGCCTTTTATCTTCGCGATCTGCCCGGCAACACTGCCCACCGCACCGGCCGCACCGGAGATCACCACGGTTTCGCCCGCCTTGGGTTCACCCACCGACAGCAGGCCGAAATAGGCCGTCATGCCGGTCATGCCCAGCGCGGACAGGAAGCGCGGCAGTGGCGCCTGGTTCGGGTCGACTTTGTAAAACCCTTTCGGCTCGCCGAGAAAATAATCCTGAACACCGAGCGCACCGTTGACGTAGTCGCCTTCGGCGAATCCCGGATGCTGGGACGCGATGACCTTGCCCACGCCCAGCGCACGCATCACCTCACCGATACCGACCGGCGGGATGTAGGACTTGGCGTCGTTCATCCAGCCACGCATGGCGGGGTCGAGCGACAGGTACTCGTTCTTGACGAGAATCTGGTTCGGGCCGAGCTCGCCCAGCGGTTTTTCGACGAACTCGAAGGTGTCGCGGGTCGGAGCGCCGACTGGGCGCTTGGCCAGAAGGAACTGGCGGTTGGTCGTGTCCATGAATACCTCTGAGGTGGGCAAAAGCTTGGTGTAGCCCGTCGAGCTCGGCTCTGCAAGCATGGCAGGAAAGCTGGAATGCACTGGCATCCGCCTGAGTGATATCGCCACATGTCTGTTAAGTCGCATGGGGGATAGCGGTATAAACATGACCGCTGCGTGGCTTGTGGTCACGTTAGGACTCGCAAGCTTTTCAATCGATAAGGGTATTGAGCATGAGCATGTCTTTTTCCGGTCAGGTGGCGTTGGTAACAGGGGCGGCGGCCGGCATTGGTCGCGCGACGGCACTGGCGTTTGCCCGGCAAGGGCTTAAGGTCGTGGTGGCCGACCTTGACGAAACGGGCGGCGCCGCCTGTGCCCAGGCCATTCACGACGCCGGTGGCGAGGCATTGTTTGTTCGTTGCGATGTCACCCGCGACGCGGACGTCCAGGCGATGGTCGAACAAGCCGTGGCACGCTTCGGCCGCATCGACTATGCCTTCAACAACGCCGGGATCGAGATCGAGCAGGGGCGCCTGGCCGAAGGCAGCGAGGCTGAGTTCGACGCCATCATGGGCGTCAACGTGAAAGGCGTCTGGCTGTGCATGAAGCATCAGTTGCCGGTGATGCTGGCTCAGGGCGGCGGTGCGATCGTCAATACCGCATCGGTTGCCGGCCTGGGCGCGGCGCCGAAGATGAGCATCTACGCGGCATCCAAGCACGCGGTGATCGGGCTGACCAAATCCGCAGCGATCGAATACGCCAAAAAGAAGATTCGGGTCAACGCGGTCTGTCCGGCTGTGATCGATACCGACATGTTCCGCCGTGCCTACGAAGCCGATCCGCGCAAGGCCGACTTCGCCGCGGCCATGCACCCGGTCGGGCGCATCGGCACGGTGGAAGAGATCGCCGCCGCGGTGCTCTATCTCTGTAGCGACGGCGCCGCGTTCACCACAGGGCATGCGCTGGCGGTCGACGGCGGCGCAACGGCTATCTAACGCCGCCGGACCCAAAAGCGCTTCTACAAGGGCTGGGCCGAACCCGTGGGAGCGGTCTCGACCGCGAATGGGGGCGGCACCGTAGCGAAAAGATCGCGGTCAAGACCGCTCCCACCAGCGCGGCGCTGAACCCTGTAGGAGCGGTCTCGACCGCGAACGGGGGCGGCATCGTAGTAAAAGATCGCGGTCAAGACCGCTCAGACAAGCGCGGCGCTGAACCCTGTAGGAGCGGTCTCGACCGCGAAAGGGGCGGCATCGTAGTAAAAGATCGCGGTCAAGACCGCTCCTACAAGCGCGGCGCTGAACCTGTGGGAGCGGTCTCGACCGCGAAAGGGGCGGCATCGTAGTGAAAAGATCGCGGTCAAGACCGCTCCTACAAGCGCGGCGCTGAACCCTGTGGGAGCGGTCTCGACCGCGAAAGGGGCGGCATCGTAGTGAAAAGATCACTATCAAGACCGCGCCCAAACACCGGCTACTCAGAGTCTTGTTGGCCGGTTTGTCGAATCCAACCTCAGCGCCTCAGGCCCGCTTGTTAAGAATCAACAAGGTAAGCCCGCCGGCAATCAGCCCCCACAGCGCTGCCCCGATGCCGAACAGCGTCAGCCCAGACGCCGTCACCATAAAGGTGATCAGGGCGGCGTCGCGCTCATTGGGCTGCTGCATGGCCTGGGTCAGGCCCGAACTGATCGAGCCGAGCAAGGCCAGGGCGGCGATGGACAACACCAGCGCCGCTGGAAACGAGGCGAACAACGCAGCGAGCGTGGCGCCGAATATGCCGGCGATACCGTAGAAAACCCCGCACCAGACGGCGGCGGTGTAACGTCGGGTCGGGTCCGGGTGCGCCTCCGGTCCGCTGCAGATGGCCATGGTGATCGCCGCCAGATGAATACCGTGGGAGCCGAACGGAGCCAGCAGCACCGAGGCGATTCCGGTAACCGAAATCAATGGCGAGGCCGGAACCTGATAGCCCTCGGCGCGAAGTACGGCCAGGCCGGGCATGTTCTGTGACGCCATGGCGATTACGAATAGCGGAATGCCGATGCTGAAGATCGCAGCGATCGACAGCGACGGCGTGGTCCAGACCGGCACCGCTATCTGCAGGCTCAGCTGGCGGAAGTCCAGCAGACCCAAGGCCGCCGACAACGCGCAGCCGACCAGTAGCGCCGACAGCACCGCATAACGGGGGGCGAGCCGTTTGGCCAGCAGATAGCTGAAGAACATCGCCAGTACCAGTAGCGGCTGAACCTTGACGGCACGAAAGATCTCGCTGCCGATGTTGAACAGCACGCCCGCCAGCAACGCCGCGGCCAGCGAGGCGGGCACCTTTCGCATCAGCCGCTCGAAGCTGCCGGTCAGGCCGCAGAGCGCGATCAACAGCGAGGCGAAGATAAAGGCGCCGATCGCTTCAGCGTAGGGAACGCCGGGCAGGCTGCTGATCAGCAGCGCCGCACCGGGGGTCGACCAGGCGATGACCACCGGCGTGCGGTAGCGCATCGACAACCCGATGCTGCAAATCGCCATGCCGATGGACAGCGCCCAGATCCAGGAAGAAATCTGCGCGCTGCTGAGCCCGGCCGCTTGCCCAGCCTGAAACATCAGCACTAGCGAACTGGTGTAGCCGGTGAGCATGGCTATAAAGCCCGCCACGATGGTGGATACCGAACTGTCGGCGAATGGGCGGGCTAACGAACGGGGGGCGGCCGGCATGGAGTGTCCTGTGGGTTGTTCGACGGCCTAGCCTAGGGGGCTCGGCCGGGCGCGTCACGGTACAGTGGGCGGGAAGATGAGTGTTACAGCGGGAGTCGGTAAGTCGCGATCGTTCACACCGCCCCTTTCGCGGTCGAGACCGCTCCCATGGGTTCGGCGTGGCCCTTGTAGGAGCGGTCTTGACCGCGATCTTTTACTGCGGTGTCGCTCCCTTTCGCGGTCGAGACCGCTCCCACGAATTCGGCGTGGCCCTTGTAGGAGCGGTCTGACCGCGATCGTTCACTCCGGTGCCGCCCCCTTCGCGGTCGAGACCGCTCCCACGGGTTCGGCGTGGCCCTTGTAGGAGCGGTCTTGACCGGTCTTTTTACTCCGTGGCGTCATCACCATCCAAGCTGTCCAGCCTCCAGCCTCCAGCCTCCAGCCTCCAGCCTCCAGCCTCCAGCCTCCAGCCCGATTCCAACCTCGCCTTCGAAGCTGGCACCGATGTTGCTATTACTCCTGTGCGCGCTGCGAGGCGTCAAGAAAACCGCAGCTGTTGGAGGAATGATGAGTCAGGGTATCGAATTCAATCGCTTGATGCTGGAAATGCGGGCCATGCAGACCGATGCAATGGCGCGCTCCAAGCCGGTGACCGCAGCCCCGGAGGTTGGCGCGCCGAGCTTTTCCGACATGCTCGGCCAGGCGGTCAACAAAGTGAACGAAACCCAGCAGGCTTCCAATCAAATCGCCACCGCTTTCGAGATGGGCCAGGGTGGCGTCGATCTGACCGAAGTGATGATCGCCTCGCAGAAGGCCAGTATTTCTTTCCAGGCCATGACCCAGGTGCGTAACAAGCTGGTCCAGGCGTATCAAGACATCATGCAGATGCCGGTTTAAGGCAGGGTTGAATAATGGCTGAAGCGCTTAGCAAAGTACCCGTGCCGGTCGATTCGGATGCGCCGAAGAAGCCGCTCCTGGGCCTGTCGTTCCTGGAAAACCTCTCCGAAATGTCGATGCTGCGGCAGATCGGTCTGCTGGTCGGGCTGGCTGCGAGCGTGGCCATTGGCTTTGCCGTGGTGCTCTGGTCGCAGCAGCCGGACTATCGTCCGCTGCTTGGCAGCCTCGCTGGGATGGACGCCAACCAGGTGATGGAGACCCTCGCCGCCGCGGACATTTCCTATACCGTCGAGCCCAATTCCGGCGCCTTGCTGGTCAAGGCCGACGATCTTGCCCGTGCGCGGCTGAAACTGGCCAGCGCCGGTATTGCGCCGACCGACAGCAACATCGGCTTCGAGATTCTCGACAAGGATCAGGGCCTCGGCACCAGCCAGTTCATGGAAGCGACCCGCTATCGCCGCGGTCTCGAAGGTGAGCTGGGGCGCACCATTTCCAGCCTGAACAACGTCAAGGGCGCTCGCGTGCATCTGGCGATTCCAAAAAGCTCGGTGTTCGTGCGGGACGAGCGCAAGCCCAGCGCGTCGGTACTGGTAGAGCTGTATCCGGGCCGCAGCCTCGAGCCGAGCCAGGTGATGGCGATCATCAACCTGGTCGCCACCAGCGTGCCCGAGCTGACCAAGTCGCAGATCACCGTGGTCGACCAGAAAGGCAACCTGCTGTCCGATCAGCAGGAACTGACCGAGCTGAGCATGGCCGGCAAGCAGTTCGACTACAGCCGGCGTATGGAAAGCCTCTACACCCAACGCGTGCACAATATTTTGCAGCCGGTGCTGGGCAGCGGTCGCTACAAGGCGGAGGTATCGGCCGACGTCGATTTCAGCGCCGTGGAGTCCACCTCGGAAACCTTCAATCCTGATCAACCGGCGCTACGCAGCGAGCAGAGTGTCAGCGAACAGCGCCAGAGCAGCCTCGGGCCGCAGGGCGTTCCGGGTGCGCTGAGCAACCAGCCTCCGGGCCCGGCAACCGCGCCGGAAAATGCAAAAGCCGGGCAAGCCGCTGCTGCTGGTGCCGTGGCGCCGGGGCAACCGCTGCTGGACGCCAACGGTCAGCAAATCATGGATCCGGCGACTGGCCAGCCGATGCTGGCGCCTTTCCCGGCGGACAAGCGTGAGCAGGCGACTCGCAACTACGAACTGGATCGTTCGATCAGCCACACCAAACAACAGCTGGGTCGCCTGCGCCGCCTGTCGGTGGCCGTGGTGCTCGACGATCAGGTGACGGTTTCGGCGGATGGCCAGACCACGCGAGTACCGCGTAGCGCCGAAGAATTGGCGCGCTTCACTCGCCTGGTGCAGGACGCTGTCGGTTTCGACGCCAGCCGTGGCGACAGCGTCAGCGTGATCAACGCGCCGTTCGCTACCGATTCGCTGGACGATGCGTTCGTCGATATCCCGTTCTACTCGCAACCCTGGTTCTGGGATATCGTCAAACAGGTACTCGGGGTGCTGTTCATTCTGGTGCTGGTGTTCGGTGTGCTGCGGCCTGTACTGAACAACCTGACCAATGCCGGCAAGGGCAAGGAGCTGCAACCGGTCGGTGATGCCGAGCTGGGCGACATGGACGGCGTGGATGGTGGGCTGGCCAGTGATCGGGTCAGCCTGAGCGGGCCGCAGAGCATTCTGCTGCCGAGCCCGACCGAGGGATACGATGCGCAATTGAATGCCATCAAGAATCTGGTAGCAGAAGATCCGGGCCGGGTGGCTCAGGTCGTCAAAGATTGGATCAACGCAGATGAGTGATGCTCGAGTTCCCGCCAACAAGCTGAACAAGGTCGACAAGGCCGCGATTCTCTTGCTTTCGCTGGGTGAAGCCGATGCCGCGCAGGTCCTGCGTCATTTGGGACCCAAGGAGGTCCAGAAGGTCGGGACGGCGATGGCGCAGATGCGCAACGTGCAGAAGACCCAGATCGAGCAGGTGATGAGCGAGTTCGTCGAGACGGTTGGCGACCAGACAGGCCTTGGCGTGGGCTCCGATGGCTATATTCGCAAGATGCTCACCCAGGCACTGGGCGAAGACAAGGCGGGCGGGCTGATCGACCGCATCCTGCTGGGCGGCAACACCAGCGGGCTGGATAGCCTCAAGTGGATGGAACCGCGCGCCGTGGCCGACGTGATCCGTTATGAGCACCCGCAGATCCAGGCGATCGTGGTCGCCTATCTCGATCCCGACCAGGCGGGCGAAGTGCTGTCGCATTTCGACCACAAGGTGCGGCTCGATATCGTCTTGCGCGTATCGTCGCTCAATACCGTGCAACCGGCGGCGCTCAAGGAGCTGAACCTGATCTTAGAGAAGCAGTTCTCTGGCAATGCCAACACCACGCGCGCGACGCTGGGTGGCGTCAAGCGTGCGGCGGACATCATGAACTTCCTCGACAGCTCGGTCGAAGGTCAGCTGATGGACGCCATCCGCGATGTGGACGAGGACCTGTCCTCGCAGATCGAGGACCTGATGTTCGTCTTCGACAACCTGGCCGATGTCGACGATCGGGGCATCCAGGTGCTGCTGCGTGAAGTATCCTCCGACGTCCTGGTGCTGGCGCTCAAGGGCGCCGATGAAGCTATCAAGGAAAAGATCT
Source organism: Stutzerimonas stutzeri (assembly GCF_018138085.1). Taxonomy (NCBI): domain Bacteria; kingdom Pseudomonadati; phylum Pseudomonadota; class Gammaproteobacteria; order Pseudomonadales; family Pseudomonadaceae; genus Stutzerimonas; species Stutzerimonas stutzeri. The sequence continues at coordinate 1,771,091 of NZ_CP073105.1, forward strand.
TCAAGAACATGTCCAAGCGTGCCGGCGAGTTGCTGCGCGACGACCTCGAAGCCAAGGGGCCGGTGCGGGTCAGCGAAGTCGAAGGCGCCCAGAAAGAAATCCTTACCATCGCCCGCCGCATGGCCGAAGCCGGAGAAATCGTGCTCGGTGGCAAGGGCGGCGAAGAAATGGTCTAGCAAGGCACTGAGAGCGAATGTCCAAGGAAAACCCAAGCGATGTGATCCGCGCGAAGGACGTCAACGTTTTCGACCGCTGGGCCTTGCCGAGTTTCGATCCGCATGGTGTCGAGCTACCGGAACCAGAGGCTGCGCACGAGCCTGCCGCCGAGCAGGAACTGTCGCGCAGCGAGGATGTTCCGGTTGAAGAAGTCAAACCGCTGACGCTCGACGAACTCGAAGCGATTCGCCAGGAAGCCTATAACGAAGGTTTCAGCACCGGTGAGAAGGACGGCTTTCATGCCGGCCAGCTCAAGGCCCGTCAGGAAGCCGATGCGACGTTGGCGCCCAAGCTTGCCAGCCTCGAAAAGCTGATGACGCAGTTGCTCGAACCCATCGCCGATCAGGATCGCAACATCGAGCACGCCATGGTCACCTTGGTCGGCCAGCTGGCGCGGGAGGTGATCCAGCGTGACCTGTTGATCGACTCCAGCCAGATTCGCCAGGTGCTGCGCGACGCGCTCAAGTTGCTTCCCATGGGCGCCAGCAACGTGCGTATTCATATCAATCCGCAGGATTTCGAGATGGTCAAGGCGCTGCGTGAGCGGCACGAAGAAACCTGGAAAATCATCGAGGACAGTGACCTGATGCCAGGGGGCTGTCGGATCGAGACCGAGCAAAGTCGGATTGACGCGAGCGTCGAGACACGTCTGGGCCAGGCCATCAGCCAGCTGTTCGAGCAGCAGCGGGAGAACGCCACCAGCCCACCCGAAGCTGATCTGCATCTAGATCTGGACACCCCCGATGCGCCTTGATCGAACCAGTTTCGCCAAACGCTTCGAAACCTATGGCGAGGCGATCAAGCTACCCAGCCAACCGATCCTCGAGGGTCGGTTGTTGCGTATGGTCGGACTGACACTGGAAGCCGAAGGGCTGCGCGCCGCAGTCGGCAGCCGTTGCCTGGTAATCAACGAAGACAGTTACCACCCGACCCAGGTCGAAGCCGAGGTCATGGGCTTCGCCAGCGGCAAGCTCTACCTGATGCCGGTCGGCAGCCTGGCCGGTATCGCCCCGGGGGCGCGTGTCGTGCCGCTGGCCAATACCGGACGCCTGCCGATGGGTACCTCGATGCTTGGACGGGTGCTCGACGGTGCCGGTCGCGCGCTGGATGGCAAGGGCGGGATGAAGGCCGAGGACTGGGTGCCGATGGACGGCCCGCTGATCAACCCGCTCAAGCGGCACCCGATCAGCGAGCCGCTCGACGTCGGCATCCGCAGCATCAACGGGCTGCTTACCGTCGGCCGCGGCCAGCGCCTCGGCCTGTTCGCCGGTACCGGTGTCGGTAAGTCGGTGTTGCTCGGCATGATGACGCGTTTCACCGAGGCCGACATCATCGTGGTCGGGCTAATCGGTGAGCGGGGCCGCGAGGTCAAGGAATTCATCGAGAACATCCTTACCGAAGAAAGCATCAAGCGCTCGGTCGTGGTTGCCTCGCCAGCCGACGATGCGCCGCTGATGCGCTTGCGTGCGGCGATGTATTGCACCCGCATCGCCGAGTATTTCCGCGACAAGGGCAAGAACGTCCTGCTCTTGATGGATTCGCTGACCCGCTTCGCCCAAGCCCAGCGTGAGATTGCCCTGGCCATCGGCGAGCCGCCAGCGACCAAGGGCTATCCGCCTTCGGTGTTCGCCAAGCTGCCAAGCTTGGTGGAGCGCGCCGGCAACGCGGAGGCGGGTGGCGGATCGATCACCGCGTTCTATACGGTGTTGTCCGAGGGGGACGATCAACAGGATCCGATCGCCGATGCTGCGCGTGGTGTGCTTGATGGGCACTTCGTGCTGTCTCGCCGCCTGGCTGAGGAGGGGCACTATCCAGCCATCGACATCGAGGCTTCCATCAGCCGGGTCATGCCACAGGTGGTCAGTGCCGAACATATGCGCAATGCCCAGCGCTTCAAACAGCTCTGGTCGCGCTTTCAACAGAGTCGCGACCTGATCAGCGTCGGTGCCTATGTACCCGGTGGCGATCCGGAGACCGACCTGGCCATCGCCCGTCAGGCGGAGATGGTGCGCTACCTGCGTCAGAGCCTGGACGAGGCCGAGCACCTGCCACAGAGCGAGGCCTTGCTGGCCGGTGTGTTCAACCCCAGGGCGGCGAGCTAACCCTTGCCGAGCAGTCGCGCTGCACGTCTGGCGCCGGTGATCGACCTGGCCGAGCGTGCCGAACGTGAATCCGCCAAGCTCTTCGGCCAGGGTCAAGCGCAGCTGTCCCAGGCCGAGGGCAAGCTCGGTGAGCTGCGCCAGTATTTCGCCGACTACCAGCAGCAATGGCTGAGCCAGGGCAGCCAGGGGGTGTCTGGTCAATGGCTGATGAACTACCAGCGTTTCCTTTCCCAGCTCGAGTCGGCGATCGCCCAGCAGCAACGCAGCGTCGATTGGCACCGCAACAATCTCGACAAGCTGCGCGAGCAATGGCAACAGCGGCGTGCGCGGCTCGATGGTTTGCGCAAACTGGTCGAACGCTATCTCCAGGAGGCACGAACGGCTGCCGACAAGCGCGAGCAAAAGATCCTCGATGAATTTTCCCAACGCCTGGCCGGTCGACCCAAACAGGATTGAAGCTTGCTGAGCCGTGCTTTGGGTGCTAAATCTTCATTAGCTCGCTTGCTATGGTGCGGCTGATCACTCAAAGCGCAGAAGCCGCGAGCTAGGCGCCTCACGCGATTCGGCAAAGTCCCTTCAGCCAGTACGGCAACCACGTCATTCGGTTTGGATCAGGAGTGCTACATGACCATCAGTTCACAGCTATCGGCAGATGGACAAGAGCTGACGATTACCATCCAGGGGCGCTTCGATTTCAACACCCATCAGGCCTTTCGCGATGCGTACCAAGGCGCAGGCAGCTCGCCTCGGCGGTATGTGGTCGACCTCAGCGGGGCGACCTACCTGGACAGCTCCGCCCTGGGCATGTTGCTGTTGCTGCGTGATCACGGAGGCAGTGACAAGGCCGACATACGCCTGATCAATTGCAGTCCCGACGTACGAAAGGTGCTTTCGATCTCGAATTTCGAACAATTGTTCGCGATCGCCTGATGCCTGGTCGGCTCTCCATACTCATCGCCGAGGATGGTGCGGCCGACCGCATGCTGTTGGCCGCCATCGTCGGGCGGCAGGGGCATCGGGTGACCACTGCGGCCAACGGTGCCGAAGCGGTACGGCAATTCGAGCTCGAGCGGCCCCAGTTGGTGTTGATGGATGCCCTGATGCCGGTCATGGACGGCTTCGAGGCCGCGCGGCGAATCAAGGGACTGGCTGGCAACGAGCTGGTGCCGATCATCTTTCTCACTTCGCTGACTGAGAACGAGGCGCTGGTACGCTGCCTTGAAGCCGGCGGCGACGACTTCATCGCCAAACCATACAACCCGATCATTCTCGAAGCGAAGATTCAAGCCATGCACCGCTTGCGCCGGTTGCAGGCCACGGTTCTGGAACAGCGCGATCTGATCGCACGACGCAATCTGCAATTGCTCGACGAGCAGCGCGCGGCCAAGAGTATTTTCGACAAGGTGGCACATGCGGGCTGCCTGGATGCACCCAACATCCGCTACCGCCAGTCGCCCCGGGCGCTATTCAACGGTGATCTGCTGCTCGCCGCCGAGGCGCCTGCCGGTCGCATGTTCGTGCTGCTGGGCGATTTCACCGGCCATGGGCTTCCCGCGGCGATCGGCGCGATGCCGCTGGCCGAGACCTTCTATGGAATGACCGCCAAGGGCTATACGAGCAACGAGATCCTGCGTGAGATCAATGCCAAGCTGAAGTTCATCCTGCCGGTCGAGATGTTCTGCTGCGCGGCCTTGCTGGATATCAATCTCAGGCAGGGCGTGTTGCGGGTATGGAACGGAGGGTTGCCGGACGGCTATCTGCTCAAGGGCGCGGCCGGTCGCCGAGTGGCGTTGCCTTCCAGGCATTTGCCGCTCGGGATACTCGAGGCGTCCGCATTCGACGATGGCTTCGAAACCTTTCCACTGGCCATTGGCGATCGGCTGCTGCTCCTGTCGGACGGGATTCTCGAAAGCTCCAACGCCGATGACGAGCTGTTCGGCGAGCAACGGTTGCTGGCGCTGCTGGATGCCAACGACGACCCGTCGATGCTGTTCGACGAAGTGCAGCAGGCGCTACTCGCGTTCAACGGTCAAATGCTTGACGATTCGAGCCTTGTCGAAGTGTCCATGGTCGGGGACACGGCGTCGGGCTGGCATTCACAGCCGGACGCCCGCTCGCCAGGCACGGGTTCGCAGCGGCCGAGGGACTGGTCGGTCGGTTTCGATCTGCGTCCGAGCAGTCTGCGTACCGCCAATCCCTTGCCGATGACCATGCAGCTGCTGCTGCAGATCGCTCCTCTGCGTCACCGGGCCGGGACCATTTACGCCGTATTGACCGAGCTTTACGCCAATGCCCTCGAGCACGGCGTGCTGTTGCTCGATTCAGCCTGGAAATGCGATGCCGAAGGCTTCTCCCTGTATTACCAGGAACGTCAGCGGCGGCTCGATGCGCTCGACGAAGGCTTCGTTTCCATCGATCTGAGCGTCAAGTCGGAAGGGGAGGCGGGGCATCTGCGCATCGGTGTGCGCGACAGCGGCCCCGGGTTTGACGTGCAGCGGACGCTGGACAAGCAGTATTGCGCCGAATGCCTGGGCGGGCGGGGCCTGCGCATGATTCGGCAGATGAGCGATCGCTTTTACTGGCAGCCGGACGGCAAGCTTCTGAACGTGGAGTTCCATTGGGCCGGTCGTGCATAATCGGCCCACTTTCCAGCCAGGAGCCGACCCGTGGTCGACCACCTCGACAACCGCGTGCTGATGACCCTTCAGGACGTCATGGAGGGCGAATACCCGGTACTGCTGGATACCTTTCTCACGGATTCGGAGGAACGGCTACGCCTGTTGCAGAACGGCTGTATGCGCGGTGACGCGGAGGATCTGCGCCAGGCTGCGCACAGCTTCAAAGGCAGTTGCAGCAACATGGGCGCTGCGTTGCTGGCGGAACTTTGTCGCCAGTTGGAGGACATCGCCCGGTTGGGGAGGCTCGCTGACGCCCCCGAACTGATCGAGCGTATCGAGCGTGAGTTCGCCATCGTCCGGATTCTCTGCCGGGCGGAACGCCAGCGCTACGGCGGGCCGGGCTGATTTTCTGACTCTACTGCATGTCACGACAGGCCAGCCGGATGGCGTGCCCGCTCGGATCCTAGCCAGATGGCCCGTTGTTTGCTTAAGCAAGCACACGTCATAACCCTGAGCGGAAAGATCCATGGCCGTTTCCCCCGATCTATTGCTTAACATCAAGGCGCCCGCCGCTGCCTCCAAGGCCGCCAACGCATCCAGCAAGTCCGCCTCTCAGCCCAGCAGGGACGAGGCTTCCAGCTTCGCCAACGTTTACGCCAAGGAGCGTCAGGCCAAACCCGCTGAGCGTCAGGATGGCGCGGCAAAGCCCGCCGCTGGCAAGAAGACTGGCGAACAACCGAGTCAGGAAACCGCCAAGGCCGACGGCAATGAACAGCCACCGGTGGCGGAGACCGGCAACGCGCTGCCAACCGAAGCCGAGCCGACCGACGACGAAGTGCTCGGCGACGAGATCGAACTCGACCCGCTGCTGCTGTTCGGCATGGGCGGGCAGGCGCCGAACGACGCGCCCTTGCCGGAAACGCCGATGCCTACAGGCAGCGATTTCGTCGTAGGCCTGGTCCAGCTACCGACAAGCGTTTCGGACGGTGAAGCAGAACCGGCGTCGGCCGGGCAGGGCTCGGCCGATATACGGCCCGCGACTCAGAACAACCCGTTGTCCGCCCTTGCCGGGGTGGAAGAGACCGCCACGGACACCCAGGAAGCGCTACCAGCGGCCTTGCTCGCCGGCGAGGTGTCGACCGACGAATCCGAGGAGCCATCCCTGGAGGAAGCGTTCGGTGAGTTGCTCGACAAGCTGGATGCGCCGAAAGAGAGCCGCAGCGGTGGCCCCGACCTGCCGGTCAACCGGCTGAATCCGTTGGCTGAGGCGATCACCCAGCAGCAACAGACCCAGCAGGTGCAGCGACCGGTCATGGTGCCCGGGCAACCGGTGCAGATGCAGCAATCCGGTTGGAGCGAGGCGGTGGTCGACCGGGTGATGTGGCTGTCCAGCCAGAACCTCAAATCTGCCGAGATCCAGCTCGATCCGGCTGAACTGGGCCGCATGGAAGTCCGCATCGATATGCACAAGGACCAGACCCAGGTGACCTTCGTCAGCCCTCATGCCGGGGTGCGTGACGCGCTGGAAGGGCAGATGCAGCGTCTGCGTGACATGTTCAGCCAGCAGGGAATGAGCATGGACGTGAACGTCTCCGACCAGTCTCGTGGCTGGCAAGGCGAGGGCGGGAGCGAGTCGCGTGGCAGGGGCACGGCTGGCGCCCTGGGCGACGGCGATGAAGAGGTCGTACAGGGGACGATGGAGATCGCCAGCAGTCGCGCCGGGGGCGATAGGGGCATGGTGGATTACTACGCCTGACGCTGGCAGCTGGCGATGGTTGGACTGGCGAAGAACCTGCGAGCATCTTCGGCCTGGCATTCAACCTGATGTCCGTTTTAGCTTTTCAGCCGGCAGGCTGGCTGGGTTCAGCGCGTGAGGCCGAGCGTAGCGCGGCGGTTATCCATCACCGCTGCTTACGCCCGGCTTTTTTATGCCCGCCCCGAGCCGAAAGGGGCGCACAATTGGCCCGCAAATCGACTCGCGGCGCATGGCGGCCGTTTACGGCGCTACTCGCCTGGCTGATACTTTGGCATAGCAGTTGCTCGTAACACATTGAAAACGGGTGAACCACCCGTAATGACGGAAATTTGGCATGGCTAAGAAACAAGGACCTCCAGACGTAGCGAGTCCCGCAGCTCCGAGCGAAGGAAAGGGCAAGCTCAAGCTGATCATTCTGATCGTGCTCGGCTTGCTGTTGGCGGTCGGGCTGTCGGTCGGTGGCACCTTTTATTTCATGTCGCGAGGCGAATCCAAGCCACCGGCCGATGAAGCGGGCGAAGACCATTCGACGCCACAGCGACAGGTGGCGGTCTACGAGGTGCTGGCACCGGCGTTCATCGTCAACTTCGCCAATGCGGGCGGGCGTCAACGTTATATGCAGGTGAGCGTGGCCCTTATGTCGCGTGATCAGGCGGCGCTCGATGCGCTCAAGGAACACATGCCGCTGCTACGCAATCAATTGGTTATGCTGTTTTCCAGCCAGGAGTTCGCCACGCTGATGACGCCGGTCGGGCAAGAGATGCTTCGGCAAAAAGCGACCGCCAGCGTCCAGGAACTGGCGCAGAAGGAAATCGGCAAGCCTGCGATCGAGCAGGTGCTGTTCACCAACTTCGTATTGCAATAGGGGGCGTGTTAGATGGCTGTTCAAGACCTGCTCTCGCAAGACGAGATCGATGCGCTCCTGCACGGGGTTGACGACGGTCTGGTCGATACCGAAAGCGATGCCGAGCCGGGCAGCATCAAAAGCTACGACCTGACCAGCCAGGACCGCATCGTCCGTGGGCGCATGCCCACGCTGGAAATGGTCAATGAACGTTTTGCCCGCTACACCCGCATCAGCATGTTCAACCTGCTGCGCCGCTCGGCCGATGTGTCCGTGGGCGGAGTACAGGTGATGAAGTTCGGCGAATACGTTCATTCGCTGTACGTCCCGACCAGCCTCAATCTGGTGAAGATCAAGCCGCTGCGCGGCACCTCGTTGTTCATTCTCGACGCCAAACTGGTATTCAAGCTGGTCGACAACTTCTTCGGTGGCGACGGCCGTCATGCCAAGATCGAGGGGCGCGAGTTCACGCCGACCGAGCTGCGTGTCGTACGGATGGTGCTGGACCAGGCCTTCGTCGATCTGAAGGAAGCCTGGCACGCGGTGCTCGACGTCAATTTCGAGTACGTGCATTCGGAGGTCAATCCGGCGCTGGCCAATATCGTCAGTCCCAGTGAAGTGGTGGTGGTGTCGACCTTCCACATCGAGCTGGAAAGCGGTGGCGGCGACTTCCACGTCACCATGCCGTACTCGATGATCGAACCGATCCGCGAAATGCTCGACGCCGGCTTCCAGTCCGATGTCAGCGATCAGGACGAGCGCTGGATCAATGCGCTTCGTGAGGACGTGCTCGACGTCAAGGTGCCGCTCAGTTCGACGGTGGTGCGCCGCCAGCTCAAGCTGCGCGACATCCTGAACATGCAGCCAGGCGACGTCATTCCGGTGGAAATGCCGGAAGACATGATCATGCGTGCCAATGGCATGCCGACCTTCAAGGTCAAGCTGGGCGCGCACAAAGGCAACCTGGCCCTGCAGGTGCTTGAATCGGTCATGCGACCTCGTTGATTCAGCTCTAACCCATTTTCAGCCGGTCGAGGATTAGCGATGGCAGACGAACACGAACATACCTCCGCAGAAGAACAGGCGCTCGCCGACGAGTGGGCATCTGCGCTTGCCGAAGCGGGCGACGCCAACCAGGACGATATCGATGCCCTGCTGAACCAGGGGCCGGCAGCGAAACCAGCGCCGCCGCGTGCGCCGCTGGAGGAATTCGGTAGCGCGCCGAAATCGGCGGGCGTACCGGCTGGGCTCGAGGGTCCGAATCTTGACGTGATTCTCGACATCCCGGTGTCGATCTCGATGGAGGTCGGCAGCACAGAGATCAGCATCCGCAACCTGCTGCAGCTCAACCAGGGCTCGGTGGTCGAGCTCGACCGCCTGGCTGGCGAGCCCCTCGATGTGCTGGTCAACGGCACACTGATCGCTCACGGCGAGGTGGTGGTGGTAAACGAGAAATTCGGCATTCGCCTGACTGATGTGATCAGTCCGAGCGAACGCATCAAGAAGTTGCGCTGAGATGCGAGCTCTGGTCTTTCTCGGCCTGTTGCTGGCCCTGCCGGCGATGGCAGCGGAGCCCGCCGCGAGCATGAGCAGCGCTGGTATGGGCGCGCAGATGAGCAAGCTGTTGCTCGGCCTGTTGCTTGTGATCGGCCTGATATTCCTGCTGGCCTGGCTATTGCGTCGCGTGCAGCAACTCAATCCGCGTGGCAATCAGGCGATCAAGCTGATTTCCAGCCATGCGCTCGGCCCGCGTGAGCGCCTGGTGCTGGTACAGGTGGGTAGCGAGCAGGTGCTGCTTGGCCTGAGCGCCGGTCGCATCGCGCCGCTGCACGTGCTGAAGGAGCCGGTGCACCTGCCGGATGCCGAGCCGGCCAGCCCGGAATTTGCCCAGCGCCTGATGGAGTTGCTTGGCAAGGACCAGAAGGACAAGCCCTGATGCTTCGATTGTTGCTGGCGGTAGTGCTGGTGTTGGCCGCTCCGTTTGCCGTGGGTCAGGACGCCGGCTCGCTGATCGCCCAGGGCGATAACCCGTTGTCGATCCCGGCCATCACGCTGAGCACCGACGCGCAGGGACAGCAGGAATACTCGGTCAGCCTGCAGATCCTGCTGATTATGACGGCGCTGAGCTTCATTCCGGCGTTCGTCATGCTGATGACGAGCTTCACGCGGATCATCATCGTTTTTTCCATCCTGCGTCAGGCGTTGGGCCTGCAGCAGACGCCCTCGAACCAGATCCTGGTCGGGCTGACGATATTCCTCACGCTGTTCATCATGGCCCCGGTGTTCGAGCGGATTAACAACGAGGCCTTGCAGCCCTACCTGAACGAGCAACTGTCGGCGCCCGATGCGATCGCCCGGGCCGAGGTGCCGCTCAAAGGCTTCATGCTGGCGCAGACGCGCGAGAGCGACCTGGAGCTGTTCGTGCGGCTGTCGCGGCGCACCGATATCCAGACGCCGGACGCGGCGCCGCTGACGATCCTGGTGCCGGCCTTCGTCACCTCCGAACTGAAGACGGCCTTCCAGATCGGTTTCATGATCTTCATCCCGTTCCTGATCATCGACATGGTGGTCGCCAGTGTGCTGATGGCCATGGGCATGATGATGCTTTCGCCGCTGATCATTTCGCTGCCGTTCAAGATCATGCTGTTCGTGCTGGTTGACGGCTGGGGGTTGATCATCGGTACGCTCGCCAGCAGTTTCGGCACGCTGTAGTCCTGAGGGGAGAACGCGCATGACGCCCGAGGTTGCCGTTGATCTGTTCCGCGAGGCGCTGTGGATGACCGCGATGATCGTCGGCGTGCTGGTAGTACCTAGCCTGCTGGTCGGCCTGGTAGTCGCCATGTTCCAGGCGGCCACCCAAATCAACGAACAAACCCTGAGTTTTCTGCCGCGTCTGCTGATCATGTTGATGACGCTGATCTGGGCCGGGCCTTGGCTGGTGCGTGAGCTGATGGAGTACACCCAGAACCTGATCCAGAACATCCCGTTGATCATCGGCTGAACATGACGATCGCGGCCTGCTGTCGGGCGACACCCAGTGCTTGAGTTCAGCGATGCGCAGATCGGCGCATGGGTTGGGCAGTTCCTGCTGCCGCTGTTCCGCATCGCGGCGCTGTTGATGAGCATGCCGCTGATCGGTACCCAGCTGGTACCGATGCGCGTGCGGCTGTATCTGGCCGTCGCGATTGCCGTGGTGGTCGTGCCGGGCCTGCCTCCGGTCCCGGTGGTCGAGGCGTTGAGTGCCCAGGCGCTGGTGCTGATCGCCGAACAGATCCTGATCGGGGTGATGCTGGGCTTCGTGCTACAACTGTTCTTTCACGTGTTCATCGTCTCCGGCCAGATGCTGGCAATGCAAATGGGCCTGGGCTTCGCCTCGATGGTCGACCCGGCCAACGGCGTCTCGGTACCGGTGATCGGCCAGTTCTTCAATATGCTGGTGATCCTCCTGTTCCTGGCCATGAACGGGCATCTGGTGGTGCTGGAAATCCTCACGGAGAGCTTCACCACCTTGCCCATCGGGGGCTGGCTGGTCGGCACCAATCATTTCTGGGAAGTGGCCGGCAAGCTGGGCTGGGTGCTGGGCGCCGGTCTGCTGCTAGTGCTGCCGGCAATCACCGCGTTGCTGGTGGTGAACCTGGCCTTTGGCCTGATGACGCGGGCGGCGCCACAACTGAATATCTTCTCCATCGGCTTTCCGTTGACCCTGGTGCTCGGCCTGATCATCGTCTGGATCGGCATGGCCGACATCCTGGCCCAGTACCAGACCTTCGTCAGCGAGGCGCTGGCAATGCTGCGCGAATTGATCGGGCTGCGCTGATGCAGTCGCTCTCCATACGGCGTTCGGAGGCCATGCATGGCTGAAAGCGAAAGCGGTGCCGACAAAAGCGAGGAACCCACGGAGAAACGTCTCCGAGAATCTCGCGAGAAAGGTCAGTTGGCCCGCTCCCGTGAACTGAACACGGTGGCGGTGACATTGGGCGGTATCGGCGGGTTGCTGGCTTCCGGCGGTAGCCTGGCCGGCAGCCTGATGGCCATCATGCAGGGTAGCTTCGACCTGAGCCGCGAGACGCTGCTGGATGAAGGGGCGATGGTCCGGCTCCTGATGAGCAGCGGCATGATCGCACTGGAAGCCATCATGCCGCTGCTGATCGTGTTGCTACTCGTCTCCATCATAGGGCCGATCTCGCTGGGTGGCTGGCTGTTCTCGGCCAAGGCGATGGCGCCCAAGTTCAGCCGGATGAATCCGGGGCCCGGTCTCAAGCGAATGTTCTCGACCAAGGCGCTGGTTGAGTTGCTCAAGGCGCTAGGCAAGTTCCTCGTCGTGCTGCTGGTGGCCCTGGCGGTGCTCGGCGCTTACGAAGACGACCTGCTTTCGATCGCCAAGCAGCCTCTGGATCTGGCCATCATGCACAGCGTCAACGTGGTGGGTTGGTGTGCGCTGTGGATGGCCTGCGGGCTGATCCTGATCGCGGCGGTGGACGTGCCGTTCCAGCTCTGGGACAACAAGCAGAAACTGATGATGACCAAGCAGGAAGTCCGCGACGAATACAAGGACAGCGAGGGCAAGCCGGAGGTTAAATCGCGGATTCGTCAGTTGCAGCGCGATGCCGCCCAGCGCCGGATGATGCAGGCGGTACCGGAGGCCGACGTGGTCATCACCAACCCGACCCACTTCGCCGTCGCGTTGAAATATGACGGAAGCAAGGGCGGCGCGCCGATGCTGGTGGCCAAGGGAGGCGACTTCGTTGCGCTGAAGATTCGCGAGATCGCCAACGAACACAAGGTGACCGTGCTCGAATCCCCGGCGCTGGCGCGGGCGGTGTATTACTCCACCGAACTGGATCAGGAAATCCCGGCCGGGTTGTACCTCGCCGTGGCGCAGGTACTGGCCTATGTCTATCAATTGCGCCAATACCGATCCGGCAAAGGCAAACGTCCTGATCCGCTGGGCAATCTACCGATTCCGCCGGATCTACGGCGGGATGAATAGCTGAGAAACCGAAAAAAGCGCTGGAGGCTGGAGGTTAAGCCTGTTGGAGACGCGCCCCGCGGCGAACTCGGGCTTGCGGCCCGCTGAAAAGCCAAAAGCTTCGCCCCGGGCCGGGCCTCCCACAAAGACGCGATGGGTGGGGCTTTACTAGAATGGGCGTTGCCTGAGCCTGTCACAGGCGCGCCCCGCGGCGAATGCGGGCTTGCGGCCCGCTGAAAATCCAAAAGCTTCGCCCCGGGTCGGGCCTCCCACAAAGACGCGATACGTGAGGCTTTACTCCGAGATGGGTCGAAGCCTGAGCCTGTTGGAGGCGCGCCCCGCGGCGGACTCGGGCTTGCTAGCCGCTGAAGAGCCAAAAGCTTCGCCCCGGGTCGGGCCTCCTACAAAAAAAGCAGTGCGTCAGGCTTTGCTCCTTGGTCGAAGCTGTTTCCAGCCTCCAGCCTCCAGCCTCCAGCCTCCAGCCTCCAGCCTCCAGCCTCCAGCTGCTCTTATTCGATCACCCCGCAGGCTACCCGCGCGCCGCCGCCGCCCAGGGGCTGTGGATGGTCGGAGTGGTTGTCACCGCCCTTGTGGACCATCAAGGCAAGCCCCTTGATATCACCGAGGCTCTTCAGGCGGGGCGCCAAAACCGGCTGGTTGGCTTTGCCGTCGCTGTCGACCATCAGCGCCGGGAGGTCGCCCATGTGACCCTCGCCCCAGGGCTCGCCATGTTTGCCGGTGTTCTTCGGATCCCAGTGGCCGCCCGCGGCGCCGGCGGCGATGGTTTCGCCATCCTTTTGCGCCGGTTCGCAGCTGCCCTTGGCGTGGATATGGAAACCATGCGCGCCGGACTCCAGGCCGGACAGGTCGGGGCGGAACACCAGTCCGTACTGGCTGCTCTCGATCTTGACCGTGCCGACGGACTCGCCGATGCCTTCGGCCGTTACCGCCTTGACCGGCACGCTGAGGGTTTCGGCTTGCAGGCCTATGGCCGTGCAACCGGCGAGGGCTGCGATGATCCACTGTTTCATGGCAAGACTCCTGTAAGGTAAAAATTCAATGCCGCAAGGGCATCGCTTCGATGTGTCGCCTTCCAAGCGATGCCACTTGGGTGAGACTGCGCGGTTCCCGGTCGGTTCGTGCAGCCGCTCTGCCTCCGGCGTTCGGCTGCGAGGCGGCCAGTCGCGAAGTTGGACCCCTTCTTGCTATAGCCCCGGCAGGGCGCGTTTTTGCGTCAATTCTTTGTTCTGTTCTGTCGGGGTCTTCGTGGATCGCACGCAACTCATCAATATTCGCAATGGCCTGACGGGCGCAGGTCGCGGCAACCTGGGCGTGCCGCTGCTGCTGCTGGTGATGATGGGCATGATGATGCTGTCGGTGCCGCCGTTCCTGCTGGACCTGCTGTTCACCTTCAACATTGCCTTGTCGATCGTCGTGCTGCTGGTCAGCGTCTATGCGCTGCGGCCGCTGGATTTCGCCGTATTCCCGACGATCCTGCTGGTGGCGACGCTGATGCGGCTGGCCCTGAACGTCGCTTCGACGCGCGTGGTGCTGATTCACGGGCACGACGGCGGATCGGCCGCGGGCCACGTGATCGAGGCATTCGGCAACGTGGTGATCGGCGGTAACTACGTCGTCGGTATCGTCGTGTTCGCGATCCTGATGATCATCAACTTCGTCGTGGTCACCAAGGGTGCCGGGCGAATCTCCGAAGTCAGCGCGCGCTTCACCCTGGATGCCATGCCCGGCAAGCAGATGGCCATCGACGCCGACCTCAACGCCGGCCTTATCGATCAGGCCGAAGCCAAGGTGCGGCGGGTCGAAGTGGCTTCCGAGGCGGATTTCTACGGCTCGATGGACGGTGCCAGCAAGTTCGTGCGTGGTGACGCGATCGCCGGCCTGCTGATCCTGTTCATCAACCTCATTGGCGGTGTCGCCATCGGCATGGCCCAGCACGGCATGAGCTTCAGCGAGGCCGGCCAGGTCTATGCGCTGCTGACCATCGGTGACGGCCTGGTGGCGCAGATACCGTCGCTGCTGCTTTCGACCTCCGCAGCCATCATGGTGACCCGTGTCACCAGCTCCGAGGACATGGGCCAGCAGGTCAACCGGCAGATGTTCGCCTCGCCCAAGGCGCTGGCCGTGTCCGCCGCCATCATGATCGCCATGGGCCTGGTGCCTGGCATGCCGCACATGTCCTTCCTTGGGCTCGGCGGCATTGCCGCTGGCGGCGCTTACTGGATCTGGCACCGGCAAAAGCAGGTCAAGCAGCAGGCCGAGCAGGAAGTGCAGAAACAGCAGGAGACGCTGCCCGCCACCCGCGCCGCGGAAACCAAGGAGCTGGGCTGGGATGACGTGACGCCGGTGGATATGGTCGGCCTGGAAGTCGGTTATCGCCTGATTCCGCTGGTCGATCGTAACCAGGGTGGACAGCTGCTGGCGCGGATCAAGGGTGTACGCAAGAAGCTGTCGCAGGACCTTGGCTTCCTGATGCCGTCGGTGCATATCCGCGACAACCTCGATCTGCTGCCCAACGCCTATCGCCTGACGCTGATGGGCGTGAGCCTCGCCGAGGCCGAGGTGTATCCGGACCGTGAGCTGGCGATCAATCCCGGTCAGGTATTCGGCCCGCTCAACGGCATCGCCGCCAAGGATCCGGCGTTCGGTCTGGAGGCGGTCTGGATCGAAGCCAGTCAGCGCGATCAGGCGCAGTCTCTCGGCTATACCGTGGTCGATGCCAGCACGGTGGTCGCCACTCACCTCAACCAGGTACTGCACAAGCACGCTCACGAGTTGCTCGGCCACGAAGAGGTCCAGCAGCTGATGCAATTGCTGGCCAAGAGTTCGCCCAAGCTTGCCGAGGAACTGGTGCCGGGGATGATCTCGCTGTCGACGTTGCTCAAGGTGCTGCAGGCGCTGCTGCAGGAGCAGGTGCCGGTGCGTGACATTCGCACCATCGCCGAGGCGATCGCGAACGTGGCGACCAAGAGTCAAGATCCCGCCGCGATGGTCGCCGCTGTCCGCGTTGCGCTGTCCCGCGCAATCGTGCAAAACGTTGTGGGGCTTGAGCCGCAGCTGCCTGTCATCACGCTGGAGCCAAGGTTGGAACAGATATTGCTCAACAGTTTGCAGAAGGCAGGACAAGGCTCGGAAGATGGCATTCTCCTCGAGCCGGGAATGGCCGAAAAGTTGCAACGTTCTCTGGTAGAAGCGGCACAGCGTCAAGAAATGATGGGTAAGCCGGCGATATTGCTGGTGGCAGGTCCGGTCCGCGCGATGCTTTCGCGTTTCGCCCGACTCGCCGTACCGAACATTCATGTCCTGGCCTATCAGGAAATACCAGACAACAAGCAGGTCACCATCGTCTCTACGGTGGGTCAGAATTAACCGAGGGTTATAGGCCATGCAGGTCAAACGTTTCTTCGCAGCCGACATGCGTATCGCCATGAAGATGATTCGTGACGAGTTGGGCGCTGATGCCGTGATCACGGGCAACCGCCGCGTTGCCGGCGGCGTTGAACTGACCGCTGTGCTCGATTACCCGATGGAGCCGGTGGCGCCCAAGCAGCCGAATGCGGCGCTGGAAGCGGAGCTGCGCAAGACTCAGGCGCGTATCGCCGACGCCCATGCCGAATTGAGCGCACCGTCGCGGGCTCAGCCGAGCAAGGATCGCCAACTGCTTGACGAGAAGCCTGCCGCCATCGCCCAGCCCAAGCCGGCTGCCGCTCCGGTCGCTGCCGACTCGCGAGCGATGGAAGCCATGCAGTCCGAACTGCAGGGGCTGCGTGAGCTGATCGAAATGCAGCTCGGCTCGATCGCCTGGGGACACGAGCAGAACCGTCGTCCGCAGCAGGCCAATCTCTGGCGCCGCTTGCAGCGCATCGGCCTGCCGGCCGAGTTGTCGCGCACCCTGCTGGAAAAGGTCGCTGCCGTGTCCGAGCCGCGCCAGGCCTGGCGCATGCTGTTGGCGCACCTGGCACAAGCGATCAAGGTCACCAAAGAGGAACCGTTGGAAGAGGGCGGTATCATTGCGCTGGTCGGCCCGGCCGGTGCCGGCAAGACCACGACCCTGGCCAAGCTTGCTGCACGCTACGTACTCAAGCACGGCGCGCAGAGCATCGCATTGGCGAGCATGGACAACTATCGTATCGGCGCTCAGGAGCAACTGAACACCTTGGGACGTATCCTTAACGTGCCGGTCATCCAGATCGATCCCAGCCAGCCGTTGAGCAAGACGCTCGCACCGATGGCCCGCAAGCGCCTGATCCTCATCGATACGGCGGGCTTGCCGGCAGGTGATCCGATGATGCGCGCGCAGCTCAAGGCACTGGCCGATCGCGGTATCCGGTCGAAGAACTACCTGGTATTGCCAGCGACCAGCCAGAGCCAGGTGCTCAAGGCGACCTGGCACAACTACCGGCCTTGCGGACTGGCGGGCTGCATTCTGACTAAACTGGACGAGGCCGGAAGCCTGGGAGACGTGCTGGGCCTGAGCATCAGCCAGCATTTGCCGATCGCCTACCTCGCCGACGGGCCGCGTATTCCGGAGGATCTGCATCTGCCGCGCAGCCATCAGTTGGTCAGCCGCGCGGTAAGCCTGCAATCGGAGGACAATCCCAGCGAGGAAACCATGGCTGACATGTTCTCCGGTCTGTACAACGGTGCTTCACGGCGGGTTGGATGAACGCTTTGCTCCGTGCAATACACAAAGATGACGCGTTCGGGCTGAACGCATCGATGGCCCAAGGGCTCCAGCAAGAAATAGGTTTGTGAAAATGGGTATGCATCCCGTACAGGTTATTGCAGTGACCGGCGGCAAAGGCGGCGTTGGCAAGACCAACGTGTCGGTCAATCTATCGCTGGCCCTGGCCGAACTCGGTCGCCGGGTCGTGTTGCTCGATGCCGACCTTGGCTTGGCCAACGTCGATGTACTGCTGGGGTTGACGGCCAAGCGTACGCTGGCCGACGTCGTGGCGGGCGAGTGCGACCTGCGCGATGTGATGATTCAGGGGCCAGGCGGCATTCGCGTGGTACCCGCGGCGTCGGGCACCCAGAGCATGGTGCAGTTGTCTACCCTTCAACATTCGGGGCTGATTCAGGCGTTCAGCGATATCGGCAACGATATCGACGTGCTGATCATCGACACCGCAGCCGGCATCGGCGACGGCGTGGTCAGCTTCGTCCGCGCCGCGCAGGAGGTACTTCTGGTCGTGACCGACGAGCCTACTTCTATCACCGATGCCTATGCATTGATCAAGCTGCTCAATCGCGACTATGGCATCAGCCGCTTCCGGGTGCTGGCCAACATGGCGCATGCGCCGCAGGAAGGTCGCAACCTGTTCGCCAAGTTGTCCAAGGTGACCGAGCGCTTCCTTGACGTGGCGTTGCAGTACGTCGGCGCCATCCCCTACGACGAGGCGGTGCGCAAGGCGGTACAGAAACAGCGCGCCGTCTATGAGGCCTATCCGCGAGCCAAGTGCTCGCTGGCGTTCAAGGCCATTGCTCAGAAAGTCGATACCTGGCCGCTGCCGGCTACGCCGCGCGGCCATCTAGAGTTCTTTGTGGAGCGCCTGGTCAGGCCCGCCGCAGATTCCAACGAACGATAGCGGCTGGACTCGGTATGTATAATAGCAAAGCTCAGGCAAAAGACTCGCAATACCAGCTCATCGATCAGTATGCGCCGCTGGTCAAGCGTATCGCTTATCACCTGCTGGCACGCTTGCCCGCGAGCGTGCAGGTCGACGACCTCATGCAGGCCGGCATGATCGGTCTGCTCGAAGCGTCAAAAAAATACGATGCCGGCAAGGGCGCCAGCTTCGAGACCTACGCAGGCATCCGCATTCGCGGCGCCATGCTCGACGAGGTCCGCAAGGGCGATTGGGCGCCGCGTTCCGTGCACCGTAACTCGCGCATGGTCAGCGAGGCGATTCGGGCCATCGAGGCCAGAACCGGACGCGACGCTAAAGATCAGGAAGTTGCGGCCGAACTTAAATTGAGTCTCGATGATTACTACGGCATTCTGGGCGACACCCTGGGCAGCCGTCTGTTCAGCTTCGATGATCTGCTGACCGAAGGCGAGCACGGGGAGTTCGAGGAGGATGCCGCCAGTGCCCACCCGGAGCCGTCCCGCGATCTTGAAGACGAGCGTTTTCAACAAGCGTTGGCCGAGGCGATCAGCAGCCTGCCCGAGCGTGAGAAGCTGGTGCTTTCGCTGTATTACGACGAAGAGTTGAACTTGAAGGAAATCGGCCAAGTGCTGGGGGTCAGCGAATCGCGGGTGAGCCAGCTGCACAGTCAGTGCGCGGCGCGTCTGCGGGCTCGTCTCGGCGAGTGGCGTGCCCGTTAGCGGGCGGTTCGCAAGCAATTTCATTTTAGAGGCCGCTTACGAGCTTCATTCATGAGGCCCGCAACAGACCGTGAGCAGGTTCTGGGATTTACGGAGGTGTACTTGGACAAGAACATGAAAATCCTCATCGTCGATGACTTTTCGACCATGAGACGGATCATCAAGAACCTCTTGCGCGATCTGGGCTTCACTAACACCGCCGAAGCGGATGACGGCACCACGGCGTTGCCGATGCTGAAAAGCGGTAGTTTCGATTTCCTGGTTACCGACTGGAACATGCCGGGCATGAGCGGTATCGATCTGTTGCGCGCCGTGCGCGCCGATGAGCGCCTCAAGCATCTTCCGGTATTGATGGTGACCGCCGAAGCCAAGCGCGACCAGATCATCGAGGCCGCGCAGGCCGGCGTTAACGGATACGTGGTCAAGCCATTCACGGCTCAAGTGCTCAAAGAGAAGATCGAAAAGATCTTCGAGCGCGTCAACGGCTGATGCAGTAACGCCGCGAGGGCACTATGACGCAAGCAGACCAAAGCCTGGCGGAGTTCGAAGCGACTCTGCGGGCTCATGCACCCCAATTGATCGAAAGTCTGCAACAGGGCCGCTTCGAAGAAGCCACGCAACTGTTCAACGAGCTCAATCAGGCGCGCAACCATGGCCTCTATCAGGAGGTCGGCAAACTAACCCGTGAACTGCACAACGCCATCGTTAAGCTGGAGATGGACACCTGCGCCACGGGCGGCGATCCGTCACCGATCACCGACGCCACCGATCGTCTCTCTTACGTCGTGGAAATGACCGAGAAAGCGGCCAATCGCACCATGGACCTGGTCGAAGAATCGGCGCCGCTGGTGAACTACGTCAGCTATGAAGCCCAGAGCCTGACTGCCGACTGGCAGCGCTTCATGCGCCGCGACATGAATGCCGAACAGTTCCGCGATCTGGTCAAGCGTATCGATCAGTTTCTCCAGCGCAGCATGAACGATGGCAGCCAGCTGTCGCAGAACCTCAGCGAGATCATGCTCGCCCAGGATTTCCAGGACCTTACCGGCCAGGTGATCAAAAGAGTGACCCGGCTCATTACAGAGCTCGAAAGTAACCTGCTTAATCTGGTGCTGATGGCAGGGCAGGTCGACCGGGTCGCGGGGATTCAGCACGACCGCGATGCGATGCGCGCCGAGCAGGAAAAGAAAAAACAGGAAAAAGCGCCTTCCAACGGTGAAGGTCCGCAGATGCATGCCGATATACGTGAGGATGTCGTATCCGGGCAAGACGATGTCGATGATCTGCTTTCGAGCCTGGGCTTTTAGGGGAAGGTGAATATGAGCTTCGACGCCGATGAAGAAATCCTCCAGGACTTCCTGGTTGAGGCCGGCGAGATTCTCGAACTATTGTCCGAGCAACTGGTGGAGCTGGAAAGCAGCCCCGACGATACAGCCTTGCTCAATGCGATTTTTCGCGGTTTCCATACGGTAAAAGGTGGCGCAGGCTTCCTCCAGCTGCACGAGTTGGTGGAGTGCTGCCACATCGCCGAAAATGTCTTCGACATCCTGCGCAAGGGTGAGCGTCGCGTCGACTCGGAATTGATGGATGTCGTGCTCCAGGCACTGGACGCCGTCAATGAAATGTTCGCCCAGGTGCGTGAACGGACCGAAGTTACGCCTGCCACGCCCGAGCTGCTCGCGGCGTTGGCGCGCCTGGCCGAGCCGGGCGGAGCGCCGGAGGCGGTAGTCGAAGCTGCACCGGAGCCGGAGCCCGAGCCGGTCGCTGAGACAGCCGATAGCGAGTTCGAGCAGTTCCTCGGCGCGTTGGATGAAACCGAGAACGCCGCAGCCGCTGGCGCAACGGACGAAATCACCGACGAGGAATTTGAGTCGCTGCTCGATCAGCTGCATGGCAAGGGCCAGTTCGTGGCGGAGCCCGGCGCCAATCCCGCGCCGCCAGCGGTCACGGCAACCGAAGCCCCGGCCGGCGATGAAATTACTGACGACGAATTCGAGGCGTTGCTCGACCAGTTGCATGGCAAGGGGCAATTTGCAGCGCCCGCTGCCGCTGCGCCAGCGGCGTCCGCGGAGCCCACGGCGCCGACCCCCGCGGCGGGTGGTGACGAGATCACCGATGACGAGTTCGAGGCGCTGTTGGATCAACTGCACGGCAAAGGCAAGTTCGAGCCCGAGGCGACGGTAGCCGCTGTCGAAAAGCCGGCGCCGGCGGCAAACAAGCCCGCCCCGGCGAAACCCGCTGCGCCACCATCGCCCAGCAAGGCGGCGCCGGCCAAGGCCGAGCCGGCGACCAAGGCCGCTCCCGCCGCGGAAAAGCCGGCGAGCGAAGCCGAAACGACCGTGCGGGTCGATACCGCGCGACTCGATGAAATCATGAACATGGTCGGCGAGCTGGTGCTGGTGCGTAACCGCTTGGTTCGGCTGGGTTCCAACAGCAGCGATGAAGCCATGGCCAAGGCCGTGTCCAATCTGGATGTGGTGACGGCCGATCTGCAGAGCGCAGTGATGAAGACGCGCATGCAGCCGATCAAGAAGGTGTTCGGCCGTTTCCCGCGACTGGTTCGGGATCTGGCTCGCAGCCTGAAAAAAGAGATCAACCTGGAGTTGGTCGGGGAAGAAACCGATCTGGACAAGAACCTCGTCGAGGCCCTGGCCGATCCGTTGGTGCATCTGGTGCGCAACGCCGTCGACCACGGCATCGAAACGCCCGAAGAGCGCGAGGCGGCTGGCAAGCCGCGGATCGGCAAGGTGGTGCTCTCCGCCGAACAGGAAGGCGACCACATCCTGCTGATGATCACTGATGACGGCAAGGGCATGGACGCTGAGATCCTGCGGGCCAAGGCGGTGGAGAAGGGGCTGCTCGATCGCGATGCAGCGGAGCGCCTGAGCGATCTGGAGTCCTACAACCTGATCTTCGCTCCGGGCTTTTCGACCAAGTCGGAAATCTCCGACGTGTCCGGTCGTGGCGTTGGCATGGACGTGGTCAAGACCAAGATTTCCCAGCTCAACGGTACGGTCAACGTGTTCTCCAACAAGGGCCAGGGCTCGCGCGTTGTCATCAAGGTACCGCTGACGCTGGCGATCATGCCGACGTTGATGGTGATGCTGGGTGATCAGGCGTTTGCCTTCCCGCTGGTCAACGTCAACGAGATCTTCCATCTGGACCTGTCCCGCACCAACGTGGTCGATGGCCAGGAAGTGGTGATCGTGCGCGACAAGGCGCTGCCCTTGTTCTACCTCAAGCGCTGGTTGGTGCAAGGCGCCGAGCGCGAGGAGCAGCGTGAGGGACACGTGGTCATTCTGAGCGTCGGCAATCAGAGCATCGGCTTTGTCGTCGACCAGCTGGTCGGCCAGGAGGAGGTAGTGATCAAGCCGCTGGGCAAGATGCTGCAGGGCACACCGGGCATGTCCGGTGCGACCATCACTGGCGACGGCCGTATCGCCTTGATCCTGGATGTCCCGAGCATGCTCAAGCGTTACGCGCGCCGGATCTGATCACGAGGCAGCGGCTTTCGCCGACCGCTGCCGCCGCTAGGAGTGTTTTATGGCAGTCAAGGTCCTGGTGGTGGACGATTCAGGCTTCTTCCGCCGCCGTGTATCGGAGATCCTCTCTTCGGACCCCAATATTCAGGTAATCGGCACCGCGACCAACGGCCGCGAAGCGATCGATCAGGCGCTGGCGTTGAAACCCGACGTCATCACCATGGATTACGAGATGCCAATGATGGACGGCATCACGGCCGTGCGGCAGATAATGCAGCGCTGCCCGACGCCGGTGTTGATGTTTTCGTCGCTTACCCACGAAGGTGCCCGTGTCACGCTCGATGCGCTGGATGCCGGCGCCGTGGACTTTTTGCCGAAGAACTTCGAAGACATCTCGCGCAGTCCGGACAAGGTCAAGCAGCTGCTCTGCGAGAAAATCCACACCATCTCGCGCAGCAACCGTCGTTTCAGCAGCACCACCAGCGCGCCAGCCGCTAGCGCGTCGCTAACGCGTCCCGCCGGTTCCGGCGGCGCTACGCCGGCAGCGCCGCGCCCCGCCGCGCCCGTACACGCCCCGACTTCCACATCGGCAGCGCCGCGGCGCAAGGCGTATCGGCTGGTGGCTATCGGCACCTCCACCGGTGGTCCGGTGGCCCTTCAGCGCGTGCTGACCCAGCTGCCCGCCAGTTTTCCGGCGCCTATCGTGCTGATACAGCATATGCCGGCTGCGTTCACCAAGGCGTTCGCCGAGCGCCTGGACAAGCTTTGCAAGATCCGCGTGAAAGAAGCCGAAGACGGTGACCTGCTGCGTCCGGGGCTCGCACTGCTGGCCCCGGGCGGCAAGCAAATGATGGTCGACGGGCGCGGTGCGGTGCGCATCTTGCCGGGTGACGAGCGGCTTCATTACCGGCCGTGCGTGGACGTCACCTTTGGCTCAGCTGCCAAGGCGTTTCACGACAAGGTGCTGGCGGTCGTGCTGACCGGCATGGGCGCCGACGGCCGAGAGGGCGCGCGTATGCTCAAGCAGAGCGGTAGCCAGGTATGGGCGCAGGACGAGGCCAGCTGTGTCATCTATGGCATGCCGATGGCGGTGGTTAAAGCCAACCTCAGCGATGCGGTGTATGGACTCGACGATATCGGCCGTCACCTGAGCGAGGCCTGCCTCTGATGGACGTGCTCAGCCTGATCGGGCTGGTCCTCGCGTTCGTTGCCATCGTCGGCGGCAACTTTCTCGAGGGCGGTCACGTTTCGGCATTACTCAACGGTCCGGCGGCCCTGATCGTGCTGGGCGGCACCCTGGGCGCCGTCCTGTTGCAGACGCCGATGACCGTGTTCATGCGCGCCATGGCCATTCTCGGCTGGATCTTTTTTCCGCCACGTATCGACATGGCCGGCGGTATCAGCCTGGTCACTGGCTGGAGCGCCACTGCGCGCAAGGAAGGGTTGCTGGGGCTCGAGCCGATCGCTGAAACCGAAGCCGACCCCTATGCGCGCAAGGGCCTGCAGTTGCTGGTCGACGGTGCCGAGCCGGAGGTGATCCGCAGCATTCTGGAGGTCGACCTGTACACCCAGGAGACCCGCGATCTTCGCGCGGCGAAAGTATTTGAAAGCATGGGTGGCTACTCGCCAACGGTGGGTATCATCGGCGCGGTGATGGGATTGATCCACGTGATGGGCAACCTGGCCGATCCCAGCCAGCTGGGCAATGGCATCGCGGTTGCATTCGTCGCCACTATCTACGGCGTCGCCTTCGCCAACCTGTTGGTGCTGCCGGTGGGTAACAAGCTCAAGAGTGTCGTGCAGAAGCACACCGCCTACCGCGAGATGCTGCTCGAAGGCGTCCTGTCGATTGCCGAGGGGGAAAACCCGCGGTCGATCGAAATGAAGCTGCAAGGCTTCATGGATTGAATGATGCGAGGCTGACGGCGCGTATTCCTGCCGCTGGGCATATGGGAACCAACATGGCAAACGCTCGAAACAACGCCGCAATCGGTCGCCGCTCCGACACAAGATCCGCGCTCGCGCCCGCTTGCCTGTCTGTTGCGGGAGTCGCCTGATCATGGCGCGGCGCAGGCTGCACGAGGAGCCGGAGAATCATGAGCGCTGGCTGGTTTCCTACGCCGATTTCATCACGTTGCTGTTTGCCTTCTTCGTGGTGATGTACTCGATTTCCTCGCTCAACGAAGGCAAATACAAGATTCTGTCCGACTCGCTGGTCGGCGTTTTCAACCAGCCGGATCGTGCCGTCAAGCCGATCCCGATCGGTGAAGAGCAGCCGCGGACCAGCCATCAGGACCTCAGCGCCAGCGACACGGCGCAAGCCGGTGACGCTCCGGTCGATCCTCTGGATAGCATCGTACGCAGCATGCGCGCGGCGTTTGCCGACCTTATCGGGTCGCATCAGCTCACGGTGCGAGGCAACGAGCAGTGGGTCGAGATCGAACTCAACTCCAGCTTGCTGTTCCCCAGTGGCGATGCGCTGCCAAACGATATGGCGTTCGGCATACTCGACAAGGTTGCCAATATTCTGGCGCCTTTCGATAACCCTATCCACGTGGAAGGCTTTACCGACAACCTGCCCATCAGCACCGACAAATATCCAACCAACTGGGAGCTTTCGGCGGCGCGAGCCGGCAGCGTGGTTCGGATGTTGGCGGCCGGCGGTGTGCAGGCCTCGCGCCTGGCGGCGGTCGGCTATGGTGAATTCCAGCCCATCGCCGATAACTCGACGGCGGAGGGGAGGGCGCGCAATCGCCGAGTCATCCTGGTTATTTCGCGAAATCTCGATGTGCGCCGCAGCGTGACCGGCGTCGGCAGTGCCAATGCTCGGGTTGCCGGAGCTGCCGGACAATCTGGCACACAACCTGCACCAGCTTCGGCTCAATAGGGGCCGCGTGCGGCGTCGTCAAATCCCCGTCGCCGGCTAGCTCGGCGCGGCAGTTCCCGGTCTGGTTCGATCCGGATGGAAGAGAGTTATGAGAGTCTGGGCAGTAGCCAATCAGAAAGGTGGAGTGGGCAAAACCACCACGTCCATCGCGCTCGCCGGTTTGCTGGCCGATTCGGGCAAGCGTGTCGTGGCACTCGATCTGGATCCCCACGGTTCGATGACCAGCTATTTCGGTCATGATCCGGATAACCTCGAGCACAGCGTTTTCGACCTGTTCCAGCATCAAGGCGCCGTTCCGGAAGGCCTGCCCTGGCAGCTGCTGCTGCCGACGAGCCATGAACGTATCTCCTTGCTGCCCTCGAGCACGGTGCTGGCGACGCTGGAGCGTCAGTCGCCCGGGCAGAACGGCCTCGGCCTGGTCATTGCCAAAAGCCTGTCGCAGCTCTGGGAGGATTTCGATTACGCCATCATCGATAGCCCGCCGCTGCTCGGCGTGCTGATGGTCAATGCGCTGGCGGCCAGCCAGCAGCTGGTGATTCCGGTTCAAACCGAATTCCTCGCCATGAAGGGCCTGGAACGGATGGTCAGCACACTCGCCATGATCAACCGCTCACGCAAGCAAGCCTTGCCGTACACCATCGTGCCGACCATGTTCGACCGGCGCACCCAGGCATCGATGAACACCCTGAAGGTATTGCGCAACAACTACGAGGCCAATCTCTGGCAGGCTTTCATTCCAATCGATACCCGCCTGCGCGACGCCAGCCGTGCCGGGGTCACACCGTCGCAGCATGACCCCAACAGCCGCGCGGTGCTGGCGTACCGCGCGCTGCTCAAGACCTTGCTGGCCGCACAAGCTTCACCGCAGGTGGCCTGAATGACGACGTACGGGCCCCATCTCGGTTCAAGTTCATCGTGGCTGTGGCCGATAGCCTATCCAGTTGGTTCGCACGAGTTGGTTTCATGAGCCGTACCCTTCTTAAAGAAAGCCGTTCGCAACAGACGCTGCAGTCCTATCTCGACGCGCTCCTGCAGGACGCGGTGATGGAGCTGACCGAGTCGGTCAGTCACGACGAGTTTCAGGCTGCCGTGCTCGAAGAGCAGCAACGCGACGTCCAGCGGGTGCTCGCACTGCGATCGACGGCGCCACGCACGCCGGAGCCGAAGCCGGTGGTAGAGCCCGTGGCGTTGCAGAGCGAGCCTGAGGCGCTGCTGGTGTTGCAACCCGAAACAGAGCCAGAGCAACCACTGGCACCGATCGAGCCGATCGCCAGTTTCGAGCCGCAGGCCCAACAGCCTGGCGGACCGCCGGCGCACCAGAGCGGCCAACCGGAGTGGGGCGAGGAACCCTTCGAATGCCTGCTTTTCGATGTGGCCGGCCTGACCCTGGCAGTCCCGCTGGTGAGCCTCGGTTCGATCTATCCGCTGGAAGGCCACGACCTGACGCCGCTGTTTGGACAGCCCGCCTGGTTTCTGGGAATTCTGCCGAGCCAGGCTGGCAACCTGAAGGTGCTGGATACGGCTCGCTGGGTGATGGCTGAGCGATATCGCGACGACTTCCGCGAGGGGTTGCAGTATGTGATTTCCGTGCAGGGCTACGACTGGGGGCTGGCAGTCCATCAGGTGAGTCGCTCGATTCGCCTCGATCCGAAGGAAGTCAAATGGCGCACGCAGCGCAGTCAGCGGCCCTGGCTGGCCGGGACGGTGATCGAGCATATGTGCGCGCTGATGGACGTGACGGCCCTTGCAGAGCTGATCGCCAGTGGTGCGACGCGCCATCTCAAGGGCGTCCCGTCGTAAACGAACCGAACAATCAATGGGGCGCGCAGGCACTCCGAGTAACCGATAGAATCGACCGCCATTGCGGTACATGAAGAGGTGGGGCTATGAAGATGACTTCCGCGCAGGGTTCCGATGATCCGGTTCTGCAATGGGTGACCTTTCGTCTGGACAACGAGACCTACGGCATCAACGTGATGCAGGTCCAGGAAGTGTTGCGCTATACCGAAATTGCGCCGGTGCCAGGCGCGCCTAGCTATGTGCTGGGCATCATCAACCTGCGCGGCAATGTGGTCACCGTGATCGATACCCGCCAGCGCTTCGGACTCGAGACGGCAGCGGTGTCTGACAATACCCGCATCGTCATCATCGAGGCGGACCGTCAGGTGGTTGGCATTCTGGTCGACAGCGTTGCCGAGGTGGTTTACCTGCGCCAGTCCGAGATCGAAACCGCGCCCAACGTCGGTAACGACGAGTCGGCGAAGTTCATCCAGGGCGTATGCAACAAGAACAACGAGCTGCTGATTCTGGTCGAGCTGGACAAGATGATGAGCGAAGAAGAATGGGCGGAACTTGAGAGCATCTGATAGATGATCGCATCGCTGGTGGCGGCAGTTGTCGCGCTTGCCCTTTGCTGCCTGGCTCTGCTGGGCGGCTGCATCTGGTTGTTTCGCCGCCAGCGGGACATGGCGCGAGCCCAGGCGCTCGAGAATGCGGCGCGTGACCAGCGTATCAAGGAGCTTGGCGCGCGGCTCGACAATTATCAGCAAAGCAGCATCAACATGGGCAAGACACTGCGCGAGCTGTCGCGCACCGTTGCTCCGTTGCCGGAGAAGCTCAGTCAGCTCGAGCAGCGCGATCCGAATAACTACACCTTCTCCCAGGCCGCCAAACTGGTCGGCATGGGCGCTAGCGCTGACGATCTCGCGCAGTTCTGTGGTTTGTCCCAGTCGGAAGCGGAACTGATGCGCAAGCTGCATCAGACACGGCGTAACACGGACTGACCCGCCTCCTGGCCATCGTTCCGCTGGCCGACGGACTCCCGCCGGTCATGCCGGAACACTGAACGATATGGGTATTGCTTCCTCCAATCTGGACAAGGCTTCGCCGTGTCCGGCGCAGGCCCATGCCCGGATGGGAGGAGGATGTGATGCTACGCATTCTGATGGCGTGCCTGCTGGTGAGCCCGGTCTGGGTCAATGCGGCCGAAGCGCCACTCGAGATCGACGGCGCAATGACCATCAACGTGTACCAGGCCAGACAACTCCACGAGCTCGGCGCGGTGTTCATTGACGTGCGGCCGGGCCGCGAATGGAGCTGGGGGCACGTCGATGGCGCGGTACACATGGACCTGGCGCGTGGGTTCTTCGGGTTATCGCAGGCCGACTGGCCGAGAAGCGTGCCGCTGGTGGTCTACTGCGACAGCGAGGTCTGTCCTGCCAGTGCCGAGGCGGTTCGTCTCGCCGTCGCGTGGGGTTACGAGCAGGTGTTCTACTTCCGTCAGGGGTACTTCGCCTGGGTATTGGCAGATTTTCCCCAGCAGAAAGGCCACTCCAGCGGCATCACCACGCTCAACGCACAGGCCCATTGAGCCGCGGGATGAGCGGTGTGTCCGCTTGCCCGGTGAAGCCTGCGGGGCATTTGCCTTTGAGGTACCAGGCGAAGGCGATGATCTCCGCGATTGTGCGATACAGCGCCTCGGGGATGGCGTCGCCCAATTCCAGGCGCGCCAGCAACTTCACCAGTTCGGCATTCTCGTAGATCGGCACCTCGTGCTCGCGGGCGATCGCCAGTATCGCTTCGGCGAATTCATCGTCGCCCTTGGCCGATAGCGTCGGTGCATTGGCGCCGTCGTAGGACAGCGCGATGGCCTGGCGCGGTGTGTCGAATGTCATGCGGTTTCATCCACGAAGCGTTGGTCGAGGGTGGTGCGCGGTCCCTGTGGCGGCATGCCCTGCCTGCAGGCCAGTTCGCCGACGTTCAATCCCGCAGTGAGCAGCCGCTGGCGCAGGTGCTCGAGCTCCGCTGAAATCAGCTCGGCCGTCGCGCTGCGTTCGGCCCATATCTGGCTCGACAGACTGCCCTGGAACAGTTGTGCTTGGACCTGCAAGGGTCCCAGGGGCGTGACATCGAAGGCCAGTTCGACTCTCCAGAGCGTGTCTGGCTTGTCTTTCGGCGACTGCGGCGGCGGTTCTTCGCGCTGAAACTTGACCTGCAGCGGGACGATGTCTCGCTGGTCACGCATCGGGATCTCGATCTGCCACGTCGTGACCTGGACGCCCTCGGGATTGGTCTGGGTCTGAGCCAGGCTGGACAATTGATGGGTCTGGAGCCGAGATATCGCCGCGGCAGCGAGCTTCAGGATCAGTTCCAGGTCGGCTTCTTCCTCGGCGTTCGGCAACGATCGACTCGGCAACGGGAAGCTTTGCGCCAGGTAGCGTGCGTTCGACTGGCCAAGGGCCCCCAGCGCGTTGCGTGCAAACGCAGGCAGTGCCTGCCCCAGTGCGGCGCCGGCCTGTGCCGCGGTGAGTGGTCCGCTCGTCGGCAGCCCTGGTAGCTGAGCGATCAGGCGGAGCAGGGAGGCTTTCATATCGGCCGGCAACGCATCGGCCTGGCCGCTTAGCAAACCGGCTTCGAGAAACACCCCGCTGCGTGCCAACGCCTGGGCCAGCGTCTCGGTATCGGTGAGCGCCTGCATGCTCGGCACCAGACCGAGCAGACGCTCGGCCGCGCCGCGTAGCGAGTCGGGCAATGCCGCACCGGTTCCGAGCGCGTTGAGCAATCCCTCGATCGAACCTTGCCGGCCGTGCTGCTCGGTCAGTTGCTGGCCCAGCACCAATTGATCGAGGCGGCCGCTCAGGGGCATGAAGGACAACGCCTGGTCGCCCTGGACACGTGCGGTAATCAGGCTGCCTGGTGCAAGGGGCAGGGCGGACTCGACGTTCAGCTTCTGCCCTGCAAGGGGCGAATTGAGCAGGCTGATGACGACCTTGAACAGGGGCTTTCCGTCCTGCTGCGTTTGCTGGCTGGCCGTCACTTTTCCTTGTATCACGGTGCCTATCGGAAGCTGGGCGAGATCAATGCTGCTTTGCGGCTGGCGACTGCCGGGTTGCAACGCGGCGATCAGGCGCATGTCGGAAACGGCGGTAACCAGCATGGCGGTGCCTGGGGCGGTCGCTTTAGGGCTGCTGGTCTCGACGGTTGCCTGACGCCCATTGTTCATGGTCAGGCGCAGCGTCAGCTGGAATGTTTGCAGCGCTTCCTTGATGCTGACCACCTCGGCGTCGGCACTTTCCCCGGCCGCGAGCAAGCCTTGCATCGGCTGCAGCAGTTTCAACACCATCTCGGTCGAGGTCGTCGCGGGACGGGGCGGGCCCGAGGGGGCGATTGCCTGAGTGCTCTTGATCTCGGTCATTATTACTTAAATGCTCTTACAACCTTTCGCCGTTGTGGCCTTTGGTGCGCGGGCTCGGCATGTATAATTCCGGCCGCCCGGCCTGCCATCGGTATAGCGGCTGGGCTCTCTCCATCTTGAGGTAGCCCTAGCGTGTCCAGTCCCTTTCTAGAAGCTGTGGCGCTGTCCTGCGAGCGGGACTGGCGTCTCCTGTTCGAGAGGTTAGACCTGCGGATAGCCGAAGGGGAAATGTTGCAGATCGCCGGCCCCAACGGCAGCGGCAAGACCAGCCTGCTGCGGCTGCTGTCCGGTCTGATGCAGCCGACCGCCGGCGAGGTGCTGCTCAAGGGCCGGGCGCTGGAAAGCCAGCGCGGCGAACTGGCGCGCAACCTGTTGTGGATCGGCCATGCGGCGGGCATCAAGGGGTTGCTCACTGCCGAGGAAAATCTCACCTGGCTGTGCGCCTTGCACCAGCCTGCGACGCGTGACGAGATCTGGCAAGCGTTGGCTGCGGTCGGGTTGCGCGGCTTCGAGGACGTGCCCTGTCATACGTTATCGGCCGGCCAGCAGCGACGTGTCGGGCTGGCCCGTCTGTATCTATCGCCGCCGCCGCTGTGGATTCTCGACGAGCCGTTCACCGCGCTGGACAAGAGCGGTGTGGCGCAGTTGGAGCGGCACCTGGCCGCGCACTGCGAAAGCGGAGGAATGGTCGTGCTGACGACCCACCATTCGCTGGCCGAGAAACCGGCCGGCTTCCGCGAGATCGATTTGGGGCAGCGAGCCGCATGAGTAATGTTTTCACGCTGTTGCTCGCGCGCGAGTCCCGTCTATTGTTCCGCCGTCCGGCCGAGCTGGCCAACCCTCTGGTGTTCTTCGCCATCGTCATCGCGCTGTTTCCGCTGGCGGTCGGTCCCGAATCGCAATTGTTGCAGAGCATCTCGCCCGGCTTGATCTGGGTTGCCGCATTGTTGGCCGTGCTGCTCTCGCTGGATGGGCTGTTTCGGAGCGATTTCGAGGATGGCTCGCTTGAGCAGTGGGTCGTTTCGCCGCACCCTCTGGCGCTTCTGGTGCTCGCCAAGGTGCTGGCACACTGGCTGTTTTCCGGTCTGGCGCTGGTGCTGCTGGCGCCGCTGCTGGGCCTGATGCTGGGCATGCCGGCCAGCGCGCTGCCGGTACTGCTGATGTCGCTGTTGCTCGGCACACCGATCCTGAGCCTGCTGGGCGCGGTCGGTGCGGCACTGACCGTCGGGCTCAAGCGAGGTGGGCTGCTGTTGGCGTTGCTGATCCTCCCACTCTATATACCGGTGCTGATACTCGGCAGCGGGGCGTTGCAGGCGGCACTGCAGGGGTTACCTGCTCTGGGCTACCTGTTGTGGCTGGCCAGCCTGACGGTGCTGGCGGTTACCCTGACACCCTTTGCCATAGCCGCCGGGCTGAAAATAAGCGTCGGCGAGTGACCGACTGCACGATGTATCTTTCCGGGAGCGTAACCGATGCGCCGATTCGATGGGCGGCCAGTACAACGATGAATTTATTGATCGCGAATAAGAGGCGACTGTCCGGTTTCGGAGCAGTATCGGCCGGCGTGTTGGATGTGAGGCAGGCGCTATGAACTGGACATGGTTCCACAAACTGGGTTCGCCCAAATGGTTCTACGAGATCAGCAGCCGCTGGCTGCCGTGGCTGGCCTGGGCGGCGTTGCTGCTGATCGTCGCGGGGACGGTCTGGGGGCTGGCTTTCGCACCGCAGGACTACCAGCAGGGCAACAGCTTCCGGATCATCTATATCCACGTGCCCGCGGCGTTTCTGGCGCAATCGATCTACGTCATGCTGGCCGTGGCCGGCGTGGTCGGGCTGGTCTGGAAGATGAAGCTGGCCGACGTCGCACTGCAGCAGGCCGCCCCCATTGGTGCCTGGATGACTTTCATCGCGCTGGTCACCGGTGCCGTATGGGGCAAGCCGACCTGGGGCGCCTGGTGGGTCTGGGATGCGCGCCTGACCTCGATGCTGATCCTGCTGTTTCTCTATTTCGGCGTGATCGCGCTGGGCCAGGCCATCAGCAACCGCGACAGCGCGGCAAAGGCCTGCGCCGTGCTGTCGATTGTCGGCGTGATCAACATCCCGATCATCAAGTACTCGGTCGAATGGTGGAATACCCTGCACCAGCCGGCCACCTTCAGCGTCACGGAAAAGCCGGCGATGCCGGTAGAAATGTGGCTACCGCTGTTGGTCATGGTGATCGGGTTCTATTGCTTCTTCGCCGCTGTCCTGTTGATGCGCATGCGCCTGGAAGTGCTGCGCCGTGAATCTCGAAGCAGCTGGGTCAAGGCTGAAATCAAGGCGCTGGTGGGTCGGGCATCATGAATTTTTCGTCGTTTTCCGAGTTTGTCGCCATGGGTCACCATGGCCTCTACGTCTGGACGTCTTACGGCATCAGCCTGGCGGTCCTGATTCTCAACGTGGCGTTGCCGGTCCTGGCGCGTCGTCGTTACCTGCAAGACGAGGCGCGCCGTTTGCGCCGGGAGGAATTGAAGTGAATCCTGTGCGCAAGAAGCGTCTGTACATCATCCTGGCCATCCTGGCGGGTGTCGGGATCGCCGTGGCGCTGGCCTTGTCCGCCCTGCAAGAAAACATCAACCTGTTCTACACGCCAACCCAGATCGCCACCGGTGAGGCGCCACAGGGCACCCGGATCCGTGCCGGTGGCATGGTCGAGGAGGGGTCGGTGCAGCGCAGCAGCGATTCGTTGACCGTGACCTTCCGCGTCACCGACTACGCGCAGACGGTCACCATCCGTTATCAGGGCATCCTCCCCGACCTGTTCCGCGAGGGGCAGGGCATCGTCGCGCTCGGCCGCTTGAACGAAGAGGGCGTACTGGTGGCCGACGAAGTGCTGGCCAAGCATGACGAAAACTACATGCCGCCCGAGGTCAGCTCGGCGCTGGAAAAAAGCGGCAAGAGCAAACCCTACGGTGCTGGCATGCAGGAGGGTGCGAAATGATTCCTGAACTTGGTCATCTGGCAATGATTCTGGCGCTGTGCCTGGCGGTGGTGCAGGGCACCCTGCCGTTGATCGGCGCCTGGCGCGGCGACCGGCAGTGGATGGGGTTGGCGCAGCCGGCGGCGTGGGGCCAGTTCTCCTTCCTGGCGTTTTCCTTCGCCTGCCTCACTTACGCATTCATGGTGGATGATTTCTCGGTCGCCTACGTCGCGCAGAATTCCAACAGCGCATTGCCCTGGTATTACAAGTTCAGCGCGGTGTGGGGCGCCCATGAGGGCTCGCTGCTGCTGTGGGCATTCATCCTCTCGGGCTGGACCTTCGCGGTGTCAATCTTCTCGCGGCAACTGCCCGAGGACATGCTCGCCCGGGTGTTGGGCGTGATGGGGCTGATCAGCATCGGTTTCCTGTTGTTCCTGATCGTCACTTCCAACCCCTTCGATCGCCTCCTGCCGCAAGCGCCGATGGACGGCCGCGATCTCAATCCTCTGCTGCAGGACTTCGGGCTGGTGGTGCATCCACCGATGCTGTACATGGGCTATGTCGGATTCTCGGTGGCCTTCGCCTTCGCTATCGCCGCATTGCTCGGCGGTCGCCTGGATGCGGCCTGGGCTCGCTGGTCGCGCCCCTGGACACTGATTGCCTGGGCCTTCCTCGGCACGGGTATCGCGTTGGGCTCCTGGTGGGCCTACTACGAGCTCGGTTGGGGCGGCTGGTGGTTCTGGGATCCGGTCGAAAACGCCTCGTTCATGCCCTGGTTGGTGGGAACCGCGTTGATCCACTCGCTGGCGGTCACGGAAAAGCGTGGGGCGTTCAAGAGCTGGACGGTCCTGCTGGCGATTGCCGCGTTCTCGCTCAGCCTGCTGGGGACCTTCCTGGTTCGCTCCGGTGTGCTGACATCGGTCCATGCCTTTGCCACCGATCCGGCGCGCGGGGTCTTCATCCTGGCCTTCCTGCTGGTGGTGATCGGCGGCTCGCTGACGCTCTTTGCGTTGCGTGCGCCGGTGGTCAAGAGCCAGATCGGCTTCGGGCTGTGGTCACGCGAGACGCTGCTGCTGGTCAACAACCTGCTGCTGGTCGTCGCCACCTCGATGATTCTCCTGGGCACCTTGTATCCGCTGCTGCTCGATGCGCTGTCCAACAGCAAGCTCTCGGTGGGGCCTCCCTACTTCAACGCCATGTTCCTGCCGCTTGTCGGTGCGCTGCTGCTCGCCCTGGGCGTAGGCGTCCTGGCGCGCTGGAAGGATACGCCGGTG
Organism: Stutzerimonas stutzeri; assembly: GCF_018138085.1. NCBI lineage: Bacteria > Pseudomonadati > Pseudomonadota > Gammaproteobacteria > Pseudomonadales > Pseudomonadaceae > Stutzerimonas > Stutzerimonas stutzeri. The sequence goes on from NZ_CP073105.1 coordinate 1,805,738, forward strand.
AAATGGCTGGTCGGCATGCTTACGCCGGTGCTGATTACCAGCGCCGTGCTCGGCGGACTGGGCTCGATGCTGTTCGCCGACTTCCACTGGGCCGTGCTGGCGGTGTGTCTGCTGGCGGCCTGGGTGGTCAGTGCGGGTGTTCGTGACCTGCTGGACAAGACACGCCACAAAGGCCTGCTCAAGGGCATGCGCAGCTTGGCCCCGAGCTATTGGGGCATGCAGCTGGCGCACTTCGGCCTGGTCGTCTGCGCATTGGGCGTAGTACTCACCAGCCAGCAGAGCGACGAGCGTGACCTGCGGTTGGCACCTGGTGAGTCGACGCAGCTAGGCGGTTACAGTTTTGTCTTCGATGGCGCCAAGCATTTCGAAGGTCCGAATTTCACCTCGGACAAGGGCACCATTCGTGTCTTCGATGGCGATCGCCAGGTCGCCACGCTGCATCCGGAGAAGCGCCTCTATACCGTGCAGCAGATGCCGATGACCGAAGCGGGGATCGACGCCGGACTGTTTCGCGACCTCTACGTTGCCCTCGGCGAGCCGCTGGAAAATGGCGCCTGGGCGGTCAGGGTCCACGTCAAACCCTTCGTGCGCTGGATCTGGCTGGGTGCTTTGCTGATGTCGCTCGGCGGAGTCTGTTGCGTGAGCGACAAGCGTTATCGGGTGAAGGTCCGGACTCGAGTCCGTGATGCGCTCGGTATAGCCGAGCAAGGAGCCTGATATGAAACGACTGTTAATGTTGCTGCCGCTGGCGATCTTTCTGATAGTCGCCGTATTTCTCTACCGGGGGCTGTTCCTGGATCCGACCGAGCTGCCGTCGGCGCTGATCGGCAAGCCGCTGCCGTCCTTCTCGTTGCCCTCGGTGGAAGACTCACAACGGCTGATAACCGTCGAAGACATCAAGGGCAAGCCCGCGCTGGTCAACGTCTGGGCAACCTGGTGCGTGGCCTGCAAGGTCGAGCACCCGGTGCTCAACCAGCTGGCCAAGCAGGGCGTGACCATCTACGGCGTCAACTACAAGGATGACAACGCGGCGGCGCAGAAGTGGCTGCGCGAGTTCCACGACCCCTATCAACTGAACATCAGTGATGCGCAGGGCAGCCTGGGCCTGGATCTGGGTGTGTATGGCGCGCCCGAAACCTTCATCGTCGACAAGCAGGGCATCATCCGCCACAAGTACGTGGGAGTCATCGACGAACGCGTCTGGCGTGAGCAGCTTGCCGCCCTGTATCAGGAGCTGATGGAAGAATGAAGCAGCTGATTCGCGGGATACTGCTGACGCTGTGCCTGGTGGGCAGCGTGCAGGCGGCGATCGACGCCTATGAATTCAATACCGACGCCGAGCGCGAGCGCTACCGCACGCTGGTGGAAGAACTGCGCTGCCCGAAATGCCAGAACCAGAACATCGCCGACTCCAACGCTCCCATCGCGACGGACCTGCGTCGCGAAATCTACCGCATGGTCGAAGCAGGGCAGAGCAACGAGCAGATCGTTGACTACCTCGTGGCTCGTTACGGTGACTTCGTGCGCTACAAGCCCCCGGTCAATGCCAAGACGATCGTGCTCTGGTATGGCCCCTACGCGCTGCTGGTGCTCGGCTTGTGCGTGCTCGCGTTCATCCTGGCGCGGCGCCGGAGAAGCGCCAGCGATTCATCGTCGAAGACCCTTTCAGAGGCCGAGCGCAAGCGCCTCGCCACGTTGCTGGATAGAAAACAACCATGATCGATTTCTGGATAGGCGCGGGCCTGCTGTTGCTGGTCGCCCTGGCGTTCCTGCTGTTGCCGTTGATGCGAGGCCGTCATTCACAAGCCGAAGAGGATCGCACCGCACTCAACGTCGCACTCTACCAAGAGCGGCTCGCCGAGCTGGCTGGCCAGCACGCGGCCGGCACGCTCAGCGCGGAACAGTTCGAGGCGGGGCGGGCGGATGCTGCGCGCGAACTGTTGGACGATACCGAGGGTAGCGATACCCATCGTCGCAACAACCTGGGCCGAGCCATTCCGCTGATCGCTGCGATCGTCATGCCGTTATTGGGCTACGGACTGTACCTGCACTGGGGGGCGAGCGATAAGTTGCAGCTGGCGCGGGAGTTCGCCGACCAACCTCAGTCCATGGAAGAGATGGTCGGGCGCCTGGAGCGGGCGGTGAAGGCTCAACCCGAATCCGCCGAGGCCTGGTATTTCCTGGCGCGCGCCTATATGCGCGAGGACCGTCCGGCCGACGCTGCGGCCGCCTACGAGCGGTTGATCAGCATCGCGGACCGTCAGCCGGACCTCCTTGGGCAATGGGCGCAGGCCCTGTATTTCGCCGAGAATCGCCAGTGGTCGCCGAAGATGCAGGCGTTGACCGACGAGGCCTTGCAGGGTGATCCGCATGAGGTCACCAGTCTCGGCTTGCTGGGTATTGCCGCCTTTGAAGAACAGCGCTTCGAGGAAGCGATAGGCTACTGGGAGCGGCTGGTGGCAACCCTGCCCGTCGAAGACCCGTCGCGGGCCGCCATTCAGGGTGGTATCGCCAGGGCGCGTGAACAGCTTGGCGAGCCTGCGACGGCGAGCGTGGAGAAGCCGGCTGGCGAAGCGGCGGCGCCTGCGGATGCGGGATTGACCGTCGAAGTCCGACTGGATGCCGCGTTGGCCGACAAGGTGAGCCCCACCGACACGGTGTTCGTCTTTGCCCGTGCGCTGTCCGGCCCGCCGATGCCGCTTGCAGTCAAGCGGCTGACGGTGGCCGATCTGCCCGCGACCGTCAATTTGAGCGATGCCGATGCAATGACACCACAGCTTCGCTTGTCCAACTTCGAACAGGTCAAGCTGGTCGCCCGCATCTCGCGCGATGGCAACGCCACTCACGGCCAATGGCAGGGCAGCAGTGGCCCGCTGGCGCCGAGCGCGGAAGGCGTGGCCAAGCTGACCATCGATCAATCGGAGGCGCCCTGATCGCAGGGCCCAGAGGCAGAACAATGGCGAGCGATTCGTTTCCGTCAGCGGCTTTTCGGTTGTCCCGGCTAGCGAGCGTAACGGCGCTCGCCTTGCTGTTGGGAGCCTGCGCCGGCAATCCTTACCAGACGTCCGAGCCCACTAATCGGCCGATCCCGCCGGCCCCGGTACCGCGTGAGCCGGCCGTCACACCGCCACCGGTGCGTACGCCGCCGGCGCCACGTCCACCGGCGACTCAGAAGAGCCATCCACGCTATGCGCCACCTCCTCATGCGGCTGCGCACTGGGACAATCGCTTGGGCGTCTATGTTGTTGAGGGGCGGGACCTGTTCTACCGGGAGCGCCTGTATTACCGCTGGGATGGCGATTGGTACTGCGCCGGGCGCCCGGACGGCCCCTGGGAGCCGGTCGCGCCGCCCAGCGTTCCGACCGGATTGCGCGGGCTGCACTGATTCCGCCGAGCTGGCGACTACCGACCTTCGGCATTAAAGGCGCGTCGGTGGCTGCCGATAAGGGTTTCAGGTACAGCGAGCTAGCCAGCCGCGCAGGCGTAACCATCGTCATTCTTCACCCGGAGCGAGTCCATGAGTGCAGCAGTCAAACGTCTTGAGGAAACCGGCAATGCGCTGCGTGATGCCTTGGCCCATCAAGACTGGACTGCCATCAGCGTTCTGGATCTGCAATGCCGACAGGTTGTCGAAGCCGCGGTGGCTGCATCTGCCGAGGACGCGCCGGCTATTCGCGAGGGCTTGCAGGAGCTGGTAGGGCTCTATCGTGAACTGGTCACAACCTGCCAGACCGAGCAGCAGCGGATTGCCGACGAGCTGCGACAGCTCAATCAATCCCGGCAAGGCGCACAGGTATACAAGCTGTTCGGCTGAGCGCTGGCTAGCCTTCCGATGCTGGCGCTATAAACAACAGCCTATCGCCAACCGCGGTGCAACTCTCGCAGCCGGAACTTTCGCCTCGGAACTCGAATTGCCCGTAACGTGGCTAATGGATTCGAAGACGTCCATGATCCGGGTGATCGACTCCGGCAGACCGAGCGCGCTTGCAGTGCATTTTCCTGTTCTGCATCAATACTCAGCGACCTTCTCTATACTTTTGTCGTTGAATCACGTCATAAATTTGACTCGAGTCGTTTTTTTTAATTAACTACCGACTATCTGCCGACGATGTGGCCGTCTCTACGAGACGAGCGCAGGCTTCCTTTCAGCCTCTAGAGCTATAAACAAGATGTGGCGTGAAACCAAGATTTTGTTGATAGATGACGACCATGACCGTCGCCGTGACTTGGCGGTCATTCTCAATTTTCTGAGCGAGGATCATCTGGCCTGCGCTAGCAACGAGTGGCAGGACGTAGTCGGTGCGCTGGAGTCGAGCCGCAGCGTGCTAGGCGTGATGCTTGGCGATGTGTCGGCCAAGGGCGGGGCGGTGGAGCTGCTCAAGCAGATCAGCAAGTGGGACGAGAACTTGCCGCTCATGCTGATCGGCGAACCCGTGCCGGCGGATTGGCCCGACGAGATCCGTCGCCGTGTGTTGACCAGCCTGGAGATGCCGCCGAGCTATAACAAGCTGCTCGATTCGCTCCACCGGGCCCAGGTCTACCGGGAAATGAACGACCAGGCCAAGGCGCGCGGGCGGCAACGCGAGCCCAATCTGTTTCGCAGCCTGGTAGGCACCAGCCGCGCTGTACAACATGTCCGGCAGATGATGCAGCAGGTCGCCGACACCGAGGCGAGTGTACTGATCCTCGGTGAGTCGGGTACTGGCAAGGAAGTCGTCGCGCGCAATCTCCACTATCACTCCAAGCGCCGTGGCGGGCCGTTCGTTCCGGTCAACTGTGGAGCGATTCCTGCCGAGCTGTTGGAAAGCGAACTGTTCGGTCATGAGAAGGGGGCGTTCACCGGCGCTATCACCTCCCGGGCCGGTCGTTTCGAGCTAGCCGAAGGGGGCACGCTGTTCCTCGACGAAATTGGCGACATGCCGCTACCGATGCAGGTCAAGTTGCTGCGGGTGCTGCAGGAGCGCACATTCGAGCGCGTGGGCAGCAACCGAACGCAGAATGCCGATGTGCGCATCATCGCTGCGACCCACAAGGACCTGGAAAAGATGATCGTCGACGGGAGTTTCCGCGAGGATCTGTATTACCGCCTCAATGTCTTTCCGATCGAAATGGCGCCTCTGCGCGAGCGCATTGAAGACATTCCCTTGCTGATGAACGAGCTCATATCGCGCATGGAACATGAAAAGCGCGGCTCGATTCGCTTCAACTCCGCGGCGATCATGTCGCTGTGCCGTCACGATTGGCCAGGTAATGTCCGTGAGCTGGCCAACCTGGTCGAGCGCATGGCGATCATGCACCCCTACGGGGTCATCGGCGTGATGGAGCTGCCGAAGAAATTCCGCCATGTCGACGACGACGACGAGCAGTACGCCATTGGCATGCACGACGAGATGGAAGAGCGCGCGGCAATCACTGCACCCATCGTTAGCGCGGATGCGCATGCGATGCTGCCCGCCGAGGGGCTCGATCTGAAAGATTATCTGGGCAATCTGGAACAAGGGCTTATCCAGCAGGCCCTTGACGATGCCAACGGCGTCGTTGCGCGCGCCGCCGAGCGCCTGCGCATCCGACGCACCACGCTGGTGGAGAAGATGCGAAAGTACGGCATGAACCGTCGCGACGACGATCTCGACGAGTAAGTACCCACCACGCAGCCGATCGGCTGCGTGGCTCCCTCGTGGAAAACCGCCAGGCATGATCCTTGCTGGATGAGCTGCACCGACCATCTTTTGACGGATAGTGCAGTGACTTCAGCGTCCGCTTCATCAGCGTTGCCTCCGCCCCCTGGCGAATCGCCTGCCGAGCTTGAACAATCGATCGAGCTGATTGCGCGCGTATCCGGGCGCCTGGGTGAATCTCAACAGCTGTTACAGGCACGTGTCGCCGAGCTGAAAGGGCAGTTGGCCGAAACCAGCGCCAAGGAGCTGCAGGCGTTCGACGAAAAAGAGCGCCTGGCCAGACGCTTACAGAGCCTGTTGGATCTGCTGCCCGGTGGCGTCGTCGTCATCGACGGTCAGGGCGTGGTTCGTGAAGCTAACCCGGTAGCCTTGGAGCTCCTTGGCGCGCCGCTCGAAGGTACGCTTTGGCGCGAGGTGATCGCTCGCAGCTTCGCCCCACGCAGAGACGATGGTCACGAAATTTCGCTGAAGGACGGGCGACGCCTGTCCATCGCCACGCGCTCGCTCAATGGCGAGCCAGGCCAGCTGGTACTGCTGACGGATCTGACCGAGACCCGCCGGCTGCAGGAGCAGCTGGCACGTCATGAGCGCTTGTCCGCGCTCGGTCGGATGGTGGCTTCGCTGGCCCACCAGATCCGCACACCGCTTTCCACTGCGCTGCTTTATGCCAGCCATCTGGAGCAGGGCGGGTTATCGGCTGAACACCAGCAACGCTTCGCCGGGCGGTTGAAGGACCGTCTGAACGAACTGGAGCATCAGGTCCGCGACATGCTCGTGTTTGCGCGCGGCGACCTGCCACTGGAGGATCGCCTGGCCCCTGCCGACTTGATGAACGCCCTGCATGCCGCGGCTGCCGTTCGGCTGGACGGCGTTGCGGTCCGTTGGCAGTGCGATGCCTGCGACGGTTCGCTGCTGTGCAACCGCGACACCTTGGTCGGGGCGTTGCTCAATCTGATCGAGAACGCCCTCCAGGCTGCGACCGACGCGCCTCGGCTGAAGGTACATCTGTATGCGCGGGCGTCATGGCTGTACGTCAGCGTCAGTGACAGCGGGGCTGGAATGGATGCCGCGACCCTGACGCGACTCGGTGAGCCGTTCTTCACGACCCGTGCGACCGGCACAGGGCTGGGCCTGGCTGTCGTCAAATCGGTGGCGCGTGCTCATTCGGGCGCGCTCAGCCTGCGCTCCAAGCCCGGCCGGGGCACCCGTGCCTTGTTGCAGCTGCCGCTGCTGCCGGCGGCTGTGCCGTCCATTTCGGAGTAGATCCATGACCGCAACGATTCTGTTGGTCGAAGACGACCGCGCTTTGCGAGAGGCTCTGGGCGACACGCTTGAGCTCGGCGGCTATCGCTACCTGGCGGTGGACAGCGCAGAAGCTGCACTGCTGGCGCTGAACAAACAAGACTTCGGCCTCGTCGTCAGCGACGTCAACATGCCGGGTATGGACGGCCATGCGCTGCAGGTACTGGTCCGCCAGCGTTATCCGCAGGTGCCTGTCTTGCTGATGACCGCATACGGCGCGGTGGAGCGGGCAGTAGAGGCAATGCGCCAGGGGGCGGTGGATTATCTGGTCAAGCCGTTCGAACCGAAGGTCCTGCTCGAGTTGGTCGCCCGGCATGCTTGCGGGCAGCTTGGTGCAGCGGATGCCGAGGGGCCGGTGGCGGTCGAGCCGGCGAGCCGCCAGTTGCTCGCGCTGGCGGCGCGGGTCGCGCAGAGTGACTCGACCGTGCTGGTTTCCGGTGAATCAGGCACCGGTAAAGAGGTGCTGGCCCGCTACATCCACCAGCAATCCAGCCGCGCCAACAAACCATTCATCGCTATCAATTGCGCAGCGATCCCGGACAACATGCTCGAGGCGACGCTGTTCGGCCACGAGAAAGGCGCCTTCACCGGCGCCATCGCGATGCAGCCGGGTAAGTTCGAGCTGGCCGAAGGCGGGACGCTGCTGCTCGATGAAATATCCGAGATGCCATTGGCGCTGCAAGCCAAACTGCTGCGCGTGCTACAGGAGCGCGAGGTCGAGCGCGTCGGGGGACGCAAGCCGATAGCGCTGGATATTCGCATCCTTGCCACCACCAATCGAGATCTGGCTGAGGAGGTGCGCAGCGGGCGCTTTCGAGAGGACCTCTTCTACCGCCTTTCGGTCTTTCCGCTTGCCTGGCCGCCGCTGCGTGAGCGACGGGCGGATATCGTGCCGCTTGCCGAGCGGCTGTTGCGCAATCATGCGGGCAAGATGCGCCAAACCGGCGTGCGCCTCAGTGACGAGGCGTGCCAGTGCCTCATCGAACATGCTTGGCCGGGCAACGTACGCGAGTTGGATAACGCCATTCAACGGGCGCTGATCCTGCAGCAAGGCGGCGCGATCATGCCAGCCGATCTTTGCCTGACCGCTGCGGTCGGCGCCACGCTCGGTAGCGTATCGAGCCCTGCGGTGCCGGTAGTCCGCTTGCCCATGTCGCCTCCTGCGCAGACCGAGGCGGCCGGCGCCCTTGGCGACGACCTTCGTCGCCGAGAGTTCGAACTGATCCTCGATACGCTGCGCAGCGAGCGCGGGCGGCGCAAGGAGACTGCCGATCGACTGGGCATCAGCGCGCGCACCCTGCGTTACAAGCTGGCGCAGATGCGTGACGCTGGCGTAGACACCGAGTCGGCTCTGCGCCGGGCCTGAATCGAGCGCTGCAACGCGGCTCTGATAAGCTACCGTCATCAGCGCTGACGAGGGTGTAGGTGTGGACGAAGGCTTCTGGCAACGACGTTGGGCACGCAACGAAATCGGTTTCCATCTGATCGAGGTCAACCCTTATCTACGCCGTCACTGGCCGGATCTGCGGCTGGCCGATGGCGTTCGGGTGCTGGTGCCGCTATGCGGCAAGAGTCTCGATATGGCGTGGCTGGCCCAACAAGGCCATGCGGTGCTTGGGGTGGAATTGAGCGAGGGCGCCGTGGAGGATTTCTTCCGTGAGCACGACCTCGGCGCCGAAGTCAGCGTGGAGGGCGACTTTCGGGTCTATCGTGCCGGGACGCTGGAGATCCGTTGTGGTGATTTCTTCGCGCTCAGCGCAGACGACGTTTCCGACTGCCAGGCGGTCTACGACCGCGCTGCGCTGATTGCGCTCCCGGAGACCATGCGTAGGCGCTATGTCGAGCACCTTGGGAACATCCTGCCGTCGAACTGCCGAGGCCTTCTGGTTACGTTGGATTACCCGCAGGAGCAGATGTCGGGTCCGCCCTTCGCCGTGAGCGATGCGGAGGTCCAGCAAGCGTTGGGTAGGCGTTGGCGAGTCGAGTTGCTGGAACGGGCGAACGTGCTCGACGAACGCAACTGGAAGTTTCTACAGCGTGGGCTGACGCGTTTGGAAGAGAGCTGCTATCGGCTTGAAGCGCATCTAGCGCGCTAATGACGCCAGTGGGAAGCGTTGAGCGTTGACGGGCGCGGAGCAACGGCGCCCAGGACATCCCAAGTAAGACCTCAATAAAAAGGGCGGCTGATGCCGCCCTTGTCTCGATCCGTTGATCAGCCGCGCTGACGCAGGGCTTCGATACGGTCTTCCAGCGACGGGTGGGTCATCAGCAACCCGGCCAGGCCGTTGCGCAGGGCGCCGTTGATGCTGAATGCCTTGAGGCTGTCGGGCATATCGACCGGAACGCCCTGTTCCGCCTGCAGGCGCTGAAGCGCCCCGATCATGGCACGGGTACCCGCCAGCTGCGCACCGGCCTCGTCGGCGCGGAATTCGCGTTTACGCGAGAACCACATGACGATGATGCTGGCGAGGATGCCCAGCACCAGCTCGGCAAAGATGGTTGCGATGAAATAGCCAATGCCGTGGCCGTCCTCGTTCTTCAGGATGGCGCGGTCCACGAAGCTGCCGAAGATCCGCGCGAAGAACATGACAAAGGTATTCACCACGCCTTGGATCAGGGCAAGCGTTACCATGTCGCCGTTGGACACGTGGCCGATTTCATGAGCGAGGACCGCCTTGACTTCATCTGGCGAAAAACGCTCGAGCAAGCCCTGGCTGACCGCTACCAGTGCGTCGTTCTTGTTCCAGCCGGTCGCGAACGCGTTGGCTTCGTAGGCGGGGAAGATACCAACTTCGGGCATCTTGATCCCGGCTTCGCGGGACAGCTGCTCGACCGTTTGCAGCAGCCACTGCTCATGGCGCGTGCGGGGCTGGCTGATAATCTCGGTCCGCGTGCTCATCTTCGCCATCCACTTGGAGATGAACAGCGAGACCAGCGCGCCGGCGAAGCCAAAGACGGCACAGAACGCCAGCAGGCTGCCGTAGTTCTGACCGGTGTAACGATCCACTCCGAGCAGCTTCAGGGTGATGCTGGCAACGACCAATACAGCCAGGTTAGTGGCCAGGAACAAGAAAATGCGCATCATATTTGCGGCAAACTCCAAGAGGAACAGTAAAGAACGATAGGCTATATAAGGTGCGGGTCGGCGCTATTCAACCGGGCGACTATTTCAAGCTATGTCGCCTGCCGTGTCGGCGCGCTCAGACGCGGCGGGGCGATGGCTGGCTCAAGAGGTGGCGTGTCAGCTGCGCGAGGCGCTCGCCATGCCCTTCGCGCAATGCCTGGCGTAGCTGATAGGCCAGGCTCGACCGTACGCGGCGCACGCTGGCGGGCAGGCTGTCGTGGTCGTTGGCGGGCTCGGAGAGGCTGCTGGTCAAGCGCAGAAAGGCCTTCTCGGTCAGCGTCGCCTGGTCGATGGCGAGAAACTGGATGGTGCTTTCGAAGCGCAGATAGCCCTCATCGGCCAGCCATATCAGCGCGCCCAGGCAGCTCTGGTGGCGTGTGCTGGGCAGGCCGAACTCGTCTGGCTCTTCATGGCCAATCAGATCGTCGACGTAAAGCGTGATCTTGCGCGGGAACGCCTGATAGAGCATCAGCAGGCCGGCGGCGGCGTCGTGGTAGAAGTCGTCGACCTGCAGATCCATCGATGCTTACTGGCTATAGGTCTTCAGGAAGCCGCCGATGCGGCCGATCGCCTGCTCGAGGTCGTCGACGCGGGGCAGGGTGACGACCCGGAAGTGGTCCGGCCAGGGCCAGTTGAAGGCGGTGCCCTGGACGATCAGCAGCTTTTCCGACAGCAGCAGATCGAGCACGAACTTTTCGTCGTTGTGGATCGGGCAGACCTTGGGGTCGATCCGCGGGAAGGCATAGAGCGCACCCATCGGCTTGACGCAGCTGACCCCCGGGATGTCGTTGAGCAGTTCCCAGGTGCGGTTGCGTTGTTCGAGCAGCCGGCCCGGCGGCAGTACCAGGTCGTTGATACTCTGATAGCCGCCCAACGCGGTCTGGATCGCATGTTGTGACGGCACGTTGGCGCACAGCCGCATGTTGGCCAGGATGTCGATGCCTTCGATATAGCTTTGCGCCTTATGCTTCGGACCGGTGATCACCACCCAGCCGGAGCGGAAGCCGGCGACGCGGTATGACTTCGACAAACCATTGAAGGTCAGGCAGAGCACGTCTGGTGCCAGCGAGGCGGTGCAGACATGGACGGCGTCATCGTAGAGGATCTTGTCGTAGATCTCGTCGGAGAACAGCACCAGCTTGTGCTGGCGCGCCAGCTCGACCATGCCCTCGAGCACTTCGCGCGGGTACACGGCACCGGTCGGGTTGTTCGGGTTGATCAGCACCAGTGCCTTGGTGTTCGGCGTGATCTTGGCCTTGATGTCGGCCAGGTCCGGCCACCAGTTGGCTTGCTCGTCGCACAGGTAATGCACCGGCTTGCCGCCAGCAAGGCTCACTGCGGCTGTCCACAACGGATAATCCGGGGCGGGAATCAGCACTTCGTCGCCGTTGTTGAGCAGCGCCTGCATCGACATCACGATCAGCTCGGAGACGCCGTTGCCGAGGTAGATGTCCTCGATGGTTACGCCGTCCACCTGCTTTTGCTGGTAGTACTGCATGATCGCCTTACGCGCGCTGAACAGGCCTTTCGAATCGCTGTAGCCCTGCGCGGTCGGCAGATTGCGGATCACGTCCTGCAAGATTTCTTCAGGGGCTTCGAAACCGAACGGCGCCGGATTGCCGATGTTCAGCTTGAGGATGCGATGGCCTTCCTCTTCCAGGCGTTTGGCGTGCTTGAGCACTGGCCCACGGATGTCGTAGCAGACATTGGCGAGCTTGTTCGATTTGCTGACCTGCATGATCCTGAATGTCCCGAAGTGAAGACGCGCCCGGCTCTTGATGGCTGGCGTCGTTTGGCATGAACCCGGGCGCCTTGGCAGCCGGAAACCCCGCTGCCAGACTAGGCGTCTAAGAGCAACGCATCATACGTGCGGCCCGATCCTCGGAAAAGGTACAGATCCGCCTTATTTAAGAGCGCCTCTGTTTCCGCTTTCGCTCGCGGCCACGCCGGCCCGGCCCTCGGGTTGCGGCGAAACGGGACAGACCCTTAGGAGGTTACCGATGGACAAGCTTGAAAAACCGCTCGAGGCCTGGCGTGAAGAACTTTCCGACGAGCAATTCCAGATCTGTCGACTCGGCGCGACCGAACGTCCGTTCACTGGTAAATACAACGAGACCAAGGCCCCGGGTATCTATCACTGCGCCTGCTGTGACGCGCCATTGTTCGATTCGGACGCCAAGTTCGATTCCGGCTGCGGCTGGCCGAGCTACTTTCAGCCGGTCAGCGACACCGCCATCCGCAGCCTCGATGACTTCAGCCACGGCATGCACCGTATCGAGGTCAAATGTGCTCGCTGCGATGCCCATCTGGGGCATGTCTTTCCGGACGGCCCGGCGCCCACCGGCCTGCGCTACTGCATCAACTCGGTATCGCTCAATCACAAGCCGCGCGAGGCCTGAACGGCCATCGCAACGCATCATCAGGTGCCGCCATGCGCGATCCACTGCTTGAAATTCCCTGCACCACCATCGATGGGCAGCAGACGACGCTGGCCGATTTCAATGCCAAGGCGATGCTCGTGGTCAATACGGCCAGCAAGTGCGGTTTCACTCCTCAGTACAAGGGGCTTGAAGCGCTTTGGACGCGCTACCGTAAGCAAGGGCTCGTGGTGCTGGGCTTTCCCTGCGACCAGTTCGGCCACCAGGAGCCGGGCGACGAGGAGCAGATCGCTGCCTTTTGCGAGCGCAACTTCGGCGTCAGCTTTCCGCTGTTCGCCAAGGTGCTGATCAATGGCGGCGACGCCCATCCCTTGTTCGCAGCCCTGAAAAAGCGTGCGCCGGGCTTGCTCGGCAGCAAGGCCATCAAGTGGAACTTCACCAAGTTTCTGATTGCCGATGAAGGCCGGACAGTGGAGCGCTTCTCCTCGCGTACGCCGCCGGAAGCGTTGGCGTCGCGCATCGAGGCGTGGCTGTGATTGCCCCGCTGTGCCGTGCCTGAGTGGCGCGGCAGCTTTTACTGCATTTTTTTGTCTGGAGTCGCTTCAATGGATGTCGAGCTGAAAGCTTTTTTGCAGCGTGCTGAGGCGCTGATGACGCGTCTGGAGCCGTTGCTGCCGGCGCCGAGAGCGCCGATCGACTGGGCCGCCAGTCTCGCCGCACGCTGGCACCGCGAAGGGCAGGGTGGTTATCTGCAGCCACTGAGCGTCTCGCTCGACCTGAAGCTGGCCGATCTGATCGGCATCGACCGCCAGCGGGAGCTGCTGTCCAGCAATACCCGCCAGTTCGTTTCAGGATTGCCCGCCAATCACGTCCTGCTCTGGGGCGCGCGTGGCACGGGCAAATCCTCGCTGATCCGCGCGCTCCTGGCCGAGCATGCTTCAGCGGGGCTGCGTCTGATCGAAATCGAGCGCGATCATCTGGCGGACCTGCCGAAGGTCGTCGATCAGCTTTCCGGGCAGCCGCAGTATTTCGTCGTGTTCTGCGACGACCTTTCGTTCGAGGCCGGCGAAGGCGATTACCGCGTGCTGAAAAGTGTTTTGGACGGTTCTCTGGAGCGCGCGCCAGAGAACGTGCTGCTGTACGCCACCTCTAATCGACGACATCTGGTGCCCGAGCGGCAGAGCGATAACGAAAACTGGCAGATGATCGATGGCGAACTGCACCCCAACGAGGCGGTGGAAGACAAGATTGCGCTGTCGGATCGCTTTGGCCTGTGGCTGTCGTTCTACCCCTTCAGTCAGGAGCATTACCTGAACGTGGTGCGGCATTGGGTCGGCTCGCTGGCCGAGCAGGCCGGGCTGAGCTGGAAGTGGGATGACGCGCTGGAGAAGGATGCGATTCGCTGGGCGACGGCTCGCGGCAATCGCAACGGCCGCTGCGCCTATCAATTTGCCCGGCAGTGGGTGGGCATTCATCTGCTCTGAGGTGCGGCAGGTCAATTCCCTGGCGAAACTTGCGCTGCCGCCTTATTCGACCGCTATCGCACGTTTGCCGCGCTTCCGACAACAGAGGCGTGGCGTGGCTTTGAACGCTATGTAGGAGGCCTGACCTCGGGCCGAAGCTTTTGATCGTTTTGGCTTCAGGGCCAGGCTTCAAGCTCCTACCTGCCACGGCGAGCCCTCAGCTGGACTGGCTCGCTTGTTTACCCATTTCGATGAGTTTGGCAGTGGTCCGCTGTTCGCTGGGCAGCACACTTTGTACCGATGGCCGCTCTTTCATTCTCGCGAAGTGCGCAGCCAGTGCCGGCCAACGATCCGCGTCGAGCCGTTCGCCGCCGTGCTCCATGTTGATCAGTTGGCAGGTAAAGGTGATGTCGGCCATCGACAACCGTTCGCCCACGAAGAACGGCTTCTCGCCGAGCTGGCGTTCCAGATAGTCGAAGTGAGGCGGAAGCTTCTGGGTCAGCGCACTCTGCACGCTCTCTTCGTTGCACGGATGGCCAGAACTCGGTTTCAGCACCCGGTTGCGGAAAATGCCGAACGTCGTCAGCGGGGCGAGTTCGTAGTCGGCGTATTTTTCCAGCCAGCGGATTTGCGCACGTTCCACTGGGTTGCTTCCATACAGCGGAGCACTCTGCGCGTAGGTCTCTTCAAGGTATTGGCAGATCACGCTCGAGTCGGCCAGGCAGAGCTCACCATCTTTCATGGCCGGAATGCGCCCCAGCGGATTGAGCTGCAGATACCACTCGGGAGGCGTGAAAGGCATGACGATCTCGAGTTGATAGTCCAAGCCTTTTTCCAGCAGGCACAGGCGCACCTTGCGAACGAAGGGCGAGAGCGGGGCGCCGAATACAGTCAGTGACATCGAGTTTCTCCACGCGGACACGGTGACGGCGAAAAAAGACGGGGAGGCCAGCATCGATCACCCGCGCCATCGAGCGGCGGCCGTGCATGGTTCGATTACTGGTTCCGCAACGCCCGTCTCAGCCTAATAGATGTTGTTTTTCTTCCAGTCGTCTTCGCTTTCCATGCTTTTCAAACCTTCGGCCAGCTCGCTGGGCTCGTCAAGCTTGGGTTGCTGTTGCGTTTGCTCGAGCTTGTTGGCATGGGCGTAGTGCGCTTCGAGCGGCTTCAATAGGGCCTGGTAGTCGGCCGGGTTTGGCTGTTTGCGAATATGCTGAATGCCGCGTTCGAAGGCGAGGCGCGCCTTGTGCGCACTGCCTTGTTGTAACGCCTGTTGACCTACGTTGGTGAAGTATTCGACATGCAGCATGACCATCATGCGCTGAATCTGCTGCAACCAACGCTTGGCCGCCGGGGTGTCGAGCTGCTGTTGCTTGTTGGCCCAGACGATCTGCGCGTGCAGATCCTCGAGCAACAAACGAACCTCCTTGGCCTGCGCCTCGGTGGTCACCTTGACCGGCGCATTCGGAACAGGGATGTCGTCGCCCTTCGCTACGGCGCTGCGCAGTGCATCGATTCGGGTACTGAGCGTCGCGTTCTTCTTGTCCAGCGGCAGCAGCTGTTCAGCCAGGTGCAATTCCAGGCGCGTCAGCAGCGACTTGAGCGGCGGCGTCATCATCTGCCCTGGCATTTGGTCGGACAGATTGGCGCAACGGCGCATACGGTCGCTCAGTTCGGCGCGTAAGCGTGCCTTCTCCAGGTTGTTCTTCTCTACGATCTGGTTGATCACGCCAATCGCTATCAATACGAACAGGCCAGCAATGACCAATCCTGTTATCAGAACCGGGGACACGGGGCGCACCTCTCTAACCGACGGTTTTGTGCCGAGTGTAGAGCGTTGGATGGCAAGCTGATAGCTCGACACTACCCACCGGATCGGCGCCGGAAAAAATTTTCACATGACGCTTGACGGCCCTGGGTAGGCTCCATAGAATGCGCGCCACTTGCAGCGAGAAGCACATCGCAGACGCTGGAAGCCGGAATGAAAGCTGAAGTTTCCGGGCAGCGTCCCCTTCGTCTAGTGGCCTAGGACACCGCCCTTTCACGGCGGTAACAGGGGTTCGAGTCCCCTAGGGGACGCCATTATTGCGTCAAGTCAAGCGGGAATAGCTCAGTTGGTAGAGCACGACCTTGCCAAGGTCGGGGTCGCGAGTTCGAGTCTCGTTTCCCGCTCCAAATTTGCTTCAAGCCTCATCGAAGGTGACGAAGCGCAGAAAAGCGACCCAAGGGTCGCTTTTTTTGTTTCTGCGTTCTGGCCCCCCTGGCATTCGCCCTCTCTACTCATCCTGTGCTGGTGCGCGCCGCATGTTGCGAAGCGCAGGGCTGCTGGGCGCCCGCTTCGAATTCTCCCCGCCGTATCGCTGACTGCCGCTACGCGTGGCGCGCGCTGATGCGCAGCACGCGCCTGGTGTTTTTTAACTTGTCATCCTGCGTCCCGACATGAAGCGCGGACGTGAGGTCATGACTCGCGGCATGCCGAAAGACCGAAACAAGCAGCGTCTCCATCAGCCGCCAGGCCTTTTACGTGCCGCTTGATAGTAAATATATAGAATCATATATTGTAATTATCTTAACTGTAGGGCCGGTCATGACTCCTGATCTTGATATTGATATTGATATTGACCAGCTAAAAACGAAGGCGGCGTCCGCCTCGGCGCTGTTGAAGGCTCTCGCCAATCCTGACCGCCTGCTGCTGCTGTGCCAGCTGTCCCAAAGCGAACGCAGCGTCAGCGAGCTCGAGCAGCTGCTGGGCATCCAGCAACCCACGCTGTCGCAACAGCTGGCTGTGTTGCGGCGCGAAGGGCTGGTGGCAACGCGCCGTGAAGGCAAGGTGATCCACTATCGGATCAGCAGCCCGGAGGCGTTGGCAGTGATCGAAACCTTGTACCGGCTGTTCTGCGAGGGGGACCAGCAATGACGATCGATTGGGTCCACTTCACGCCCTGGGCTGCGCTGGGTGGAGGGGTGTTGATTGGCGCCGCCGCCGGTTTGTTCGTGCTGCTCAATGGCCGTATAGCGGGCATCAGCGGCCTGCTTGCCAGCGTGCTGGACCCTGCAGCCGAAGGCCGAGGAGAGAAGCTGTTGTTTCTTTTCGGTTTGTTGATCGCGCCGCTCTTGTGGGGGCTTTTTGGCGCGCTGCCAGTAATGGCGTTCCAGTCTGGCTGGGTTGGGTTGCTGGTGGCCGGCCTGCTGGTCGGCATAGGCACGCGTTACGGGGCGGGTTGCACGAGCGGCCATGGCGTCTGCGGCATCGCGCGACTGTCGAGGCGCTCCGTCGTGGCGACCCTGGTGTTCATGGCCGCCGGTTTCGCCACTGTTTTTGTCCTCCGTCATCTGCTGGGAGGCTGACTATGCGCAAGCTGACTTCATTCATGGCCGGCCTCTTGTTCGGCCTTGGTCTGCTGCTTTCCGGGATGGCTAACCCGGCGAAGGTGATCGGCTTTCTGGATATTGCGGGCGGCTGGGATCCGTCGCTGGCGCTGGTGATGCTCGGGGCGATTGGAGCGGCGCTGCTGCCCTTCGGCTGGGCTAAACGGCATGAGCGCTCGCTGCTCGATGCTCCGATGCAGTTGCCCAGCCGGCGCGAGCTCGACGGGCGATTGATCGGCGGCAGCCTGCTGTTTGGCATCGGCTGGGGCATTGCAGGCATTTGTCCGGGGCCGGCGATCGCGGTTTTGCTCAGCGGGCATTGGCAGATCGCCTTGTTCGTACTGGCCATGCTGGCCGGCATGTTGCTGTTTTCTGCGCTGGAACGCCGGCGCGCTTGCTGACCGGGAGGTCATTGCTATGAAAGCCAACGTCGGAACCATTGATCGGACGCTGCGGATCGTTATCGGGCTCGCGCTTATCGGGTTGGCGCTTGCGGGAGTAATTGGCATGTGGGGTTGGGTCGGCGTGCTGCTAGTGGTCACGGGTGCCTTTCGCTTTTGTCCGGCCTACCGGCTGCTCGGAGTCGGGACCTGCAGGCGTTGCGATATCAAGTCCTGACCGGAGCCACTGACAGCGTGCCCGTTCGGGCAACAGAAGGCCGGCCAAAATGCAGGCCTTTTTTTTTACGGACGGGCTTGTTCGACGAACTCATGTGCGTGCTTCTTTTGCGTTCTCCTTCACGCGGCAAAGGTGATCGCGCTGCTGCTCGAGCGCGCTTCGGGTGGTCTGCGGATCCAGCGCGCGCAAGGCTTCGTACTGGCTGATGAAAACCTGTCCACCGAAGTGCTGCAGAAAGTCCGTGCGCCGCAGGCGGTCCATCACCGGTCCCTTGACCTCCGACAGGTGCAGTTGTACCCCGGCGATATGCAGGCGAGCGGTGATCGCTTGCAGGCTGTCCAGTGCACTGGCATCGATCAGGTTTACGCCCGGGCACATCAGTACCAGATGTTCGGCTTGGGGGTGGCGGCCGATCAGTTCGGCAATGCGATCTTCCAGAAAGCGGGCGTTGGGGAAGTAAAGGCTCTCATCAACTCGCACCGACAGTACCTTTGGGCTTTGCACCACGGAGAAGCGTTCGATGTTGCGGAAATGCTCGCTGCCCGGCAGTTGCCCGACCACCGCGACGTGAGGCTGGCTGGTGCGCCAGAGGAACAACAGCAATGATAGGCCGACTCCCATCAGGATGCCGCTTTCCACACCGACCGTGAGGACGCCGAGCATCGTCGCGGCCATGGCGACGGCGTCCTGCGGCGAATAGCGCCAGGTGCGCCGCAGCGCTGCCAGATCCACCAGGCTGAGTACCGCCACGATGATGGTCGCGGCCAATACGGCGTGCGGAAGATTGTGGAACAGCGGGGTGAAGAACAGAACCGTGATTCCGATGCCGGCTGCGGTGAAAGCACCGGCCAAGGGCGTCTGAGCGCCGGCATCGAAATTGACCACGGAGCGAGCGAAGCCACCGGTTACCGGGAGCCCGCCGCTCATGGCTGCCGCAATATTGGCGCCGCCCAGGGCGACCAGCTCCTGATTCGGTTCGATGCGTTGACGGCGCTTGGCTGCGAGGGTCTGCGCCACCGACACGGATTCGACGAAGCCCACCAGGCTGATGAGCACCGCCGCTGGCAGCAGTTCGATCACGAGCGCCAGATTCCACGAAGGCAGGCTTAGCGACGGCAAGCCCCGTGGCACCTCACCAACGACTCGTACCCCGGCATCGGCGAGACGAAAGACGCTGACGGCCCCTATCGCCAGTAGCAAGGCGGCGGCAGGCCCGATTCTGCTTAAGGTGCCGGCAAGCCCCGGTCGCACACCCAGGCGCAGCAGCCACTTGGCCAGCCAGGTGCGCACCAGATAGAGGAAAAGCAAGCTCGCGGTGCCCACTAACAGCGTCGGCAGGTGCGCGTGCGGTAGGGCGTCGATCAATCCCGGGACGAGTGCGAGGGCATTCCCGCCGCCAACGGAGACGCCGAGGATGTGCTTGAGCTGGCCAAGGGCAATCAGAATGCCCGAGGCACTGATGAACCCGGAAATCACCGGGTGGCTGAGAAAATTGGCGAGAAAGCCCAGGCGCAGCACCGCCATCGTCAACAGGATCGCGCCGGAGAGCATGGCCAGGAGCATCGCGGCGCCGGCATATTCGGCACTGCCTGACGCGAACAAGGGGCTCAGCGCCGCTGCCGTCATCAGCGATACCACGGCGACCGGGCCGACTGCCAGGGTGCGGCTGGTGCCGAACAGGGTATAGGCGAGCAGCGGCAGGATACTGGCGTAAAGCCCCGTCACCGGCGATAGGCCTGCAAGCATGGCGTAGGCGAGGCTTTGCGGAATCAGCATCAGGGTAACGATCGCTGCGGCCAGGCTGTCCTTGGCCGCAGCGCTGCGATCGTACTCTTTCGCCCAAGTCAGGCAGGGCAGATAGCGCGCCAGTCGTGGCTTCATGGCTGTGCTCCCCAGAGGCATCGCTCGGATGCGGCTCAACGCCTGAGTGTGTTACGGCGGCTGTTACAGCACGTCGAGAGGGATCTTCAGGTAGCGTACGCCGTTGCTTTCGGGCGCCGGCAGCTCACCGCCACGTATGTTGATTTGCACCGATGGCAGGATCAGCGCGGGCATCGCCAGGGTGGCATCGCGGGCAGTGCGCATTGCCACGAACTCGTCCTCGGTCACGCCTTCATGTATGTGCACGTTATGCTCGCGCTCCGTGGCGACGGTCGTTTCATAGCGAAAGTCCTCGCGGCCAGGGGCCCTGTAGTCATGGCACATGAACATCCGCGTCTCGCCAGGCAACTGGAACAACTTTTGAACCGACCGGTAGAGCGTCCGCGCGTCGCCGCCGGGGAAGTCGCAGCGGGCGGTGCCGTAATCCGGCATGAACAGCGTATCTCCAACGAACGCAGCGTCGCCGATCACGTAGGTCATGCAGGCGGGCGTGTGTCCCGGCGTATGCAATGCGCGCGCTTGGATAGCGCCGACCTGGAAGGCCTCGCCGTCTTGGAACAGGTGATCGAACTGGCGTCCGTCGGTGGCGAACCCGGCCCCTACATTGAACAGCTTGCCGAACGTCTCTTGCACCACCGTGATCCGGTCGCCGATCGCCAGGTGTCCGCCCAGGCGTTCTTTCAGGTATGGCGCGGCGCTCAGGTGATCCGCATGCACGTGGGTTTCGAGGAGCCACTGCACGTTCAGGCCGTGCTCATGCACGAATGCGATCAGCCGGTCGGCGGAGGCATGTGAGGTGCGTCCAGTGGCTGGATCGTAATCGAGCACCGAATCGACCAAAGCGCACTGGCGTGTATCTGGATCACTGACGACGTAGCTAAACGTGAAAGTTGCCGGATCGAAAAACGCGTCAACCTGGGCGTTCATCTCTGAGTTCCTCTCGGTTGATCGGAGGGATAGTTGCGGTAGATGATATTCCTGATTTTGGTTATATGGTTAGACGTTGTAGTTATAAGTCGGGTCAGCCATGAGCCGAGAGACCAGCCCAGCGCTGTCGCCTTCTAGCCCGGGCGAGGCGTCCATGAGTGCATCCAGCACGGTTTTGCCGGCGTTGAACTCCACGCTCCTGCATCAGCCGAGCGCTCAGTCAAACTCGGCGAGTGGCTTATGGTCATATCCTAAGACGCTCGAAGTGCCTTGACGGACTGATGTCCGCAAGTCGCCCGCAGCTCGATCGCTTGTACGCCTCCATAGGTTGCGGCGGGCGATAACCATCATTCGGGGCATCACTCATGGCAAGCACTCAAAGCGCCGCAGCGACGCTACGCGCGGCATGGATCGCGCACGCTCGGGCAAATCCCATCGTCACGCTTGGCCTGATAGGTACAGTGCTGGTGGTCGTATCGTTGTCGGTCGCGAGTGGCTATAACGCATTTCAGAACGGCAACGAGAGCAATGTCCGCTACGCCTTGCTCGGTGGTAGTGCGGGTTTCGTCGCCACGGCGTTGGGCGCGCTGATGGCGGTCGTGCTGAACAACATTTCCACGCGGACCCAGGACAGCATGCTGGGCTTTGCGGCCGGCATGATGCTCGCGGCCAGTTCGTTCTCGCTGATTCTCCCGGGGCTGGCCGCGGCCCGTGAGTTGTTCGACAGCGGCGTGCTGGCGGCATTGACCGTCGTGGCTGGGCTCGGAATCGGTGTGCTGCTGATGCTCGGGCTGGACTATTTCACGCCGCACGCGCACGAGAGTGCCGGCGCCTTTGGGCCGAACCACCAGCGCATGAGCCGGGTCTGGCTATTCGTGTTCGCCATCGTTCTGCACAA
The DNA here is from genome assembly GCF_018138085.1 of Stutzerimonas stutzeri. Taxonomy (NCBI): domain Bacteria; kingdom Pseudomonadati; phylum Pseudomonadota; class Gammaproteobacteria; order Pseudomonadales; family Pseudomonadaceae; genus Stutzerimonas; species Stutzerimonas stutzeri. Next base: position 1,827,376 of record NZ_CP073105.1, read on the forward strand.
CGTTCCGGAGGGCATGGCCATCGGCGTGAGTTTCGCCAACGGCGATCTGAACGTCGGTCTGCCGCTCACGACGGCAATTGCCATACAGGATATTCCCGAAGGGCTGGCCATCGCGTTGGCCTTGCGAACCACCGGGCTCTCCGCCTGGCGATCGATTGTGGTCGCTGCTGCGTCCGGCTTGATGGAGCCGCTCGGTGCTCTGGTCGGGCTGGGCATATCCAGCGGACTGGCCGTTGCCTACCCGATCAGTCTCGGATTGGCCGCCGGCGCGATGATCTTCGTGGTTTCGCACGAGGTGATTCCCGAAACCCATCGCAACGGCCACCAGACCCCCGCGACGGTCGGGTTGATGGGCGGTTTCGCGGTCATGATGTTTCTCGATACCGCGTTGGGTTAGGCGCCTTGCATCGGCTTGATGGTCGCGTGAATGAGTTGTTGCTCGCTCGCCAGGCCGTCACGCGTGGTGGCGACCTGGGTGAGAGCGATGGGTTGCTATAGCTGCTCGAGCAGCCGCCGTGCGGCTTCCTGGCCGCTGAGCCACGCGCCTTCGACGCGCCCTGAGAGGCACCAGTCTCCGCACGCATACAGACCGAGATGGGCATCGGCGAGCGCACCCCATTCATGGGACTGGGTCGGGCGCGCGTAGAGCCAACGATGTGCGAGGGTGAATTCCGGCGCGGGCACCACGCAGTCGATCAGCTCGGCAAAGGCACCGAGCAGTTGCTCGACCACCAGTTCGCGGGACAGGTCCAGATGCTGCCGGCTCCATGCGCTGCTGGCATGCAGGACCCAGGTGTCCAGCGAGCCTTCGCGCCCCGGCTTGCTGCGGTGGCGCGCCAGCCAATCCAGCGCATCGTCCTGAACGAAACAGGCCTCGAGCTGGGTGTCCAGCGGTGTCGGAAAACCCAAGGCCACGGACCAGGTGGGCTCCATGGCCACGCTGGCGGCAACGGCGGCCAGCTTTGGTGCCGAGGCCAGCAGGGCGCTGGCTTGGGGCGCCGGGATTGCAATGATCACCTGACTGTAAGGGCCGTGGTTGTTGCCTTCGGCATCGACCAGCGTCCAGTACTCCTCCCCCCGAAACGCCTCGGTGACGCGGCACGACAGCTTGGCTGGCAGCTCGCCGAGCAGCCCGGCGGCGATCGCACTCATACGTGGCGCGCCGACCCAGCGTACTTGCTCGTCCGCCGAAGGCGACAATTGGCCGCCGTGGGACTGGTAGAGATTGGGTGACCATTCGCCAACCCAGCCGGCGCTTTGCCATTGCCGCACGGCCTCGGTAAAGCGCCGGTCACGTGCAGTGAAATACTGGGTGCCAAGGTCAAGGTGGCCGGCGTCGCTGCGCTTGCTGGACATACGTCCACCAAGGCCGCGGCTCTTGTCGAACAGCTGGACGGACTGTCCGGCCGCATGCAGAGCCTGCGCCGCGGAGAGTCCTGCAATGCCGGTGCCGACGATGGCGATGGGAGCTTTGCTCATGCTTACCTCTTTCGATAGCGCCGCCAGACTCCGCTGCACGACAACTGCGCTGGTTCGTTCGGTCCTGGTGCCGCGTTCCGGAGGAAAACGGCCATGCTTTTAGCACTCCTTATCCTCAAACAGACCGTAGGTTTTGCATAGGGGTTCGGGTCGATAGAAGCTGCAAGGTGACATAATTTTCAGCCAGGCTGACGGGCGGTGGGGGTGCACCGTGTGACCCCCTCTCGATCGGAGAGAGGCGTGCGCTGGCCGCCATCGCTGGCGTCCGGATGTGGTATGGGTAGTTGGCCGCGCATCGACGGCACATGAAATCGAAACAAGCGGCACTCATTGTGTTCGGTTCGGCCGGGCCTATCGCGTTCGGCTTCGGCGTTGCCCGTGGGCGTCACCCGTCCGGCAAGCTATCCCGGTCGCACTAATCCCCGACGGCTCAATGCGTTAGCGCATCAAGGATTGGTTGTAAGTTAGGAATAAGCCGGTACAATGGCGCCGCTCGCCGCCAGGCGGGTTTTGTTATGGTGGGCCCTTCCGGTCCCCCCGCAACGATCAGCCGTGAACCCGGTCAGGCCCGGAAGGGAGCAGCCGCAGCGGTGACATTGTGTGCCGGGGTGTGGCTGGTAGGGTTCACCTCCATAACGTCTTACTATCCCCCTTTTGTTTGTCGCCCTGGTGCCCTAGGCTCCGGCGAATAGTCGTGCCTGCCGTTCGCACGGCCATCACGCTTGTATTCCGTTGTCGCTGCGCGGCGAGAGCAGGGGGCGGGCGAAATCTTTCAGAGGAGCATTGGTTTGTCGGTCAGAGCGAGCTGGGACATCTTCTGCGTCGTTGTCGATAACTACGGCGACATCGGTGTGACCTGGCGCCTGGCGCGGCAGCTGGTGGCCGAGCATAACCAGCGGGTGCGGCTGTGGGTGGACGATCTAGACACCTTCGCCCGGCTTTGCCCGGGTACCAGCGCCACGGCTGCTCAACAGTGGCATGAGGGCGTCGACGTGCGCCACTGGGCTCCGGACTGGCCGGGCGCTGAGCCGGCAGATGTGGTGATCGAAGCCTTCGCCTGCCAACTGCCTGCTGCCTATATCGAGGCGATGGCCCGTAGCGAACGCCGTATCCTCTGGCTCAACCTGGAATACCTCAGCGCCGAGGATTGGGTGGTGGGCTGCCATGCGTTGCCTTCGATGCAGCCCGATGGCTTGCAGAAGTACTTTTTCTTTCCTGGCTTCGAGCAGGGCACAGGTGGCTTGATTCGCGAAGGCGATCTGCTGGCGCGGCGCGAGGCCTTCCAGCGTGATCCGGCGATGCGCGAAGCCTTTTTGCAGGGCTTCGATCTAAGCGTGCCGCCGGGAGTGCGCACGCTCTCGCTGTTCGCTTACGAAAATCGCGCGGTCGCCGGCTGGCTCGACGCACTGGCCGCCGACTCGCAGCCGTCACTCCTGTTGGTGCCCGAAGGGCGTGTGCTCGGTGACGTGGCGAGCTGGCTGGGCCTGGATGCGCTCAGCGCAGGCGACCGCCATGCCCGTGGTGCGCTGCAGGTCGCGGTGCTGCCGTTCATGACGCAGAATCAGTACGACATGCTGCTATGGTGTTGTGACTTCAACGCGGTGCGCGGCGAGGAGTCGTTCATCCGTGCGCAATGGGCGGGTCGGCCACTGGTCTGGCACATTTATCCGCAGGAGCAGGACGCTCACTGGGACAAGCTCAACGCCTTCCTCGAGCTTTACCTGCACGACCTGGACCCCGCTCCAGCCGCTGCGTTGCGAGGGTTCTGGCACGCCTGGAACGCAGGGGAGGGGAGCGCCGCGGCCTGGTCCGCGTTGCTCGCGCACGAGGCTGAGCTGCGCGCGCATGCCGAGCGCTGGACCCACAAGCAGGTCGCCAATGGCGATCTGGCTGGAAAGCTGGTGTTTTTTTACACAGATTGGCTATGATACGCGGCCTGTTTTTTGTCTCTAATTCCATTCGGATGTTCGTATGAAAACCGCACAAGAGTTCCGTGCCGGCCAAGTGGCCGTTATCAACGGCGCACCCTGGGTCATCCAGAAAGCCGAGTTCAACAAGTCCGGTCGTAACAGTGCCGTCGTCAAGATGAAGCTGAAGAACCTGCTCAACGGTTCCGCTACCGAGACCGTGTACAAGGCCGATGACAAGCTGGAGCCGGTAATTCTCGAGCGCAAGGAAGTGACCTATTCCTACTTCGCCGACCCGCTCTACGTCTTCATGGACGAAGAGTTCAACCAGTACGAAATCGAAAAAGAAGACCTCGAAGGCGTGATGACCTTCATCGAAGACGGCATGACCGATGTCTGCGAAGCCGTTTTCTACAACGACAAGGTGATTTCGGTTGAACTGCCGACCACCATCGTTCGTGAAATCGTCTACACCGAGCCGTCCGTACGCGGCGACACCTCCGGCAAGGTCATGAAGACCGCCCGCCTGAAGAACGGTGCCGAGCTGCAGGTTTCCGCCTTCTGCGAAATCGGTGACTCGATCGAAATCGACACCCGTACCGGCGAGTACAAGTCCCGTATCAAGGCCTGATCCAGGCTATCGCGGACACCCCGGCCCGATGCCGGGCGACTCGATGACAAACCCCGCCCTGTGCGGGGTTTTGTTTTCTGGACCTCAGTAAATTGCCGCGGGTCGCGGCTCCCACAATCGGTGGCTCGGTACGCGCTGTGGCTTTCTTGTAGGAGCCCCGACCGCGGAGCGAAGCTTTTGCTCCTGAGCGGGCCGCAAGCCCGCATTCGCCGCGGGTCGCGGCTCCCACACAAGGCGGCTCGGTGCGCGCTGTGGCCTTCTTGTAGGAGCCCCGCCCTCGGGGCGAAGCGTTTGCTTTTGAGCGGGCCGCAAGCCCGCATTCGCCGCGGGGTCGCGCCTCCTACAAAAGCGGCTCGGTACGCGGTGGCTTTCTTCGTAGGAACCCCGCCCGCGGGCGAAGGTTTGCATTTGAGCGGGCCGCAAGCCCGCATTCGTCGCGGGTCGCGGCTCCCACAAAGGCGGCTCGGTGCGCGTTGTGGCGTTGTTTGTAGGAGCCCCGCCCTCGGGGCGAAGCTTTGCATTTGATCGGGCCGCAAGCCCGCATTCGCCGCGGGTCGCGGCTCCCACAAAAGGTGGCTCGGTGCGCGTTGTGGTGTTGTTTGTAGGAGCCCCGCCCTCGGGGCGAAGTGTTTGCTTTTGAGCGAGCCGCAAGCCCGCATTCGCCGCGGGTCGCGGCTCCCACAAAAGGTGGCTCGGTACGCGCTGTGGCGTTCTTGTAGGAGCCCCGCCCTCGGGGCGAAGCTTTTGCTTTTGCGCGGGACGCAAGCCTGCATTCGCCGCGGGTCGCGGCTCCCACAATCGGTGGCTCGGTACGCGCTGTGGCTTTCTTGTAGGAGCCCCGCCCTCGGGGCGAAGCTTTTGCTTTTGCGCGGGACGCAAGCCTGCATTCGCCGCGGGTCGCGGCTCCCACAAAAAGCGGCTCGGTACGCGCTGTGGCGTTGTTTGTAGGAGCCCCGCCCTCGGGGCGAAGCGTTTGCTGTTAAGCGGTGAGCTCACGTTCGCTCCTCAGCCGCCCCAGATCCAGCCCACCAGCAGGTAGCAGAGCAGGGTGACCAGTACGACGCCAAACAGGTTCAGGGCAAAGCCGGCTTTGATCATGGCCTGGATCGGCAGTTGGCCGGTGCCGAACACGATGGCGTTCGGTGGCGTGGCCACTGGCATCATAAAGGCACAGCTGGCGGCGACGGCGGCCGGTATCGCGAGCATTTCGGGCGACATGCCCTGCGCGACAGCCAGTGCACCCAGCAAGGGTAGGAAGGCGGCTGCCGTTGCGGTGTTGGAGGTGATCTCCGTGAGAAAAATGATCACCAGCGCAACCAGCCCTATCATCAATACCAGCGGCAGGGCCTCGAATACACCCAAGCCTTCAGCGATCCATTCGGCCAGGCCCGATGCACCAATGACGCCTGCCAGCGACAGCCCGCCACCGAACAGCAGTAACACGCCCCAGGGTGCCTTATTCGCCTGCTCCCAATCCATCAGGAAGACCCGTTCACGCAGATCCACCGGGATCAGGAACAATGCCAGGGCAGCGGCGATGGCAATACTGGTGTCATTGACGCCTTCCACGTAGTCGGCGAGCAGCGGCTGTAGAATCCACGCGGCAGCGGCCAGCATGAACACCGCCGCGACCAGCTTTTCCGCTCGGGACATGGGGCCCAGCGCGGCCATTTCGCTTTCCAGCAGGTTGCGGCTGTCACCGCCGGCGAGCTTGAAGCCGCCACGCGTCAACCACCACCAGATGAAGACCAGCATGCCGACACTCAGCGGAAGCCCCAGCAACATCCACTGGCCGAAACCGATCTGTACGTCATAGTTGTCCCGCATGAACGCAGCCAGCAGCGCGTTCGGCGGTGTGCCGATCAGCGTGGCGATGCCGCCGACACTGGCGGCATAGGCGATTCCCAGGAGCAGGGCGATGGCGAAGCGCCCGCCTTCCTTTTCGTCGCTGCCGGCCACCAGCAGACCGATTACCGACAGGCCGATGGGCAGCATCATGATGCTGGTTGCCGTATTGCTGACCCACATGCTGATGAACGCCGTGGCGATCATGAAGCCGGCAATCTGCCGGCTGGGCTGGTTGCCCACGGCCAGTAGCGTCGCGAGGGCGATCCGCCGGTGCAGGTTCCAACGCTGCATGGCCAAGCCGAGCACGAAACCGCCGAAGAACAGGAAGATGGTCGGGTTGGCATAAGGCGCCGTGGCCTTGGCCAGGCTATCGATACCCAGCAGCGGAATCAGCAGGATCGGCAATAGCGAAGTTGCAGGGATGGGGATCGCCTCGGTGGACCACCAGATCGCCATCAATCCGGCCAGTCCCACCGTCAGCCAGGCTTCGTTCGACAGGCCGCCCGGCGGGGAGGTCAGCAGGCAGGCAAGCAACAACAAGGGGCCGAGCGCCAGTCCAATCCAGGCGGCCAGAACAGCGCCTTTGCTTTTAGACGATTCAGTCATGGCAGGCAAAATTCCTTTACGACAGCTAGCAAGGTGCCCAGGCCCGCGCCAGCGACGTGCCCGGCTTCTAATACGCCGACCCGAGGCGGTGCTGTTCGTTCGATATGGCTATTCAGCGGACGTTGGAATAGCAGCGCCGTAGTGCGGCTAGCGGTCGAAGTGCCCTGGCAATTCACACAACCGTAAAGGTGAGCTTTTGCGCCCAAGGGCTCGTCTGCCGAGCCTTTGGGCGAGCGGGCGGACAAGCGTCAGCTTGGGCGCACCTGCTTCAGCGTCTCGGCAATCAAAAATGCCAGTTCCAGCGACTGATCGGCATTGAGGCGCGGATCGCAATGGGTGTGGTAGCGGTCGGAGAGACCGTCCTCGGTGATCGGGCGCGAACCGCCGATGCACTCGGTGACGTTCTGCCCGGTCATCTCGATGTGAATGCCGCCCGGATAGCTGCCCTCGGCGCGGTGCACCTCGAAAAACTGCCGTACCTCGGCCAACACTCGTGCAAAGTCTCGCGTCTTGTAGCCGCTGGAGGCTTTCATGGTGTTGCCGTGCATCGGATCGGAACTCCACAGCACGTGCCGGCCTTCGCGCTGCACAGTCTGGATCAGGCGTGGCAGGCCGTCTTGAACCTTGTCGGCGCCCATCCGCACGATGAGGTTGAGGCGACCCGGATCGTTGTCCGGATTGAGGATATCGATCAGGCGGATAAGCTCTTCACTGTCCATGCTCGGGCCGACCTTCACGCCGATCGGGTTACCCACGCCACGCAGGAACTCCACGTGGGCGCCGTCCAGCTGTCGCGTCCGGTCCCCGATCCACAGCATGTGCGCCGAGCAGTCGTACCAACCACCGCTGAGGCTGTCCTGACGAACGAAGGCCTGCTCGTAGTTCAACAGCAGCGCCTCGTGGGCGGTGAAGAAATTTGTCTCGCGCAGCTGCGGCGCGTTGCCCATGCCGCAGGCTCGCATGAATCTCAGCGCCTGATCGATCCTCGCGCCCAGTTGGTGGTACTTCTCGGCCATCTGCGAGTTGGCGATGAAGTCGAGGTTCCATTGATGCACCTGGTGCAGGTCGGCAAAACCGCCCTGGGCGAATGCACGTAGCAGGTTCAGGCTGGCCGTGGACTGGTGATAGGCCTGCAGCAGACGCTCCGGGTCCGGCACGCGGCTTTTCTCATCGAAGCCGATGCCGTTGACGATATCGCCGCGGTAAGCGGGCAGGGTGACGCCATCGATGGTCTCGTTGCCGGACGAGCGCGGCTTGGCAAACTGCCCCGCCATGCGACCGACCTTGATTACCGGACAGCCCGCAGCAAAGGTCATCACCACCGCCATCTGCAACAGCACCTTGAAGGTGTCGCGGATCTTCGGTGCGGAGAACTCGGCGAAGCTTTCAGCGCAATCGCCGCCCTGCAGCAGAAAGGCACGGCCCTGGGTGACCTCGGCAAACTGTCGGCGCAGCTCCCGTGCTTCACCGGCGAAGACCAGTGGCGGCAAGCTCGCCAGGGTGTTTTCTACACGCTGCAGATGCGCCGCATCCGGGTATTCGGGCTGTTGCTGGATGGGTTTGGCTCTCCAGCTGGTGGGGCTCCAGGCGTGGCTCATGGCAGTCGTGTCCGTCCGAAAAAAGTGCGCCGATTTTACCTGATGCGCTCCCTCGGCGCTGATAGCCGTTGCCAATCGGGCTGGGTAAGATGCACCGACCGGTTTGGAGTGAGCGCAATGGATAAGCAGGAAGTGTTGCTGGCCGAAGTAAAGGATGCGTTTGGCCTCATCCGGGTGCTGGAGGTCGGCGACTATCGTTTTCTCGAGTTCGGTGCGGCGGTCGAGCAAAGCTGTGTCTTCACGCGGGATCCCAGCTGGCTGGAGTATGACTACACGCGCGCCATGCTGATGGGCGGCCTGATGCATGGCGCGCCGGAGACCGCGCTTTTTCTTGGCCTGGGTGCCGGCACCCTGACCCAGGCGTGTCTGGAGTTCCTGCCGCTGGAGGACGTCGAGGCCATCGAACTGCGCCCGGACGTGCCGGACCTGGCGATGCGTTACCTGGGTTTGCAGAACGATTCGCGGCTTTATATTCGTATTGGCGATGCGGTGGAGTTGCTCGATTCGGCCGAGACCGCCGACCTGATTTTCGTCGATCTCTATACCGATGTGGGCCCGGCGGCGGCACACCTGGCGTGGCGCTTTCTCGAACGCTGCCAGCAGAAGCTGAATCCGGACGGCTGGCTGATTATCAACCAGTGGGGCACCGATGAAGACAAACCGCTCGGCGCGGCGCTGCTGCGCGGGCTGTTTCATCGTCACTACTGGGAGTGCCCGGTGAAGGAGGGCAATGTCGTGCTGTTCGTGCCCGCGGATCTCGACCAAAGCCTCGATGTCGCCGCCTTGCGTGAACGCGCCGCAGCCCTGGCGCCACGCCTGGGTTATTCGCTGGATTCGCTGATCGATGCACTACGCCCTGCGAGCTAAGCGACATAATCCCGCTCGGACCCGCTTTTGTGGGAGCCGCGCCCCGCGGCGAAAACAAACTCCCTGCCGGCGCAGAGCAAAAGATTCGCCCCGAGGTCGGGCCTCCCCAAAAAAGCAAAAGCTCACACCCATAGCCTGCACGGACCCGCTTTTGTGGGAGCCGCGCCCCCGCGGCGAAAGCAAACTCCCTGCCAGCGCAGAGCCAAAAGCTTCACTCCGAGGTCGGGCCTTCCATAAAGAAAACAAAAGCTCACAGCCATAGCCTGTACGGACCCGCCTCTTGTGGGAGCCGCGCCCCCGCGGCGAAAACAAAACTTCCTGCCAGCGCAGAGCCAAAAGCTACGCCCCGAGGTTGGGCCTCCCACAAAAACAAAAGCTCACAGCCATGGCCTGCACGGACCCGCTTCTCCCCCGCACGGACCCGCTTCTTGTGGGAGCCGCGCCCCCGCGGCGAAAGCAAACTCCCTGCCGGCGCAGAGCGAAAAGCTTCGCCCCGAGGTCGGGCCTCCCACAAAACAAAAGCTCACACCCATAGCCTGCACGGACACACTCCCGCCGGCCCCGAACTTAACCTCCAAGACAAAATGCACGCACAGCTTCACAGAATTCCGGTATAGTACGCGCCGGCTGAAACCCAGCCTGCGTTCAGGTACTGCAACACACGAAGCGCTGCTTCGGCTGCTGTCCGCTTCTCGCGGCTGTCCTTGACGATTCATCATTCATTACGTTTTCGCAAACCCCGCCGACCAGGCTGCCAGGGTGACCTTCGGGTTTTGCATGGCATGCGCAGCTTCGGAACATGGGTCTTTGCGGAGCATCAGGAAAAGACCCATGACCCAGGAAATCGGCGGCTTTGCCGCACTCGGTATTCATCCCTCCGTACTCGCTGCAGTCATCGCAGTCGGCTACGAAGAGCCTTCGGCGATCCAGAGCCAGGCTATTCCGGTAATTCTCGGCGGCCACGACATGATCGGCCAGGCCCAGACCGGTACCGGCAAGACCGCAGCCTTCGCGCTGCCCATCCTTTCCAAAATCGACCCGGCCAAGCGCGAGCCGCAGGCGCTGATCCTCGCACCCACTCGCGAGCTGGCCCTGCAGGTCGCCACCGCATTCGAAACCTATTCCAAGCAGATGCCTGGCGTCGGTGTCGTCGCCGTCTACGGCGGTGCTCCGATGGGCCCGCAGCTCAAGGCCATCCGCCAGGGCGCGCAGATTATCGTTGCCACCCCTGGCCGTCTGGTCGATCACCTGAGCCGCAACAGCGCGCTGCTGTCGACCATCCAGTTCCTGGTGCTCGACGAAGCCGACGAAATGCTCAAGCTGGGCTTCATGGACGACCTCGAAGTGATCTTCGAAGCCATGCCGGAAAGCCGCCAGAGCGTACTGTTCTCCGCAACCCTGCCGCACTCCATTCGCGCCATCGCCGAGAAGCACCTGCGCGAGCCGCAGCACATCAAGGTAGCCACCAAAACGCAGACCGTTGCTCGTATCGAGCAGGCGCACCTGATGGTCCACGCCGATCAGAAGATCCCCGCCGTGCTGCGTTTGCTCGAAGTCGAAGACTTCGATGCCCTGATCGCCTTCGTACGCACCAAGCAGGCCACCCTAGATCTGGCCGCCGCGTTGGAAGCCAAGGGCTACAAGGCCGCCGCACTGAACGGTGACATCGCACAGAACCAGCGCGAGCGCGTCATCGAATCGCTCAAGGATGGTCGCCTGGACATCGTCGTCGCCACCGACGTCGCCGCTCGCGGCCTCGACGTGGCGCGCATCACCCACGTATTCAACGTGGACATGCCCTACGATCCCGAGTCCTACGTGCACCGTATCGGCCGTACCGGTCGTGCCGGCCGGGAAGGCCGCGCGCTGCTGTTGGTTACCCCGCGTGAGCGCCGCATGCTGCAAGTCATCGAGCGCGTGACCAACCAGAAGGTCGCCGAGGCGCGTCTGCCGAACGCCCAGCAGGTTCTGGATGCACGCATCAAGAAGCTCACCAACAGCCTGTCGCCGCTGGTGGCTGATGCCGAAGCCAGCCACGGAGAGCTGCTCGACAAACTGGTTGCGGACATTGGCTGCACGCCGCGTGCCCTGGCTGCCGCTCTGTTGCGTAAAGCCACCAACGGTCAGGCGCTGACTCTCGCGGAAGTCGAGAAAGAGCAGCCGCTGGTCCCGACCAGTGGTCCACGCGAGCGCTCCGATCGCCCCGAGCGTAGTGGTGATCGCGAGCGTCGTGCGCCGATCCCTCTGGCCGAAGGCCGCGCACGCTGCCGTACCCCGCTGGGTGCACGTGATGGCATCGCTGCACGCAATCTGCTCGGCGCCATCCTCAACGAAGGCGGCCTGGCCCGCGAAGCGATCGGCCGCATCCAGGTGCGTGACAGCTTCAGCCTGGTCGAACTGCCGGAAGAGGGCCTTGAGCGCCTACTCGGCAAACTCAAGGACACCCGCGTCGGCGGCAAGCAGCTCAAGCTGCGTCGCTATCGCGAGGATTGATCGTCCATAGGTGATCCGAAAGGGTGGGCTTGATAGCCCACCCTTTTTTATTTCCCCAAGTGCCATTCGCCCCGAGGTCGGGGCTCCCACAAACCAAATCCCGTCCAGGCCATGTAGGAGCCGCGCCCCCGCGGCGAATGCAGCTCGCAGGGCTGCCAAGCAAACCGAGCCCCACCTTCGCAAGCCCGACCCAACGGTTCCCGTGGGAGCCGCGCCCCCGCGGCGAATGCAGACCGCAGGGCTGCCAAGCAACCCCAGCCCCATCTTCGCAAGCCCCGACCCATCGGTTTCTGTGGGGGCCGCGCCCCCGCGGCGAATGCAGCCCACAGAGCTGCCAAGCAACCCCAGCCCCATCTTCGCAAGCCCCGACCCATCGGTTTCTGTGGGAGCCGCGCCCCCGCGGCGAATGCAGCCCGCAGGGTTGCCAAGCAAACCGAGCCCCACCTTCGCAAGCCCCGACCCATCGGTTCCCGTGGGAGCCGCGCCCCCGCGGCGAATGCAGCCCGCAGGGCTGCCAACAACCTCAACCTACAACCAAGCCGCATCCCAGTGCGGATAGTCGCCAATCCGTTCCACCAGCCCGGCCCTCAGCGGGTTCGCGACGATGTATCGCGCTACCGACTTCAGGTCCTCCTCACGCCGTAGCGCTCGGTCATGAAATCCGGCCTGCCAGATTGAACGCCCGATATGCCTCGCCGAGATCGATTTGACTCGCCCAACGAGCTGGGGCAGCGTGCCTTGCTCCAGCTGGACCAGCCAGTGAAGATGGTCAGGCATTACAACGAAAGCCCATGTCTTACTCGTGCCCCTTGCTTCGTCGGATTGCATGGTGCGAATCAGCGCTCGTGCCGCGGCCATGTCACGAAAAGCAGGCCGTCGATCCTGAGCGACAGTCGTGACCAGATAGACCTGACCCAGGACGGAGCAGCGGCCCTTACGAAGCCGGCTCGATGCGAAATAAGCGTCCATGCTCTTTCTCCTTGTTCGTTTACCCCGCAGCTTAACGTTGATGCGTGTCGACGTTAGCGATCCGTTGCCCACCATCCGGCATCGGTCAATCGTGAAAACGCTTCGCCCCGAGGTCGGGGCTCCCACAAACCAAACTCCGCCCCGTCCGCCTTGTGGGAGCCGCGACCCCGCGGCGAATGCAGCCCGCAGGGTTGCCCTGGTGGTTTCAGATCCACCTCCGCAAGCCCCGACCCACCGGTCTTTGTGGGAGCCGCGACCCTGCGGCGAATGCAGCTCGGCTGCCCTGTTGGTAGCAGACCCCGCCTTGGCAAGGCCCCAACCCGACCGGTATTTGAAGGAACCGCGCCCTCGCGGCGGATGCAGGCCACAGGCCTGCCGCTTCAAAAAGCTTCGGCCCGAGGTCGGGCCTCCCACAAAACAGCCCTGCCGCACGAAACCTGGCAACCTCATGCTTCGCCGCTTCGAAAATCCTGACCCAAACGTCCAGGCTGTTCAAACCTTGAACAACATGCTACAAACGATCGCAACCCAAATGATCTAGCCGCTTGAAAACGAAGGGAAAACCATGACCAAGTCGGAGTTGATCGAGCGTATCGTCACCCAACAAGGGCTGCTTTCGTCCAAGGATGTGGAGCTGGCAATCAAGACCATGCTCGAGCAAATGGCCCAAGCACTGGCGACCGGAGACCGCATCGAAATCCGCGGTTTCGGCAGTTTCTCTCTCCATTACCGCGCCCCGCGCGTCGGCCGTAACCCCAAGACTGGCCAATCCGTTCCGCTCGACGGTAAGTTCGTCCCGCATTTCAAGCCGGGCAAAGAGCTGCGGGATCGGGTAAACGAAGACGAGTAATCCGTTATCTAGGGTCATCCTCATACTGGCGGTGCGACGGATCAAAAGCTGTTAAAAATCATCAGCTCGCCTGAACTTGTGGTCTGCGATATGGACTAATCCCGGTTCGCTTATTTGCAATGAAGCGCGTCCATAACAAGGAATTGGGGAAAACCGTGCAGCACCAAACCTCTACATCCGAAGAAATAGATCTGGTTGAGCTGTTTCGTGCGCTTTGGCGGCAGAAACTGCTCATCGTCGGTGTGACGCTCATCGTCACGCTTATCGCTGCAGCCTATGCTTTCCTCGCAACGCCCTATTACGAAACCAAGACCTACCTACGGCCCGTCCCGCACAGCAGCCTCGATCAGCTCAACGAAACCGGCATCTATAAGCTCACCCCCGAGGAAGCGATCAATCGGGTGGCAAGCGGACTTTCGTCCTACGACAACCGGCTGGAGTTCTTCCTGAATCATCAGGAGCTTTTCCAGAACATTCCCCAGCAAGGGGATTCGCCTGAACAGACCTTCGCTGAATTCAACGAAAAAGCATTCGAAATGCTATTCCCGGACCCGAAGCGTACCGATAACCGCAGCGCGTTCGTCGGCCTCAAGTTGACCTACCCGCAAGGAATGGAAGGCGCATCGGTCGTGAATGATTTCGTTACCTATGTGCTGGAGCTCGAGCGTCGCGAAATCGCCGATGACCTCGAAAGCCTGATCGGCAACCGCCTGGCCAGCCTGGAAATGAATATGGAGGCGCAGCGCGCGAGCTATAACGCCTCCAAGGAGGCGAAGATCGCGACACTGCTAGAAGAAAGCGCACTTAAGCGCGCCCAGCTCAAAGATGAGCTTAAAGCTTTACGTGAAGAGCTGAAAACGCGCCGAACCAACCGTATCCAGGAGCTGAGCGAGGCCATTTCGATCGCCGAGTCCTTGGGGATTCGCACACCCACGACGCCGTCGGCCATGGCCGAGACAACTCGCGGGGGCGCGCAGGTCATTCGGACTGAAGTCACCAACCAGGAAATGCCGTTGTATTTCATGGGGACCGAGGCGTTGATGGCGGAGCGGGATGCACTGGCCAATCGCAAATCTGATGACTTTATCGAGCCTCGTATCGCTGACATCCAGTCCGAGCTGGCGATGCTGGAAAACAATCGTGAAGTCGAAATTCTCAAAGAGCGGGAAAGCGAAGATCTCTACCTCACCAACTTGGCCGAGCTGCGAGAAGAGGCCGCTCGTTTGAAAGGGATCAAGCTCGATACCGAGCGGCTGCGACTGGTTCGGCTCGACCAGCCGGCGTTGCAGTCAACCAACCCTGTAAAGCCAAAGAAGGCGATGATCCTCGCTTTAGGCCTTGTACTGGGCGGAATGCTCGGCGTATTTATCGCGCTGATTCGCAGCCTGGTAAACCGCAGCTCCGATCCTCAGCCGATTTACCGATAGTCAATTCCAATCCCTGGGGCGCTCTTCTGTCGGGAGTGCGCCCCTGCGGCGAATGCAGGCCGCAGGCCTGCCGCTCCAAAAACTCGCCCCAACGCGGACCTCCTAAACATTCCAGCAGCCCGCACGAACCCGCCTTTATTGTAGGAGCCGCGCCCCCGCGGCGAACGCAGCCCGCAGGCCTGCCGCTCCTGAAACTCGCCCCAACGCGGGCCTCCCGCCCATGCCAACAGCCACACGACCCCGTTTTTTTGTAGGAGCCGCGCCCCCGCGGCGAACGCAGCCCGCAGGCCTGCCGCTCCAAAAACTCGCCCCAACGCGGGCCTCCCGCACATACCACAGCGCGCACGGCCCCGCCTTTTTTGTAGGAGCCGCGCCCCCGCGGCGAATGCAGGCCGCAGGCCTGCCGCTCCTAAAACTTCGCCCCTATGCGGGCTTCCCGCACATACCAACAGCCCGCACGAACCCGCTTTCTGTAGGAGGCGCGCCCCCGCGGCGAATGCAGGCCGCAGGCCTGCCGCTCCTAAAACTTCGCTCCAATGCGGGCCTCCCGCACATACCAATAGCCCGCACGAACCCGCTTTCTGTAGGAGGCGCGCCCCACGCCGAACGCAGCTTTCAAGAACAGCCAAATCTAGCAAGGGAGAACCGCCGGTCGGGTGTGGCATCTGGCAGCAGCTCTATAACGGTCGCTCCGCTTGTTTTTTGTGAGCTAGGTGGCAAAATAGCGGCCCGCAAAACGTAAGGGAACTTACCTGCTTTTTCGCGGTCGCTGCCTCCCTGCGCTGCACCCTGCCGCGCTGCACACCGAAGAAACGGAATTCAACGTGAACGCTGTCACTACGCCACAAGCTCTAACCCCGGTTGCCTCTGAAGAAATCGATCTGGTCCAGCTGGTCAGTGCGTTATGGAAGCAAAAGACGCTGATCATCGCCGTTACCGTCCTGGCTGGCGTGATAGGGCTCGCCTACGCCTTGTTCGCAACACGCTATTACACCGTGCAAAGCGTGCTGCGTCCGGCAGCGATCAAAGATCTCGATGAACTCAATCACCTGGGCGTCTATAAACTGTCACCCAAGCAAGCGTTGGCGCAGGTGGGAACAGAGCTGGATTCCTACGAAAATCGCTTGAGCTACTTTCGTGACAATCAACAACTCTTCGCCGAGCTGGCCCAGCCCGGTCGCAGCCTCGAGCAAACCTTTGAAGCGTTCAATGACGAAGCCTTCAAACTGGTGCAGCCCGACCCCAAAAAGAATGAGGGCACCACACCCTTCGTCGGCATCCAGCTGACCTATCCGGAAGGCGTCAACGGCGTACAAGTGGTCAATGGTTTCGTTCAGTACTCGCTCGATAGCGTACGTACGCAGGTCGCCGCCGACCTCGATACCCTCATCGGCAACCGCCTAAGCCAGCTGGAAAAGAGCATGGCCGCCGCCCGGGCCAATTATGAGGCGAGCAAAGAAATCAAGATCGCTAAGCTCAGCGAGGCTGACGCGCTCAAGCGCGCCCAGTTGAACGATGAGCTCTCAGCCCTGCGGCAGCAATTGAAAACTCGCCGCGACAACCGCATCAATCAGCTTAACGAAGCAATCCGCATCGCCAGTTCGCTGGGTATCACCAAACCCACCACCCCGTCGTCGCTTGGCGCAGCCGAAATCACCAGTCAAGGCAGCGTCATTCGTACCGAGGTCAACAACCAGCAGATCCCGCTCTACTTCATGGGCAGCGATGCGCTGGAGGCGGAGCGTAAGGCACTGCTTGCCCGGCGCTCCGACGACTTCACCGAGCCGCGCATTGCCCAGATTGCGCGCGAACTCAAACTGCTGGAGCACAACCGCCAGATCGAAGTGCTCAACAGCCGCGAAAACGAAGACCTGTTCCTCAAAGACCTCGCCGCCTGGCGCGAGGAGGCCGCTCGTTTGCGTGCCCTGCAATTCGATACCGAATCGCTCAAGCTGGTCTCCATCGACCAAGCTGCGGTTGAGCCGAGCCGACCAATCAAACCCAAGAAAGCCCTCATCGTAGCGCTCGCGCTAGTGCTTGGCGGCATGCTCGGTTTGTTCATCGCACTGGTGCGAAACCTGCGTCGTCCGGTCGTCCGGATCTGACCATCCATCCGTCGGAACGCTGCTGGCGACTCAGCAGCTCCGAAACTCGTTAGAATCCCCGCTTTATTTTTTGCAGCGGGCGCGCGACTAGTTTGTCGCGCGCATTGGGTGACATTGTTAAAGGACTAACCATGAGCTATCCACAAATAGAACATCACGGCGCTAAGGACGGCGTTACCGGCTCCTGTCACCAATTGCGCATGAATGCGACCACCAGCCTGCTGATCGACTGCGGGCTGTTCCAGGGCAACGACGCATCGATCCCTGGCAAACCGGGCTCGGATCGGCTAGCCATCGAATTCCCGCTGGATACCATCAAAGCGCTGGTCGTTACCCACGTGCACATCGATCACGTTGGGCGCATTCCCTACCTGCTCGCAGCGGGCTTCGAAGGTCCCATTCTCTGCAGTGAACCCTCAGCGAAACTGCTGCCGATCGTGCTTGAGGATGCGTTTAAGCTCAGCTTTAGCCGTGATCACGCGCAGATCGAAAAATATATCCGCCTCGTCGAGCAACGGATCATCGCTTTGCCGTACCAGCACTGGTTCACCCTGGACGATAGCAACGGTCTGCTGGCCCGCATACGGCTACAGCGCGCCGGGCACATACTCGGCTCGGCCTATGTCGAAATCGACCTCAACTACCCGCAAACAGGGGAGGGCAAGCGCGTCGTCTTTTCCGGCGACCTCGGCGCACCGCATGCCCCCTTCCTGATGCCGCCCGAATCCCCAGAGCGCGCCGACATCCTGGTGCTCGAAAGCACCTACGGCGACCGCCTCCACGAAGACCGCAGCACCCGCCGTCAGCGACTCGAAGCCGTTATCGAACAGGCCCTGGAAGACCAGGGCACCGTGCTGATCCCCGCGTTCAGCATCGGCCGCACCCAGGAACTGCTCTACGAGCTCGAAGACATCATTCAGAGCAAGCAAGGACCGGCCGCGGACCTGTTCCCTCTCCCCCCCGAGGAGAGGGCTAGGGTGAGGGGAGATGCCTGCGACGAAGCCCCGGCCACCTCCGATATGCCCCTTCTCCCCGCTGGGGAGAGGGCTGGGGTGAGGGGAGCGGCTAGCCCCGAAGCTCCGTCTGACTCCGACCAACCCCCTCTCCCCTCAGGGGAGAGGGTTGGGGTTAGGGGAAAGGCCCGCGACGTAGCCCTGGCCAGCTCCGATATGCCCCCTCTCCCCTCAGGGGAGAGGGCTGGGGTGAGGGGAACAGAGCCCAGCGCTAAGGCCAAGCCTCACACGGAACCCAACTGGCCCGAGCTCCCGATCATCCTCGATTCGCCGCTCGCGAGCCGCTTCACCGAGGCCTATCGAAACCTCAAGCCGTATTGGAACCAAGAGGCCCGCGAACGCATCCAATCCGGGCGCCGCCCGTTGGCCTTCGAACAACTGGTCACCATCGACAGCCACAGCGACCACCAAAGCGTCGTCAACCACCTTGCTCAGACTGCACGCCCAGCCATCGTCATTGCCGGTGGCGGCATGTGCAGCGGCGGTCGCATCGTCAATTACCTCAAAGCCATGCTCGGGGATAGACGGCATAACGTTTTGTTTGTCGGCTACCAGGCCAAGGGCACGCCCGGGTATGAGATCCAAACCTACGGACCCAAGGGCGGCTATGTGTATCTGGACGGCGAACGCATTGACGTGCGCGCAGGGATTGCCAGCATAGGTGGCTACTCGGCGCATGCGGATCAGAAGGGGTTGGTAGAATTTGTGACCGGGATGCAGGACTGGCCGGGGGAGATTCGGGTGGTGCATGGGGAGCAAACGTCCAAGCAGGCGTTAGGTGCTCAGTTGCGCAAGCAATACGACCGATTGAATCGTCCGCTAGAAATGGTGGGGTGAGTAATCCTTAGGCTTAGCGTTACCAGCTCTTACTTCAGAAATTGTATTTAGATGGATGTTGCATATGCTCACCTTGCAAGAAGTAAAACTCGCCATTATCGGGCTCGGCTATGTAGGCCTTCCGCTTGCCGTTGAGTTCGGTAAGTGTCGCTCTGTGGTGGGCTTCGATATTAATCACTCGCGTATCGATGCATTGAAGGCTGGCCATGACGCCACCCTGGAGGTCAGCGATGACGAGCTGAAAGAGGCGGCTCAGCTTGTCTACAGTGCCAGCCTCGACGATCTGAAAAGCTGCAACGTATTCATCGTTACCGTCCCTACGCCCATCGATGAACACAAACAGCCCGATCTCACACCGTTGATCAAGGCTTCCAAAACCATCGGTTCGGTTTTGAAAATAGGCGATATCGTCATATATGAGTCCACCGTCTACCCAGGCGCCACCGAGGAAGATTGCGTTCCCGTGCTCGAAATGGTTTCTGGCTTGAATTTCAATGCGGACTTTTTTGCAGGCTATAGCCCTGAGCGCATCAACCCAGGAGACAAGGAACACCGTGTCACCACGATCAAGAAGGTCACCTCGGGCTCGACTCCGGCAGTGGCTGAACTGGTCGACGCCTTGTACCGGGAAATCATTATCGCCGGCACTCATAAAGCTAGCTGTATCAAAGTTGCCGAAGCGGCAAAGGTAATCGAGAACACCCAGCGTGACCTTAATATCGCCTTGATCAACGAGCTGGCAATCATCTTCAACCGGATGGGTATCGATACCGAAGCCGTGTTGCAGGCGGCTGGAACAAAATGGAATTTTCTACCTTTCCGGCCAGGGCTCGTCGGGGGCCATTGTATAGGCGTTGATCCCTACTACCTGACACATAAAGCGCAAAGCATCGGTTATCACCCTGAGATCATCCTTGCAGGCCGCCGGCTTAATGACGGTATGGGCGCCTACGTGGTTTCCCAGCTGGTCAAGGCCATGCTAAAGCGCCGCATCCATGTAGATGGTGCCCGCGTGCTGGTGATGGGGCTGGCTTTTAAGGAGAACTGCCCCGACCTGCGTAATACGCGAGTGGTGGACATTATTAGTGAACTGGCGGAATACAACATTCAGGTCGATGTCTATGACCCATGGGTGTCAGCTATGGAAGCCCAGCACGAGTATGGAATTACGCCAATTACCGAGCCGGCCGTCAATGCCTATGACGGTATTGTCCTGGCCGTGGCTCACAACGAATTCCGTATGCTTGGCGTTGAAGCTATCCGAAAGTACGGAAAGGCCGCGCATATTATTTACGATTTAAAGTATCTTTTGCGTGCTGAGGAAGCAGATCTGCGCCTTTAGTTGAGTGCGGACCCTGTGCCGGAGCTTTCGGGGCTATCCCTTTCAATAGATTTATGAGCACGTTATGACTCGTTACGAAACCTTGTTGCAGGAACTTCCGAATAACCCTAGAACCTGGCTTATCACCGGGGTTGCGGGGTTTATTGGCTCAAATTTGTTAGAAAAATTGCTTAAGCTCAATCAGCGCGTGGTTGGCTTGGATAACTTCTCAACTGGGCATCAACGGAATCTAGCTGAGGTTAGTGGTCTTGTGTCCCCAGGGCAGTGGGCCAATTTTAAGTTTATAGAAGGCGATATCCGTGTCTTGGATGACTGCCGTCAGGGCTGCGAGGGGATTGATTACGTTCTTCATCAAGCTGCGCTCGGGTCGGTGCCGCGTTCCATAAGCGATCCGATAACCACCAACGGTACCAACATTGATGGTTTCCTGAATATGTTGGTAGCGGCACGTGACGCCGGCGTAAAAAGCTTCACATACGCCGCAAGCAGCTCTACATATGGTGATCATCCGGGGTTGCCTAAAGTTGAAGGTGTGATTGGAAAGCCATTGTCGCCCTACGCAGTAACGAAATATGTAAATGAACTTTACGCCACGGTGTTTGCAAGTACTTATGCGTTTAACACCGTTGGCTTGCGTTACTTCAACGTATTTGGAAAGCGTCAGGATCCCAGCGGCGCATATGCTGCGGTAATTCCAAAATGGACCGCTGCAATAATTCAAGGAAAATCCATAACGATAAATGGAGATGGCGAAACCAGTCGTGACTTTTGCTACGTAGACAATGCCGTGCAAGCTAACATATTGGCGGCGACGGGCAGCTCTCGCTCGAAGAATGAAGTTTATAATGTCGCAGTAGGGGATCGTACTTCGCTGAACCAGCTTATATGTTACTTAAATGATATTTTGGGCCGGAAAGGTTTTTCTCAAAAAGCTCAAGTGATGCACGGCGATTTTCGCACTGGAGATGTTCGCCACTCATTAGCTGATATTACTAAAGCGCAGCGTTTGCTAGGTTATGAGCCAAGCTGGAATGTCCGTGAAGGGCTAGAGGTGGCTTTGGATTGGTACATCGAGCAGTACCGATAAATATGTATCGACGTATAGCTGCGGTTTTTTTAGGCGACAGCTTTGCAAAAATAATTAATATAGGGATTTCCCTATATCTAATAAGCTGGTTGTCGCTATCAGAATATGCATATTATACTATTGTTTTTACTTCCATTATGATGGGGTATCAAGCTGCCTGCGGAATAATTGAGCGGCTATACATTACAGATTATGATAATTATAGAAATCATGAGATTTCAAGTGGTTTTATAATCTCTTTACCAATTGGATTTTTATTGCTTGTTTATGTTTTTGTGGTGTCAGATTTCGCTGCAGCGATTTTGTTTTTGGCTGGCTATGCAGGATACGTATGTTATCAAATACTAAGAATATCGGTTCAAAAGAAAGAGTTTTTTAAAAAATTCATTTTATTTGAGTTCTCGAGAACATTAATCTGGGCGTTGAGCACTGCGCTTTTAGTGGCAATTGGCGTGCGGACGGCAGATTACTATCTGCTGGCGTTGATTGTCGCCGCATGGATCATGGTAGTTGGCAGCCGTGTTGCCAGCTCGTTTAGATATGCTCCGGCAAAACAGATATCTACAATGCGCCAAGGCTTGACATATATTAGATCAAGCTCAGATGTCGTAATCTACTCACTGTTGACGGCGACTATGCCTTACTCTGCCGTTATCTTCGCGAGCTTGTTTAGTAGTAATGAAGCAGTCGCAACGTACGGTGCGGCAATGCGTTATCAGGCGATATTCTCAATGATTGTTTATTCTATAAATGTAGTGCTATTGCCTAGAATGGCTAGCGATAGTCAACACGCTCTGAGAGTGCTCGTGAGCGATGTTTATGGAAAACTTCCTTACTTGCTGGTCGCGGTTTTGATCGCGGTGGGTGGGATATGGGTGGCAATGCCCGCTGTTGGAGCACAGAAGTATCCTGGCGCTCAAATTGTTTTTTTGATATTTGTTGTGTGCTCAGTCTGTTCACTGCTATCTGCGCCGGCTGCAACATATTTATTAGCATTAAAAAAATACCGAGAAATGCGAAATTGTATTTTTCTTGGAAGTTTAGGGGTGCTCGTTAGTCTGCCAATTTTTCTATCTATTAGTAAGTTTTATGGCTCGGCATTGGCAAGTTGTTTTGGCTACATATGCTGCTGTATTGCCCTTCTTCATCATATGAAAAAAGCAAAGTGAAAATATTACTTATTACTTATTACTATGAGCCATATGTCGGCGCGCATGCTTATAGGTGGACCCAGATTGCGAAAGTTTGGGCTGCTGCTGGGCATGACGTGGACGTAATCGCAGGTCGGACAGAAGATTGCACACGTGAGGTAAGAGAAGGCGTCAATATTGAACGTGTTGGAATAATCCGTCGGCAAAGTAATGAAAAACCAATTGTTAGCGAAAATCCTTTAAGGAAACAACGGATAGGCTTTGCAAAATTAATAGGGGAACTAAAAAAAATCTATAGGTTTTTCTTCTGGCCTGATGGGTTATGGCATTGGTTGCCTTTTCTGCTGGTATCCCTATATAGACGGAGGAAGAATAACTATGATCTGGTTATAAGTTATTCACCGACTTTTTCTGCGCACATAGGAGGCCTTTTTTTTAAAAAAAATTCTAAAACTAGTGTTGCATGGATCGCGGACTACGGAGATCCTTTTTCTACATCCGAAACAATGCAGCCGAATAACTTTAAGCTTTACCGTAGGCTAAATAATTGGATAGAGTATTTGGTGATTTTTTCGGCTTCATATGTGACGGTAACAAATCAGAGTACTAGAAGTGAATATTTAAAACGCTTTGCAGTCGGTTTAAATAAAATTAAATGTGTTCCGCATGCCGTAGATATTAGTGATTTCTATTGCGAATCGCGAAATGTAAGTGGGCTAAAGAAATTTGTTTATGTAGGAGCTTTTCATAAAGGTATTCGAGAGCCTTACGAAATGCTCAGGTTTTTTGATGAGGTTTACAGGAAAAGTCGCGCGGATTTTGAGCTTCATATATATGGCCCGCTAAACTCTTGTACTATTGACTTCTCTCGCTATAGTAACATTTTTTACCACGGGGTCGTTGCGCGAGATAAAGCAATAGCTGTCATGAAAGAAGCTGATGTGCTCGTAAATGTTGAGAATGAAAATTGCTCTATGACTCCGAGTAAACTTGTAGAATATATTGCGACCGGTAAGCCTATAGTAAATTTTGCCGGAGCTGATGGATGCTCTGAATTGCTGCATAAGTATTATCGATCAGGCTATTTATTTGTTCTAAATGGTGCGGAAGATGTTGTGAAATTTTTTGAGTTTATAGAGTATGTTCATAGTAGTAATAGCCTGCATGATGTTCGAGAATTTTTATTGGATTACGACATAAACGTCATTTCCTCGGTGTTTTTATCGATGTGCAGTTCTCACAATGACTAAAGGCGCTAACGAAATATTTGCGTTGAGGGTTATGTGCTTTGCATTGTCAGTCATAATTTTTCAAGCTGTTTTTTTAATTGATTTGAATTATTATTATAGTCTAGGTAGTTCATATATTAACATCCCGGACCATGAGTATTACGTTGGAGTGGTGGCCGGTGGTGAGTTGTTAAAAAGCCTTTCGTCTCTAAATAACTATTCAATCAGCGTGTTTTATTATTATGCGCATAAAGTTTTTGGTGTGGATCTTGTATTGATCTCCCTGGTAGTTAATTTTGTGGTCCTGATTGTTGCGTATGCAAAGATAGAAAGGATGTATTTTTCCATCTTGGGCAGATTCTTGCCGTTGATATATTGCTTCGCCCTGACTGCCGTGCTTCAGTTTTCGGTGTTGATAAATAAGGACAGCTTCAGTGTGCTCTTCTATGTGGTCTTGCTTTCTTTCCTTTTGACTCGAGCTAAATTTGATATCTTTTTAATATTAATACTTGCGCCTATGCGTATTCAGTATGTAGTGATACTAGTGCTTCTGTGTTTTCTTTCTGGAGTATCTAAAGAAAGTCGGCTTAAGGTTTTATTGAGAGTCATTTTATTGTATTTTATTTGTTCGACGGTTTCTCTTTTTTTAGAGCGTCATGGTATTTTGTTGTCTCATGATAACTATGCTGATGGTGGAGTTTCTCGTTGGATATCTATACTAAATGCTAATTATTTCATTGGGTCTTACGTGTTGAATTGGATTAAGCCAGTGCAATATATCTATGACTTATATAGAGGGGCGCATTTTGATTGGTCAGTTATTGGTGCTTGGGTTTATCTATCAAGGCTTACTTTGTTCTTTTCAATAATTTTATTTGGATACTCGTTTTTTAAATTGGTATATATGCCATGGACCTATCGGCGGGACAGGGTGTCTTATTCTTTGTCAATTTTGATTTCAGCTTTTTTCTTGGTTTATATGATATCCCCCGTAGTGCACTACAGGTATTTTTTGGGCATAGCGCCTGTTGTTTTGTTTTCTTTATTTTATTTAACAGAACAGCAAAAAAACTCGCCTAAGTTTGCTTTTTTTCAGGGGGTTTCGTGAAAATTGTTGTGAATGCTTTCTCTGCTAAGATTGGTGGTGGTAAAACATATCTACACAATCTTCTACAGAACTTGCCCCAAGAAGATCTGCAAGTCTATATATTTGGCTATGACGATTTAGAATCGCTTCAGGCTGAAAATGTTCGACGAGTGCGCACGAGGTTCCCTGTTTACAACCCGCTTCTAAGGTTGTTGTGGGAGTATTTTATATTGCCGCGGTGGCTTTCAAAATTGGACGCAGATATTTTGTTTTGCCCGGGCGGTCTGGTAAATACAAAAGCACCTAAAAATTGCCGGGTAGTTACCATGTTTCGAAACATGCTACCGTTTGATGATCAGGCACTGGCTATAGCTACGTCACCTTGGTTAAGGCTCAAAAACTATCTGCTAAAAAAACGAATGCTTTCCAGTATGGCGTCAGCTGATCTGGTGATCTTTATTTCAGAGTACGCTCGTTGCGTGATTGAGAAGAAAATAAAGGTTAAGAATGCTGTTACCATCGCTCATGGAATTGGCGACCCTTTTTTTGTGGCGGATAAGTTTTTAGCGCGTCCGCCGCTTCCATTCGAGCAGAAGTATATTCTATATGTTTCGAGATTTGAATTCTATAAACGGCATCTTGAATTGGTTCAAGCATACGCACGTTTAAGTCAGGATTTGCGTGATGAGTATAAACTACTGATGGTCGGCGGCGGCGATGGGTTAGTGGCCAAGAAGGTTGATGATTTCATAGTCGATAATAAATTGAGCAGGGATGTGTATGTTCTTGGAGAGTACAAGTACTCCGAGCTACCTGCTCTGTATAAAAATGCGAGCTTGTTCACTTTTGTGTCGGCTTGTGAGAACTGCCCGAATATTCTTCTGGAGGCCATGGGGGCTGGATTGCCGATTATTTCATCCAGTTACGATCCTATGCCGGAGTTTGGCGGAGACGCAGTTATGTATGCGTCTCCAGAGGATCCGGATCAATTGGCTTTAAGTATTGCAAGTGCTCTGTCTGATCCTCAAATGCTAGCCACACATTCAGATAAAGTCGCTATCAGGGCAAAATCTTTCAAGTGGTCTAAGACAGCTGAACTAACTTGGGCTTCGCTTTTCAAGGTTGGAAGGCCGTGAAAATATTGTTGGTGTCTCAATACTTCTGGCCTGAAACGTTCATAATCAATAGCCTTGCTAAAGTATTGGCTGATCAGGGACATCAGGTACACGTTTTTACCGGAAAGCCAAACTATCCTGAGGGAATAATATTTCCAGGATACAATTCGTCTGGCCTAGTAGAAGAGCTCTATGCGGGTCAGATACCAGTTTTTCGGATACCATTAAGACCTCGCGGGCGCGGCGCTAAAGGCCTGATTTTAAATTACTTCTCTTTTGTCGCTAATGGTCTCTGGTATTTTCCTAAGTTCTTACGTCAAAAAGATTCTAGCTACGACGCAATTCTCGTTTATGCGCCTTCGCCAATTCTTTCTGTGCTGCCTGCAATCTTATTAAGATGGAAAACTAAGGCTCATCTTGCCGTATGGGTCCAGGATCTTTGGCCTGAGACACTTAGCGCGACAGGCTTTGTGACTAATCGTGTTTTGTTATGGCTGGTTGGACGTGTCGTTAAGCTTATATATATGTTTAGCGATACGATTTTGATTCAGTCAAGAGCTTTCAAGTCTTTCGTTGCTCGATACGCTGATTCAGATAAGATCATATACTACCCTAACTGTTACTCGCTGGGGTCGGAGGCTGCGAGCTGCCCCGAGGAAACAGTATCCGACGAATTCCTTGAATTTATGGATCATAACTTTTGCGTTGTTTTCGCGGGTAATCTGGGTTCCGCTCAGTCATTAGATACTCTCGTCGCCGCAGCTGTGAAGTTGAAGGCCATTCCTGAGTGCAAGATTGTTGTCGTTGGTTCCGGTAGCAAATCTGCGTGGTTAGAGAAACAAAAAATAGATTTGACTCTGGATAATATGCTTTTGGTCGGCCGATTTCCTTCATCTGAGATGCACAAGTTTTTTGCTCGCTCATCGGCACTGCTTGTCACATTAAGTAAGAGAGAGGTATTTAGTTTAACTGTACCCAGCAAAATACAAGCATATCTCGCTGCAGGCCGCCCTATAGTCGCAGCTCTCGACGGTGAAGGCGCAAGAATTGTGGAAGAAGCAGGGGCGGGATTATGTTGTCCGTCTGAAGACGCCTCGGGCTTGGCTTGTTCCATTGAAAAGCTCTTTAATATGTCAGCCGAGAAACGAGATGAGATGGGACGGGCTGGGCTACGTTATTTTATTCAGAATTTTGAAATAAATAACCAAGCTAAAAGACTGGTCGAAATCATTACAGTGCGAATTGCGAGCAAAGAGGGGAGCCAATGAGGGTATTAATTTTGGGTGTTACGGGCATGTTGGGTAGTGCCCTGTTCAAGCATTTTTCAGCAGCGGCCGAGTTAGAGGTTTGGGGAACCCTTCGTAACGCTCGGGGAGTGCGGCATTTTCATGAATCGATGCACCAGCGTCTGCTATGTGGTGTAGATGTCCTTGATCAGGACTCGCTGGTGTCGGTCCTCTCACGTGTACGTCCTGCGGTCGTTATAAACTGCGTTGGCCTCATCAAGCAGCTCGCTGACGCTCAAGATCCGCTTTCTGCATTGCCCATAAACTCGATGCTACCTCATCGCTTGGCGTCCTTATGCGGCCTGCTCGAAGCCCGGCTTATCCACATCAGTACAGACTGCGTTTTTTCCGGCCGAAAGGGTATGTATGTGGAAAAGGATATATCCGACGCAGAGGATCTGTATGGAAAGTCTAAATATATAGGTGAGGTTGGCGGTCTTAGAAATTCAATTACGTTGCGCACCTCTATTATTGGGCACGAACTTGACTCTCAGCTTTCGCTGATTGATTGGTTTTTGTCACAAACTGGCTCTGTAAAAGGCTACGCCAGAGCCGTCTTTTCCGGATTGCCGACCGTCGAGATAGCTCGGGTGATAAAAAGCTTTGTATTGCCGTGTCCAGAGCTCTATGGGGTCTACAATGTGTCCGCGGCGCCTATTGACAAGTTTTCGTTGTTGAAGCTTGTTGCTGATGTTTACGGTCACTCAATTAATATTGTGGAAGATCGTTTGGTCTGTATAGATCGTTCATTGGATTCGACTCGCTTTAAGAATGCGACGGGCTATGTCCCTCCGTCATGGCCTGAACTTATTAGGCTAATGCGCGATTGCCGGTAATTTGATAATAGAGGTTTATTATGTTTGATAACAAAGTTTTAATGATTACCGGAGGTACCGGCTCGTTTGGTAATACGGTGCTAAAGCGTTTCCTCGATACTAATGTCAGAGAGATCCGGGTATTCAGCCGGGACGAGAAGAAGCAAGAAGATATGCGAATTGCCTTGGCCAATGACAAGGTCAAGTTTTATATAGGGGACGTGCGCGATTACGATAGTATTTCCCAAGCCCTGGTTGGTGTTGACTATATTTTTCATGCGGCGGCTTTGAAGCAGGTACCTTCCTGCGAGTTCTACCCTATGGAAGCGGTCCGCACCAATGTCATCGGTACGGAAAATGTGCTGAATGCGGCGAATGCTACTGGCGTCAAGCGCGTAGTTGTGCTCAGTACGGATAAAGCGGTTTATCCTATTAACGCCATGGGCATCTCTAAAGCCATGGCGGAAAAGCTAATGGTTGCTAAATCTCGGATGATTCCTGAGTCGGGCCCCGTTATTTGTGCTACTCGCTACGGTAACGTGATGGCTTCGCGTGGTTCAGTTATTCCCCTATTCATCAGTCAGCTCAAAAGTGGCGAGCCGCTGACCGTTACTGATCCGAACATGACTCGTTTTTTGATGTCGCTGGAAGACTCTGTCGATTTGGTTCTGCATGCGTTTGAGCATGCAGAGCAGGGTGACATTTTCGTGCAAAAGGCCCCCGCCTCTACAGTGGCGGACCTTGCGCAGGCGCTTAAGGATCTGTTTTACCGTGACAACCCGGTTAACGTTATTGGCACTCGGCATGGCGAAAAGCTGTATGAGTCGTTGATTTCCCGTGAGGAAATGGCAAAAGCCGAAGATATGGGTCGCTATTATAGAATCCCTGCAGACAATCGTGACCTAAACTACAAGAAGTTTTTTGTCGAAGGTGAGCAGCATATTTCTGAGCTGGACGACTATACCTCGCACAATACCGATCGCCTTAGTATTCAGGGTATTAAAGACGTACTGCTTAAGCTGGATTACATTCAGGAGCAGCTCAATGCTTAAGGTGATGACGCTGGTCGGCACTCGTCCAGAGCTAATCAAAATGAGCCGCGTGATCGCAGAGTTGGATAAGCAGGTCCAGCATGTGCTTGTGCATTCGGGGCAGAACTATGATTTCGAACTGAATCAGGTCTTTTTCGACGATCTCGAGATTCGTAAGCCAGATCATTTCTTAGGGGCAGCTGGAGATACTGCGGCTAAGACTATTGCCGAAGTCATAGCCAAGGCAGACGAGTTGTTCGAGCTGGAAAAGCCGGATGCGCTCTTGCTCTATGGGGACACCAATACCTGCTTGGCAGTTATTGCAGCGAAGCGGCGGAAGATCCCTGTGTTCCACATGGAGGCGGGGAACCGGTGTTTCGATCAACGTGTACCGGAGGAGTTGAACCGCAAGGTCCTCGACCATCTGAGTGATATCAATATGGTACTGACGGAGCATGCGCGCCGGTATCTGCTCGCGGAGGGCATTCGTCCAGAGACCATCATCAAGACTGGCTCGCACATGGAGGAGGTGTTGGATTACTACATGCCGCGCATCCAGGCCTCCGATGTGCTGCAGCGAGAGGGTTTGAAGGAAGATGCTTTCTTTGTGGTCAGTACGCACCGCGAGGAAAATGTCGATACGCCCGAGAATCTGTGCGATCTGCTAGGAACCCTTCGTGCGCTGGCCGATAAGTATCAGTATCCGATCATCGTTTCAACTCACCCTCGTACTCGTAAACGCCTGGAGGTGTTGGGCGAGTCGCTGGACCACCCTTTGATTCGCTTCGTCAAACCATTCGGTTTGCTGGATTACATCAAGCTGCAGATGTCTGCGTTCTGTGTATTGTCGGACAGCGGCACCATCACCGAAGAGGCTTCATTGTTGAACCTGCCGGCCATCACCATCCGGAATGCGCATGAGCGACCTGAGGGCATGGATGAGGGAACCCTTGTTATGAGCGGCCTGAAAACAGATCGCGTGCTGGAGGCAGTACAAGTGGTGACGAGCCAGCATGAGCGGGGGACGCGTGTGATCCCCGTGGTTAAAGACTACCAAGCGGGGCCGGTGTCGAAGCAGGTCGTCAGGGTGGTACTTAGCTACACCGATTACATTAACCGTACGGTCTGGTCAAAAGCCTGAGCAGTGTCGAGGTAGGGAAATGCGCATTTTGTTGACTGGTGCTACCGGCTTTGTCGGCCGTGAGCTACTGGAAAGGATGGTCTCCCACATCGATCTGCAGCCAGTCGCAGTGGTGCGCAATTCCGCAGCAGCGCTCACCAAGGATGTGGCGACCTTCCGAGTCGCAGGGATCGAGGGAGATACAGACTGGCAGCCCGCGCTGGAGGGAGTCGATGCGGTTATCCACTGTGCAGCTCGGGTTCATGTCATGCACGATAGCTCTTCCGATCCGCTTGCTGAGTTTCGTAAGGTCAATGTGGACGGAACGCTGAATCTCGCTCGGCAAGCAGCGCGTGCAGGGGTGCGACGTTTTATCTTCATCAGTTCAATTAAGGTGAACGGTGAGGGTACAGAGCTAGGTAAGCCATATTTTGCAGATTCTCATCCAGCCCCGCTTGATCCCTATGGCGTCTCCAAAATGGAAGCTGAGTATGGGTTACGTGATTTAGCCTCTGAAACAGGGATGGAACTCGTCATTATCCGCCCTGTCCTGGTTTACGGCCCAGGTGTCAAAGCGAACTTCCGCAGCATGATGAACTGGCTTCGCATGGGGGTGCCGTTACCGCTGGGGGCAATACATAACAAGCGGAGCCTGGTTTCGTTGGACAACCTTGTGGATTTGATCGTGACGTGTATCGATCACCCGGCTGCCGCTAGCCAGACCTTTCTTGTCAGTGACGGAGAGGATTTGTCCACGACTGAATTGCTACGGCGCATGAGCCTAGCTCTGGGTAAGCCGGCACGGCTGTTGCCGGTGCCAGCGGCATTGCTTGAAAGTGCTGCCGCAATGCTAGGGAAGAAAAACGTTGCACAAAGGCTTTGTGGCTCGTTGCAAGTGGATATTTCCAAGACGCGTGAGCTGTTGGGGTGGGCTCCGCCTGTCAGCGTAGACCAAGCGCTGCGCATGACCGCAGATCATTATTTGGCGCATAAAGGCTGAATTCTCGTTACCGAAGTACCATTTGACGTAGCGTGGATAGGCTCGCTTCTAGCTTGAGTCTCTAGAGGCATCTC
Organism: Stutzerimonas stutzeri; assembly: GCF_018138085.1. Taxonomy (NCBI): domain Bacteria; kingdom Pseudomonadati; phylum Pseudomonadota; class Gammaproteobacteria; order Pseudomonadales; family Pseudomonadaceae; genus Stutzerimonas; species Stutzerimonas stutzeri. Next base: position 1,858,343 of record NZ_CP073105.1, read on the forward strand.
CGGAAAGAAATTTTGAGGGATCGAAGTTGCTGATTTGGTTGCTGCCGATACTTATCGGTGTTTCATTTTGCCTAACGTGGGCACTGCGCCGTTACGCTCTTGCTAGCAGTATCATCGATGTCCCTAATGCTAGAAGCTCGCATTCCGTACCCACTCCCCGCGGTGGAGGCGTAGCCATTGTTTTAACGTTTTTGCTCGCGCTGCTGCTGCTCGAGACCGGCGATTTCATTGAATCACGATCGACGTGGGCGTTGCTCGGGGCTGGCGCCGGGATTGCCATCTTGGGTTTTTTGGATGATCACGGGCATATTGCAGCACGCTGGCGTTTGCTGGGGCACTTTGTTGCGGCTATCTGGGCACTGTTTTGGCTGGGCGGCCTGCCTGCGTTGCCGATCTTTGGCATCACGATTGAACTGGGTTGGTTCGGCCACGCGTTGGCCGCTGTTTATTTGGTGTGGCTGCTTAACCTCTACAATTTTATGGATGGCATCGATGGCATTGCTAGTGTCGAAGCGATCTGTGTTTGCCTGGGAGGTGCTTTGCTGTACGGCCTCACCAGTGGCGTGAACTCGGAAACCGGCGTGCCTTTGTTGTTGGCGGCTGCCGTAGCCGGGTTTCTGTTCTGGAATTTCCCACCAGCGCGTATCTTCATGGGCGATGCGGGTAGTGGATTTCTTGGCATTGTGCTCGGGATCCTCTCCTTACAGGCGGCCTGGGTAGCGCCAGAGCTTTTCTGGGCATGGTTGGTATTGCTCGGTGTATTCACCATGGATGCAACCTTTACCTTGTTGCGCCGTCTGCTACGCCGCGAGAGGGTCTACGAGGCGCACCGCAGTCATGCTTACCAATATGCTGCACGCCACTTCGGCAGCCATTTGTCGGTGACGTTGGGCGTTCTCGCGATCAACGTACTTTGGTTGCTGCCTGTTGCTATCTGGGTCGCGATCGGCGACATGGATGGAATGTCCGGACTGCTCATCGCTTATGCGCCATTGGCACTGCTTTCGTGGAAATATCATGCGGGCGAGCCGGAGGGGGCAGTATGAGTGAGCGAACACTGTTGGTAGTCGGCGCCGGGGGCCATGGCAAGGCCGTTGCAGAGGCCGCATTGCTGAGCGGCAGTTGGCAACGAATCGTTTTTGCTGATGATCGATGGCCTGAGTTGAAAGAGTGGGCTGGCTGGCCCGTAGTTGCTAAGGGCGCGGACATTGTTCATCTTCGGGCATCGGTTCAGGGGGCCATTGCGGCCATAGGCAACAACGGGCTGCGTAGCCGATTTGTTCAAGCTATTGATGCTGCTGGGCTTCCATTGGTATCAATCATTCACCCTCGGGCGTATGTCAGCGACAGCGCTTTGCTAGGCGCGGGGGTTGCCATTATGGCTTGTGCGATGGTTGGTACTGATGCGCGCCTTGGCAAAGCGGCTATCGTCAACGCTAGCGCAACGGTGGATCACGATGCTGCTCTTGGTGATTTCGCTCACCTAGGCGTGGGCGTTCAGTTGGCAGGCGGAGTGCACATTGGCGCGCGTGCCTGGCTGCAGGCCGGGTGCTGCGCTGGCTATGGCGTCAAGGTTGCCGATGATGCTGTGCTGGCTCCCGGTGCCGTTTTACAGGCCATCTAAAGGTACTTGAGTTAACCGTTCTACTTCTCGAAATCGCTGAGGCTCCTCGATATTCGAGATAGCCCACTCAGGAATGAGGAATTGGTGTGTTGAGGTTGGCTGAGAAATTAAGGGCTCGGTTGGTGTGCTTGCCTAGGCAGCAAAAGCGTCTGATTCAGGTTTCCGCGGATGTATTGTTGGTATGGCTAGCACTGTGGCTGGCTTTCCTCATTCGTCTAGGTAACGCGAGTTTTGTAGACCCTCTGGGCGGTCATGCTTGGCTATTCGTCATTACACCACTGCTGTCGATACCGTTCTTTATCCGGTTCGGCATGTACCGTGCAGTGATGCGTTACTTCGGTAATGATGCATTGATGGCAATCGCCAAGGCCGTGACGCTTTCGGCGTTGCTGCTTTCGCTGGCGGTGTATTGGCGCAGTGACGCACCCAAGGTCATTCCACGCTCCATGGTGTTCAACTATTGGTGGCTTAGCCTGGTGTTGATCGGCGGGTTGCGCCTGGTGATGCGCCAGTACTTTATGGGTGACTGGTTTTCTCCGGATTCGCTCACCAAGTTCAAAGGGCGTGACGCGGGGTTGCCTAAGGTCGCCGTCTACGGGGCCGGTGCTGCCGGTAACCAGTTGGTCGCGGCGTTGCGTTTGGGGCGGGGCATGAGGCCGGTCGCGTTTATTGATGACGACCCTAATCTCTATAACCGGAGCATTGCTGGGCTGCGGGTATATTCACCCAAGCATATCCAGCAGATGATCGACGAGACGGGGTGTAACGAGATTCTGCTGGCGATTCCTTCGGCCTCGCGGGCGCGCCGTCGCGAGGTATTGGAAACGCTGGAACCCTATCCGCTGCACGTACGCAGCGTTCCGGGTTTCATGGATCTGGCCAGTGGGCGGGTAAAGGTCGAGGACATCCAGGAAGTGGACATCGCCGACCTGCTCGGGCGCGATGCCGTGCCGCCGCAGCAGGCGCTGTTCGAGCAATGCATTCGCGGCAAGGTGGTCATGGTGACCGGCGCGGGCGGCTCGATCGGTTCGGAGCTGTGCCGGCAGATCATTTCCAACAAGCCCAAGGCGCTGCTCCTGTTCGAGCACAGCGAGTTCAATCTCTACAGCATTCACATCGAGCTGGAGCGGGCGATAGAGCGCGCTTCGTTGCCGATCAAGCTCGTGCCGATTCTGGGGTCCATTCGCAATCCGGATCGTCTGTTGGATGTGATGCGTACCTGGCAGGTGGAGACGATCTACCACGCGGCGGCCTATAAGCATGTGCCGATGGTGGAGCACAACGTCGCCGAAGGCGTTTTGAACAACGTGCTGGGCACGATGAACACGGCCCAGGCCGCTGTGCAGGCAGGTGTGGCCAACTTCGTGCTGATCTCCACCGACAAGGCGGTGCGGCCCACCAACGTGATGGGTAGTACCAAGCGCGTCGCGGAGATGATCCTACAGGCGCTGAGCCGCGAGACGGCGCCGGTGCTGTTCAATGCGGACGGGGCGGTGCATCACGTCAATAAGACGCGCTTCACCATGGTCCGTTTCGGCAATGTGCTGGGCTCTTCGGGGTCGGTGATTCCCCGGTTCTATCAGCAGATCCGCAGCGGTGGTCCGGTGACGGTGACCCACCCGAAGATCACACGCTATTTCATGACCATTCCCGAGGCGGCGCAGTTGGTGATCCAGGCCGGCTCTATGGGGCAGGGTGGCGATGTGTTCGTGCTGGACATGGGCAAACCGGTGAAGATCGCTGAACTGGCGGAGAAGCTGATTCACCTGTCTGGCTTGAGCGTGCGCTCGGAGAAGTGCCCGCACGGGGATATCGCGGTGGAATTCACCGGCTTGCGGCCCGGCGAGAAACTGTATGAAGAGCTACTGATCGGCGACAACGTCAGCCCCACCGAGCACCCGATGATCATGCGCGCCGACGAGGAGTACTTCACTTGGGACGTGCTGCGCGGTGTACTGGCAAAGCTGCTCAAGGCGGTGGAGCAGGATGATTACCCGCAGGTTCGAGTACTGCTGCGTGAGGTGGTGAGCGGTTATGTGCCTGAGGGTGAGATTGTTGATCTGATTTACCAGCAGCGGCGGGTCGGGCCGACTGAGTAGTGGTTTTGGTTGGCGGGCTGCCGCCCGCATTCGCCGCGGGGGCGCGGCTCCCACAAACAAAAGCAGGTCACTGCGGGCGGCGGGCGCTTTGGTTTGCTTTTGGGCTTTTAATTCTGTGGGAGGCCCGGCCTCGGGGCGAAGCGTTTGGCTCTTGGCTGGGTAGAAGCCCACATTCGCCGCGAGGGCGCGGCTCCCACAAACAAAAGCAGGTCACTGCGCGCGGTAGGCGCTTTTGTTTGCTTCTGGGCTTTTGATTCTGTGGGAGGCCCGACCTCGGGGTGAAGCGTTTGGCTCTTGGCTGGGTAGGAACCCCGCATTCGCCGCGAGGGCGCGGCTCCTACAAAACGTGCTATCTGTCTGGCCCGTCCATCCACTTCGGTTTCGGATAGCGGCGGTCGGCTTTGCCGGCCTTGAGCACGGCGCCGGGGACGTCATGGCCGACCAGCGCCGGCAGGCTGGCGGCGCATTGCACAAGCTTGTCCAGGTCAACACCCGTGTTCAGGCCCATGCGCTGGAACATGTGCACCAGGTCCTCGGTACAGATGTTGCCGCTGGCGCCGGGTGCGTAGGGGCAGCCGCCCAAGCCGCCGAGCGAGGCGTCGAAGCGGTCGATGCCGGCATTCATGGCAGCCAGCGCGTTGGCCAATCCCATGCCACGGGTGTTGTGAAAGTGCGCGGTGAATACGGCGTCGGGCCATTGGGTCGTTGCATGGCGGCAGAGGCGCTCGACCTGTGCCGGGTCGGCCATGCCGGTGGTGTCGCACAGGGTGATGCCCTGCACGCCGATGTCCAGCAGGCGCTGAATGAGTTCGACCACTCGTGATTCGGACACCTCGCCTTCGAAGGGGCAGCCGAACGTCGTCGACAGCGAGGCGTTGATGAATACGCCGCTGCCGCGCGTCACCTCGATGATCTCGCGGAACTGAAGCAGTGATTGCTCCGGCGTCATGCGCAGATTGGCCATGCCGTGTGTGTCGCTGGCGGACATCACCAGATTGATCTCGTCTACGTCGCAGGCAATGGCGCGCTCGCAGCCCCTGACATTGGGTACCAGCACGGTGTATTCGACACCCGGAGCCCGCCGTATGCCGCGCATCACGTCTTCTGCGTCGCGCAGGTTGGGTATGGCCTTGGGCGAGGTGAAGGACGTGACCTCGATCTTGGCCAGCCCGGTTTCGGAGAGGCGATCGATCAGCGCGATCTTGTCTTCGGTGGGAATGAAGTTGGGCTCGATCTGGAAACCATCGCGGGTGGCGACGTCCTGGATGTAGAGGCGTTTTGTCATGGTCATCTCCGTTGGGTGCCAGGCGCGGCGTTGTGGTTCATGGCGTTGGTGGTGGAACGTTTGGCGCTGGTAAAAACAGTGTTCTGCCTGTTTAAAAGCAAAAGCTTCGCCCCGGGGCGGGCCTCCCACAGAAGATCAAAAGCCTTGCTCTGGGGTGTTATCTCCTACAGTGGGCGGCATCCGTGCCGCTTTTGTTTTTGTGGGAGGCCCGCCCCCGTGGCGAAGGCGAGCTTTCTGCCCGCTCAAGAGCAAAGCTTCGCCCCGGGGGCGGGGCTCCCACAGAAGGTCAAAAGCCTTGCTCTGGGTGGATCTTCTACAGCGGGCGACATCCGTGCCGCTTTTGTTTTGTGGGAGGCGCGACCTCGCGGCGAAGGCGAGCTTTCTGCCCGCTCAAGAGCAAAAGCATCGCCCCGAGGTCGGGCCTCTCACAGAGGGTCAAAAGCCTTGCTCTGGGGTGTTACCTCCTACAGAGGGCGGCATCCGTGCCGCTTTTGTTTTGTGGGAGGCGCGCCCCGCGGCGAAGGTGAGCTTTCTGCCCGCTCAAGAGCAAAAGCATCGCCCCAAGGTCGGGCCTCCCACAGAAGGTCAAAAGCCTTGCTTGGGTGATGCTGGAAGGTTTGGGCTCCATAGAGGAGCCAAAGCACTCGTCGCACTGCTTTTGTGGGAGGCGCGCCCCCGCGGCGAAGGCGAGCTTTCTGCCCGCTCGAGAGCAAAAGCTTCGCCCCGGGGGCGGGGCTCCCACAAAAAGCAGAAGCTCTGTGCACCGCGGGCGTTCAGATGACTCCTCTTTCGCGCAGCCCTTGGCGTTGCTCGTCGGTGAGGCCGAGGCCCGCCAGGATGTCTTCGGTGTGCTCGCCCAGTTGCGGGCCGCCGGTGCCGATACGCCCGGGCGTGCGGCTGAGCTTGGGTAGCACGCCTGGGACCTTGAGCGGACCGGCGAAGGTCTGCACCTGCTCGATCATCTGTCGTGCCAGGTAATGCGGATCCTTGACGATATCGGCGGCGGTATAGGGGTAGCCGGCCGGGACGCGCGCCGCTTTGAGCGCTTCGATGACGTCGTCGCGGCTGTGCTGAATGGTCCATTCGCCGATGGCGGCATCGATCAGTTCGGCGTGCTGGGCGCGACCGTCGTTGTGCGCAAAGCGCGGGTCTTCGGCCAGGTCCTGGCGACCCATCAGGGTCATCAGGCGCTTGTAGATGCTGTCGCCATTGCCGGCGATCAACACGTAGGCGCCGTCGTTGCACAGGTAGGAATTGGACGGCGTGATGCCTGGCAAGGCACTGCCGGCCGGTTCGCGCACGTAGCCGAAGGCATCGTATTCGGGCACCAGGCTTTCCATCATGGCGAATACCGATTCATACAGGGCGACATCGATTTCCTGGCCCTTGCCGCTGCGGTTGCGCTCTTGCAGGGCGAGCAGCACGCCGATGACGCCATACAACGACGACAGCGAGTCTCCGATGCTGATGCCCACGCGTACGGGTGGCTGGCCCGGATAGCCGGACAGGTGGCGCAAGCCGCCCATGGCTTCGCCGATTACGCCGAAGCCGGGCAGGTCGCGGTAGGGGCCGGTCTGACCGTAGCCGGAAATGCGCAGCATGATCAGGCGCGGGTTGAGCTTGGACAGTTCGTCCCAGCCCAGCCCCCAGCCTTCGAGGGTGCCGGGTCGGAAATTTTCCACCAGTACATCGGCCTCGGCGACCAGCCGACGGACGATCTGCTGGCCCTCGGCGGCCTTCAGGTCGAGCGTGACGGACTGTTTGTTGCGCGACTGCACGTGCCACCAGAGTGAGGTGCCATCCTTGAGCTTGCGCCATTTGCGTAGCGGATCGCCCACACCAGGCGGTTCGATCTTGACCACTTCGGCGCCGAATTCGCCGAGCATCTTGCTGGCGAAGGGGCCGGCGATCAGCTGGCCCATCTCGACGACCTTGAGGCCTTGCAGCGGCAGGCCGTTTCCATTCTGTTCGTTCATCGCAACACCTGTACCGGGTCGAATCATATGCGCAGGATGACCGAGCGCCGCGCCGCGGACAATTACCGAATAGCCAAGGCTGGTTTCGTGAAGCACGAAGGCTATCAGCTGATGCCTTTCCGCTTCTGGCGGTTTATGGTGGCCGCTTCGTAACCTGCGAATGCGAGAGCCAGCCATGCGGCGTGTCGATTTCGTTACCCTGCGCCTGTTCGTTGCCGTAGCCGACGAGCGCAGCCTTACCCGTGCCGCCGAGCGCGAGCATCTGGCGCTCGCGGCGGTGAGCAAGCGCATCAGTGATCTCGAGGGCCAGCTCGGTGTGAGTCTGCTCTACCGCCAACCCAAAGGCGTGGAATTGACGCCCGCCGGCCATGCCCTGCTGCATCACGCGCGCAACCTGCTCGACGGATTGCAGCAAATGGATGCCGATCTCAGCGAATTCAGCCAGGGCGTGAAGGGGCATGTGCGTATCCATGCCAACACCTCGGCGGTGATCGAGTTCCTGCCGGAGGATCTGAGCGCCTTTGCGCGGTTGCATCCTGAGGTGAAGATCGACCTGGAAGAGCGCGTCAGCAGCGACACCCTGCGTGCGTTGCGCGAAGGCTTGACCGACATCGGAATCTTCGCCGGGCACATGCCGGCCGAGGATCTACAGGTGTTCGGCTATCGCGAGGACAGTCTGGTGCTGGTCACGCCACGTGAGCACCCGCTGGCCACTCGGCAACACATCGCCCTGCGCGACGCCGCTGGCTTCGACTTCATCGGCCTGCAACAGGACGCCTCGCTGCATGCTTTGCTGCAGCAGGCCGCGCAGCAAGTGGGCACGCCGTTGCGGCTGCGCATCCAGGTACGCAGCTTCGAGGCCATCTGCCGGATGATCCATACCGGGATGGGCATCGGCGTGTTGCCCGAGCAGGTGGTGCGCAACTACCTGCCAGCGCTGGATGTGGAGGTCGTCCCGCTGACCGACGCCTGGGCGCGGCGAGCACTAAAGATCGGCGTGCGCAATCTGGAAAGCCTGTCGGTTACCGCGCGGCAGATGCTCGAGCACCTCACCGCTCGCGAAGGCAACCGCTGAAAAGTGGCGAAAAGCGGCGCAGATTTTCGGCGGCCTTCGCCAGTAACGAAGCCCCGCTTGGCCAAATATGAATGTCGCCAGCAAAGGACAGCGGGGTAGAGTCGTGCCAGCTATCCGGCTCACACAACTACAAAACGGAGCTTTTCCATGGCACGACTCACCCGTGGTATCACTCATCTGCTCGCCGCCTCGGCCCTGTTCAGCGTTTTTGCCGTGCAGGCAGCCGATCCGATCCTGATCAAGTTCTCCCATATCACCGCCGACAGCACGCCCAAGGGGCAGGGCGCACTGCTGTTCAAGAAGCTGGTGGAGGAGCGGCTGCCGGATCAGGTCAAGGTGGAGGTGTATCCCAACTCATCGCTGTATGGCGATGGCAAGGAGATGGAAGCCTTGCTGCTCAACGAGGTGCAGATGCTCGCACCGGCGCCGTCGAAGCTGGAGCAGTACACCAAGCAGCTGCAGCTGTTCGACTTGATGTTCCTCTTCGATGACGTCGCCGCGGCTCAGCGCTTCCAGCAGTCGGACAAGGGCAAGGCCATGCTCAAGTCGATGGAAGACAAGGGCATCACCGGGCTGGCTTACTGGCTCAACGGCATGCGCCAGTTCACGGCGAACAAGCCGCTGCGTGAGCCTGGCGATGCGCGCGGGCTGAAGTTCCGTGTGCAGCCTTCGGACCTGCAGGCGGCACAGTATTCCGCGTTGCGCGCGGTTCCGCGCAAGATGGCCTTCGCCGAGATCTATCAGGGCCTGCAGACCGGCGTGGTCAACGCCCAGGACAACCCCTGGTCGAACATCTACAGCCAGAAGTACTACGAAGTGCAGAAGTACATGACCGAGTCCAACCATGGCATCGGTAACTACCTGCTAATCACCAACACCCAATTCTGGAACGGCTTGCCGGCGCCGGTGCGCACCGAGCTCGAACAGATCATCGAGGAGGTGACCGTCGAGGTGAACAAGCAGGCCGAAGCACTGAACGAAAAGGCCAAGCAGAACATCATCGACACCGGCAAGAGCGAAATCCTGATGCTCACCGAAGAGCAGCGCAACGCCTGGCGCGACGCG